>JAFAEX010000030.1 GCA_023423795.1 Chloroflexota bacterium | reverse complement strand
CGCCGGCGCTGGCGGCGCAGCTGGCCGCCGCGCCCGACGCCACGCTGGCCCAGCACTGCGACCGGTGGGAGGCCGACGCCGGCGTGCGGGTCAGCCCGGCGACGATGTCGCGGGCGGTGCGGAGGCTGGGCTGGACGCTCAAAAAAAGTCCCTGAGGGCGTCCGAGCGGGACGAAGCGGCGCGGGCGGCCTGGCGCGAGGCGGCCGCGGCGCTGGCCCCGGCCGACTTGGTCTTCGTCGACGAGACGGGCACCAACACGGCGATGACGCCGCGCACCGCCCGCGCCCCGCGCGGCCAGCGCGCCGTCGGGTCGGCCCCGCGCAACCACGGCCCCAACGTCACGCTGCTGGCCGCCCTCACCCCGGACGGCGTCGGCCCGGCGCTGGCGGTGCCCGGGGCCGTCGACGGCGCGGCCTTCGCGCTGTACGCCGAGCGGCTGCTGGCGCCCAGCCTGCGCCCCGGCCAGGTGGTGGTGCTGGACAACCTGAGCGCGCACAAGAACGACGACGCCCGGAAGGCCGTCGAGGCGGTGGGCTGCCGGCTGCTGTTCCTGCCGGCCTACTCGCCCGACTTCAACCCGATCGAGCTGGCCTTTGCCAAGGTCAAGCCCGCCCTGCGGCGGGCGGCGGCGCGCACCCGGGAGGACCTCCTGGCGGCCACCGCCGCGGCCATCGACGCCGTCACCGCCGCCGACGCCCGCGGCTACTACGCCCACTGCGGCTTCCCCCTGCCGTGACAACTCATACAACGGCCGCTCTAGGCAACCGCCATCAACCCCGGGCGTCCGCCGACGGCCGAACCAATTGCACCAACCTCGCAACCACGTCTGCTCGAACGGTGCGCGAGCCGCTCTTGCCGGCGCGCTTCACCACCCGCTCCGGGTGTTCCCGATTTGGCTCCCTGCCTGCCGACGCCGTGGCGTTCACACGAGCGAGCGTCGTCTACCGTTGATCTGCGCCCACGACCAGCGTGGGGAACAACCCAGCAGATTCGACGAGACAAGGAGCATTCCCGTGAACCCGACGTCCATTCGTTCGACGATCATTGCCCGCGCCGCCGGGGCGCTCATGCTGGCGGCGGTCGCCGCCCCCGTGCTCGCGCCGCTGGCGGGCGCGGAAGAGGTCAACGCCGATTTCGCCCCGGGTCAAGGCGGAACCGTGGACCACGACGGCGACGGCCTGTCGCAGGACGTCGAGGTCTATTACGGCCTCGACCCCTACAACCGCGACACCGACGGCGACGGCCTGCTCGACGGCGACGAGTTCTACGACCGCTACGGCTACTCCGACCCGCTCGATGCCGACACCGACAACGACCGCCTCAGCGACGGCGAGGAGGTCTACGGCCTGTTCGGTTACGTGACCGATCCGTACCGCTGGGACACCGACGGCGACGGAATCGGCGACTGGGACGAGATCTACTACGGCCGGAACCCGGTCGTGGCGGGTGTGTAGCAGACCGGACGACCGACCCGGAGCGATGAATGAAGGCGGGGACGGCTGCACAGCCGTCCCCGCCTTCGCGTGTGCGGGTGAACCGGTCGCGGCTCAGGCGGAGGCGCCACCCAGGAAGGGCCACGTTTTCGGCGCGCCGAGGTGGCCGAGGCGGCCGGTGTTGCGGACCCGGTAGAGGTGGCCCTCGATGGTGGTCACGTAGAGGTCGGAAAGGTCGGGGCCGCCGAAGCAGCAGTTGGTCGGCTCGCCGGCCGGGGTCGGATGCTCTTCCAGCACCGTGCCGTCGTCGGAAAAGATGGCGATCCGGGGTCCCGGACCGCCCCGGTCCGAACCGCAGGTGGCCACGATGTCGCCGCCCGCGTCCC
Organism: Chloroflexota bacterium; assembly: GCA_023423795.1. GTDB lineage: Bacteria > Chloroflexota > Chloroflexia > Thermomicrobiales > UBA6265 > CADCWF01. The sequence continues at coordinate 12,002 of JAFAEX010000030.1, read as the reverse complement.
AGCACATGCCGTCGATGCCGCGCGTGTCGCCGAAACTGAAAAGGACGGTCGGCTGGCCGAGGGAGCCGTCGTCGAGGACCGGGTAGGCGCGCAACTGGCGTTCGGTGCCGGGCTGGAAATCGCTTTCGGCGACGTAGAGCGTGCGCTCGTCCCACGAGAGCAGCAGGCCGTTCGGGCGCGTCGTGTCGGACGTCAGCCGCTCGATCTCCCACGGACCGTCGCCGGTAGGCGGCGGGGTGATGCGGTAGACCGAATCGTGGTCGAGTTCGCGCCCGGACTGGTCGCCGTAGCGCGGGTCGGTGAACCAGACGCGGCCGGCGCGGTCGAGCGCGAGGTCGTTCGGGCTGTTGAGGCGGCGGCCCTCGAAGCGGTCGGCGAGGACGGTGCGGGTCCCGTCCGGGCCATAGCGTGCGATCGCGCCGCTGGCCCCTTCGCAGGCGAAGAGCGCGCCGTCCGGCCCGAATGCGAGGCCGTTGGCGGCGCGCGAATCGCGGTAGGCGACGGCGACCGCGCCGCTGGCGGGATCGAAGCGGCGGATCTCGTGGTCGGCAATGCTGGAATAGAAGAGCCCGGCGCCGTCCCAGGCCGGTCCTTCGGTGATGGTTGCCGGTCCCGCCAGCAATTCCCAGTCCCAGGACATGACGATCTCCTCCCCTCGGCCATGTGGCGCGATTGCCCCTGCTCAGGCGTAACCATCGATGCCCCGTAGGGTAGCAGTGCCGCCGGCCGAATCGCGCCGGGCACGAACGGCGACGGGGTGCGCCGGGCGCGTTGCCGCGGCATCCGAACGCGGGATTGCATCGCGGCCTGCGTGGCCACGAATGAACGGGGCAACGAGCCACGCGGGCCGGGCGGGAAACGGTTGGCCCGCGTCGTGCGTGTAAACTTTCAGGGGCGTGTTCGCTATTTCCACGACATCGTTTGTACCGAGCCGGCAGCGCGGCGGTGCGACACGAACCGCGCCGAGCCGCCTTTCCCGCCGCGCTCCGGCCAGAGCATGGGAGGAGTTCCCCGGATGGACAAGAACGTTTTCGATACGGTCGTGCGCGGATTCGCCCCTCGACGGTCGCGGCGCGACGCGCTCAAGGGGCTCGCCGCCGCTGCCCTCGGTCTCGGCGTGGTCCGCGAGGCCAGCGCCCAGCCCGGCGCGCAACGGGCAACCTGCGGGCAGCGCTGCAACAAGGACGACGACTGCAACGCCGGTCTCCGCTGCGGTACTGGCAGCAACCGCTGCTACCGCAAGCCACACAGCAAGACCCGCTGCGGCTCCAACATCCAGTGCACGAACAACTGGGAGATCTGCAACAAGAACGACCGGTGCATCAACGGGTTGCAACGGAACTGCGACGAGTGCGGCCGCAACGGCGACTGCCCGTCGGGGCAGAAGTGCCGCAACGGTGCCTGCCAGGCGCCGCAGTGCTCGAGCAACAAGGACTGCAACGGCAAGAAGAAGTGCCGCAAGGGCCGTTGCGTCAAGCCGAACAAGTAGGGCGTCCGGCCCGAGGCGGCGACGATCCGCGCCAAACGGCACCGCAACGACCGAACGGAGGGGCCGAGCGCGACGCGCTCGGCTCCTCCTCGCGTGCCGGGAACATCCCATGGCGCCGGCGATGGCTGGCGTCCCGAACGCGGGCGCCACCGGGGCGCGGACGCGCCCGGACGTTGACCGCATGTCAGGTACGGGCGAGGGCCGGACTTGGGAGTCGGCGGGAGCCGATTCGGCGCGCAAGACAGACGAAGATCGGTGGTTTCACTGAAAACGGGACAACGCTTCATCTCATCATCATCAACTGGTTGTATACAGCATGGCAGCGACACCGCCGAATCTCCGCCAGGAAGGTCCATGCCAGTCCCGGGAAGTCACAGCCAGGCACTCGGTGCGGCTGCGATGCCGCTGCCGGCCACGCCGCCGGCGACGGGAACGGCAGCGGCAACCGCCGGGCAGGCCGGCGACTGGGCCAGGATGGCGTTCGACCACGCCGCGATCGGGATGGTCCTCTTGTCCGAGGACGGGGCGCTGCTGGCGGCGAACCCGGCCTTCTGCCTGATGGTCGGCTACACCGCCGACGAGATGCTGGCGTTGGCGGTCGATGACCTGGTCGTGCCGGCGGACTTGCCGGCGGCGGAGGCGGCCGCACGGCGGGTGGTGCTCGGAGAAGCGGTGCGCAGCGAGGTGGAACTGCGGCTGGTGCAGCGCGACGGGGCGATCATCCAGGCACGGGTGACGCTGGGGTATGCCCCGGAATCGGACGGCGCCGGCTGTTTCGTGGCGCAGGCGCAGGATGTGACGCCGCACAAGGCCTTCGGAGCGGCGCTGCGCGCCAGCGAGGCGCGGCTGCGGCTGGCCCTGGAAGCGGCTGGGATGGCCTGCTGGGACCGGGACGCGGAGGGCGGCGAAGCCCGCTCTCCCGGCATGCCGGGGCTCTTCGGATTGCCGCCGGAGGACATTTCGGCGCCCCGCGCGCGCTACCGGGCGCTGGTCCACCCGGACGACCGGGCGGCGCTGCGCAAGGCGGACCGCCGCCTGCTCGCAGGCGGCGACGGATACGCGGTGGAATACCGGGTAGTGCGGCCGGATGGTGCGGTGCGCTGGCTCCGGGACCGGGGCGAAGCGGTGCGCGATGCGAATGGGCGCAACCTGCGCGCGATCGGAGTCACCCAGGACGTCACCGACCAGAAGCGCGCCGAGATTGCGCTGGCGGAGCGGGAGGCGTGCTTCAGGGCCCTCGCCGAACAACTCCCGGCGGCGGTCTACGCGCGGCCGCTTGAGCCGGGCGCGCGGCTGACCTACCTCAGCCCGCGCATCACCGACCTGCTCGGCTACGCGCCCGGCGAGATGCTGGAACGGGCCGACCCGTTCCCGATGCACATCCACCCGGACGATCGCGCCGACGCCGAGGCGGGCCTGGCCGACGCGGCGGCGACCGGCGGTTCGCTCGACGCGCGCTACCGGGCGCGGCACGCCGACGGCCGCTGGGTGTGGCTGCGCGACCGGGCGGTGTTGGTGCGGGGCGGCGACGGACCGCTCCACTGGCAGGGTTTGATTTCCGACGCCGAACCGGAAGTTGCGGCCGAAACCGCGCTGCGCTCCGCCACCGACGCGGCCGAGGCGGCGAGCCGGGCCAAGGACGCGGTGCTGAGCACCGTCAGCCACGACCTGCGCACGCCGCTGACGGCGGTCTGCGGCTATGCCGAACTGCTGCGACTGGACGGCCACCTGACCGATGCCCAGGAGGCGGACGTGGCCGCCGTGCTGCAGGGCGCGGCGCAGGCGCTGGCGCTCGTCGATAGCGTGCTGGACCTAGCGCGGGCGACGGCCGGGCGGCTGGAACTCGCGGTGGCCGAGGTGGACCTGGCGGCGCTGGTCGAGGAAGCGCGGGCGACGCTCGCTCCGCAGGCAGAGAACAAGGGTGTGGCGCTATTCGCGACCGCGCCACCCGACCTGCTGGTGCAGGGCGACCCGGTGCGGCTGCGGCAGGTGCTGCTGAACCTGGCCGGCAACGCGGTCAAGTTCACCGAGCGGGGATGGGTCACCATCGCGGCGCACGCGGTCCGCGGCGGAGCCGAACTCTGCGTGACCGACACCGGACCCGGGATCGGGCCGGACGAACTGCCGCGCGTCTTCGACGAGTTCGACCGGGCGGGACCGGGCGCGACGAACGGCCGCGGCGGGGCCGGGCTGGGGTTGGCGATCGCGCGCAAACTCGTCGAGGCGCATGGCGGTACCATTCGCGCAGAGAGCCGGGTCGGCGAGGGCAGCACCTTTACCGTCTGGCTGCCGACGTCGCCGCCCTGCGCGATGAGCGCGGCGCGGCCGGAACCGGGCATCGCCCGGTGCGAGGAGCGAGCCACCGCGGCTGATTAGGGCGGTCGTCTCGCGACGAAAGGCCCACCGATGGTGACACTCAGCCAAGCCGCCCTCGACGAGATCGCCGCCGCCGTCCCGGTTCCGGAGTACGACCGCGCCGCCACCTCGACCGGGATAGTGCATTTCGGCGTCGGCGCGTTCCACCGCGCCCACCAGGCGATGTACGTGGACCGGGTGCTCGGGCGCGGGTTCGCGGACTGGGCGATCTGCGGCGTCGGCCTGCTCGAAGGCGACCGGGCGGTTGGCGAGGCCCTGCGGGCGCAGGACACGCTCTACACGCTCGTCACCGTGTCGCCCGACGGCGTCTCCGAGGCGCGGGTGATCGGCTCGATCCGCGAATACCTGTTCGGGCCGGACGACCCCGAGGCGGTGCTGGACCGGTTGGCCGACCCGACGACGCGGATCGTGTCGCTGACCATCACCGAGGGCGGGTACGGGGTCGATGACGCGACCGGGGTGTACGACCCGGGCGACCCGCCGACGCTGCGCGATTTGCAGCCGGGCGCGTGGCCGCCGTCGAGCGTGATGGGCTACATCTGCGCCGGGCTGGCGCGGCGGCGGGAGGCCGGCACGCCGCCGTTTACGGTCATGTCGTGCGACAACCTGCAGGGCAACGGACACGTGGCGCGGACGGCGGTGCTCGGGTTCGCCGAGCGCGCCAACCCGGGCCTCGCGGCGTGGATCGCCGAGCACGTCGCCTTCCCGAACTCGATGGTGGACCGCATCACGCCGGCGACGACCGACGACACGCGGGCGGACGTGCTGGCCGAGTTCGGGATCGAGGACCGCTGGCCGGTGCGCTGCGAGTCGTTCGTACAATGGGTGCTCGAAGACACGTTCCCGACCGGACGGCCGCCGCTGGAACTCGTCGGGGTGCAGGTCGTCGAGGACGTCGAGCCCTACGAGTTGATGAAGTTGCGGCTGCTGAACGCGTCGCACCAGGCGATGGCCTACGTGGGCGCGGTGGCCGGATACCGTTGGGCGCACGAGGTCAGCCGCGACCCGCTGTTCGCCGGATTCCTGCTGGACTACATGCACCGGGAGGCGATCCCGACGCTGCGCCCGGTGCCGGGCATCGACCTGGCCGCCTACTGCGACGAACTGATCGGACGGTTCGGCAACGAGGCCGTGCGCGATCCGCTCGCCCGGCTGGCCTTCGACGGGTCCGACCGCATCCCGAAGTTCCTGCTGCCGGTGGTGCGGCGGCAACTGGAGACCGGCGGCGACATCCGGCGCTGCGCGCTGGTGCTGGCGGCGTGGAGCCGCTTCCTGGAAGGCACGGACGAGACGGGCGAACCGACCCCGATCGACGACCGGCGGTCGGCGGACCTGGCCGACGCGCTGCGGGCGGAACTGGTTGCGCCCGGCTCCTTCCTCGATTACCGCCCCGTCTTCGGGGACCTCGGATCGAATGCCCGGCTGCGGGACGCGTTCGTCGCTTATCGCGCGGTGCTGCTCGAGCGCGGCGTGCGGGCGACCGTGGCGGCGATCGGCGAGTCTTGAGGACGCGGCGAACGCAGGTCCGCGGCCGTTGTATCGAAGGCGGCGGGGCGCGGCGTTCGCGTCATCGGCAATGCTCCCGGCTGCTCGGCTCCTGAGGGAGCGTTTCGCAACCTCGCCCGGCGTCATCCCGAACTGGAGCAGGCACAAGCTCCGTCGGTCGATGGCCGCTGCCCGGATTGGCCGCGCGACGGCGGGCGACACGCCGGAGCGGATCGCGCCGCGCGCATCCGACGTTCGGCTCGACTCCGGCGATCTGCGCCTCCGTTCGGGCGATTGCATTCGCGTCCCATCGCTGGCACAGTGCGGCACGCCCCGGACCGGACGTGGTCCGCGGCCGCGCTCAGCGAGAGGGACGGTGCGATGGTCGGCAGGTTGGCGTTATGCCTGGCGCTCCCGTGCGTGCTCGGCGTTACGGCCGGGACGATGCCCGCGTCGGCGCAGGACCCGACGCCCGTCGTCATCGACAGCGACATGATCTCCGACGACTGGATGGCGACGTTGCTGGTCCTGAACGACCCGAGCTTCGAGGTCGAGGCAATCACCGTCGCCGGGACCGGGTTCGCCGACTGCGAAGCGGGGGTGCGGGCCGCGCTGGGGCTCCTGGCGCTGACCGGGTACGGCGACGTGCCGGTCAGTTGCGGCGCCGAATCACCGCTGGCGGGCGACAACGCGCCGCCGGCGGAATGGATGACGACGATCGAGGCGGTGGAGACGCTCGGCCTGCCGGAAGGCGGCGAGCCCGTCGAGCAGGATGCCGTCGCCCTGTTCACCAGCGCGATCCAGGACTCGCCAGAGCCGGTGACGGTGCTGGCGCTGGGGCCGCTGACAAACGTCGCCGCGGCGATCGAGGCCACGCCCGAACTGGTCGAGAACATCGGGATGATCTACGTGATGGGCGGCGCCGTCGATGTCGAGGGGTCGGGCATCAGCGAGGAGAACACGTTCGCCGAGTGGAACATCTACTCCGACCCGCACGCGGCGCGGATCGTCTTCGAATCCGGTGCGCCGATCACGCTGGTGCCGCTGGACGCCACCAACGAGGTGCCGGTGACCCCGGCGTTCGTCGAGCGGCTGGAGGCGGAAAAGGCGACGCCGGCGGCGGAGTTCGTGGCCACGCTGCTCGCGAACAACGCGGAGTCGATCGCGTCCGGCGACTACTTCTTCTGGGATCCGCTGGCGGCGGCCGTGATGATCGACCCGGGGCTGGCGACGCTGACGCCGCGCGAGGTGGCCGTGATCGGCATTCCCGGAGCGCCCGAGGACGGCCGCACCAAGCCGGTGGCGAACGGGCCGGAGATCCTCGTCGCGACGGCCCCGGACGCAGACGCGCTCGAAGACGCGCTGATCGCTGCCTGGAACTCCTGACCTGCGGACGCGAGGCGGGGCGCTGACCACGCCGCGTTGAGCAGGCATCGATGCCGCACGATCCCGGGCAACGGTTCCCGTCCGATCCGCGCGCGGGCACAGCGCAGTCGGGAACGCGGTGGACCGCCGTCGTCAGGCGTCACCGCAACGGCGAGCGGGATCACGGGAGACGGGTGGCGAGGGCGCATGGGAGTCGAACCCACCGGCGCCGGGATCGCCGACGCCCACGCGGTTTTGAAGACCGGGGAGGCCACCGGGCCCCTTCCGCCCCCTCGCGTTCCCGCGCCGTGAGTGTACAGGAGACGGCGAGCCGAGAGACGTGAGGCGTGAGACGAAAGATGCGCAGCAATCCGGCTTCACATCTCACGTCTCTCGTCTCTCGGCTCACGCCTCACTCCCCCCTTAGGATCGCCAGCAGTTCGGCCGCGTACCGCTCGGCGCGGCCGGCGCCGAAGCCCTTGATCGCGGCGAGGTCGTCCAGCGTCCCCGGGCGGCGGATCGCCATCTCCCGCAGCGAGGCGTTCGTGGCGATGGTGTAGGCGGGCAGTCCGTTCGCCTGCGCCTGCTCCCGCCGCCATTCCGTCAGCGCTTCGTAGACCGCGGCCGCGTCGGGATCGAGATCCTCGTCGGCCGCCGCCGCTCGGCCGGCGAGCGACCCCGATGCGGCGCGGTCGGCCGGAGCCGCGGCCGGACCAAGCAGGTCCGCTGCCTCCTCGATCGTGAACGAGCGGCCCTCCGGCGTCGGGCGCACGACCCGGTATTCCTCCTCCGGCGCGATCTCCAGCACCCCTGCCTCGACCAGCCGGTCGATCGCCTCCTCGATCCGCGCCTTCTGGAGGTCGGCCAGCGCGCCGTAATACGGCGTGGCGTTTGGCTCGAACTTGCTTTCGCGGGAACCCGCCAACATCAGCACCAGCCGCTTGCGCCCGACCGCGAAATCGAGCGAACCCGCGCCCTTCGCAACGGCGACCAGGTCGTCCGCCGCCAGCCGGGTCCGCTGTCGGGCGCGGGCCACCGGCTGGTTCGGCCGGTCCGGATCGGGGTCGCAGACGTCGCAGGCCGTCTCGCAGGGGTCCAGCCGCTCGCCGAGGTGACGGGCCAGCGCGGCGTGGCGGCAGCGCAGCCCGGCCTGGTAGTCGATCACCGACGCGATCCGGCGCTCCGCGCGGCGCTTGGCCTCCAGCATCACCGCGTTCATCCGGGCCGCCGCGTCGTGCCCGGCCGGCAGCAGTTCCCAGCAGGCGATGCGGTTCTCCTCGCGCCCGGTCCAGCCCGGGGCCTCGGCGATGGCCGCCGCCAGCTCCAGCGGCGTGCAGCCGAGCGCGTCGCAGGCCTCGGCGGTGCGGAACGAGGCCGGGGTGCGATCCAGCCCCAGCCATTCGGCCAGACGGTCCCAGAGCGGACCGCCCGCACCCTCTTTTTCGGGATTGGGACGAACCGAATAGCCGACCGGCGCGTCGGGATGCCGCTTGACCAGCCTCCCCTGCTCCAGCAGGTTGAGCGCGATCCGCGGGTCCGGCGCGTCGTCCGGGTCGCCGCCGGGCGAGCCGATGGAGAGCGACGACGGATCGAGCATCGCCCACGCCCCGCGCGCCCTTGCCCGCACCGCGGCGTAGGCGCGGCGCAGGTCGTCGATGTCCAGCGCGTCGCGGCCCGCGATCCGGCGCAGCGCGGTGCGGTCGCGCGTCGTGGCCAGCATCACGCAGCGGGCGGGCAGCCCGTCGCGCCCGGCCCGGCCGGATTCCTGGGCGTACGCTTCCAGCGACCCCGGCGGCGAGGCGTGGACGATGAAGCGCACGTCCGCCTTGTCCACGCCCATGCCGAACGCGACGGTGGCGACGACGACCCGCGCCTGGCCGTCCATGAACAGGTCCTGGTGGCGCGCCCGGGTGTCGGGGTCCATCCCGGCGTGGTAATGGATCGCCTGCACCCGTGCCCGCCGCAGCAAATCGGCGATGGTCTCGGCGTCGCGGCGCGACGAGACGTAGACGATGCCCGCGCCCCGCTCCTCGCGGCAGATCGCGATGATGCGGTCGATCTTGGCCTGCCGGTCGGGCAGCGTCTCGACCTCGTAGCGCAGGTTCGGGCGGAAGACGCTGGCCCGCACGACCTCCAGGGGCCGCCCGAACCCGGCGCTGATGCCGCCCTCCATCTCCCGCGTCGCGGTCGCGGTGATGGCGGCCACCGGCGGGTTTCCCAGCGCCGGCAATGCGGCCGGAATCGAAAGGTAGTCCGGCCGAAAATCGTGGCCCCACAGCGAAATGCAGTGCGCCTCGTCCACGACCACGCGGGCCACCCCGCCCTCAGCGAGCGCGCGGACGAAGGCGTGCTGCCGCAGCCGCTCCGGCGCGACGTACACGAGCCGGTACTCGCCGTCGGCGATGCCGTCGATCAGGCGGCGCTGCTCCTCCGGCGCGAGCGTCGAATTGAGCAGGGCGGTACGCTCCCGCACCGCTGGCGGCAGCCCTTCGACCTGGTCCTTCATCAGGGCGATGAGCGGGGAAATGACGAGCGTGATGCCGTCCAGCAGCATCGAGGGAAGCTGGAACGTCAAGGACTTGCCGGCCCCGGTGGGCATGATCGCCAGCGTGTCGCGCCCGGCCATCACGCGGTTGATGACCGCCGCCTGGCCAGGCCGCAGCCCGTCGAAGCCCCAGTATTCGCGCAGGGCGTCGAGCACCCGCGGGTCGTCGGGAACCTCGTCGCGGATGGCGTCCACGAGGTCCGAGTCGGGCGCGTCAACCGTGGCCGGGGCCGCCGGTTCGTCCGGGCCCGCACCGACGGCGGCGCTCCGCGAATCCGGCGTCACCGCATCGGCGCCCGCCGACCCTCCGTTCGGCGCTCCCGGACGTTGGTGAGCACCCCCGTCCGCGAGGAAATCTCCCGGCACATCCCGGCCCAGCGCCGCGTCGATCTCGGCGGCGAGCGCTGCCGTCCGCGCGGCGTCCTCCCGCGACGCCTGCAATCGCAGCGCCTGCGCCCGCGCCGGCTGCCCAAGGAATTCGGCGATCGCGGCGGCCGAATGGCGCTGGTTTCCGGTCAGCGCCGCTGCGTTGGCGAGCGCCGCGTCGAGCGCCTCCCGCGCGCCGTCGGGGTCGCCGTTGAACAGGGCGATGCGGGCCTGGAGGAGGCGTGCCCCGACGTTTGCCGGATCGCTCGCGAGGTGCCGCTCCGCCCGTTCCCACGCCGCCGACGGGTCGCCCATCTGCAACCCGAGTTCGGCAATCACCCCCGCGACCGCCGGTTCGTCTTCCGCCCGCACCGCGAACCCGTCCGCCAACGCCGCAGCGCGGTCGAGTTCCCCGAGTTCCAGCAAGGCGCGGAGGAACGCGGCATCCGCCTGCGGGGACGCCGCCACCGACCGCCGCTCGTCGTGCAACGCGATCACGGCATCGGCGTCCCGCTGGTGCAGCGCGATGGCCGCGCGCTCGTCCAGCACCCGCGCGCTGCGGCCCAGCCGTGCTTCGATTGCGGCCAGCGCCGCTTCGGCGTCATCGAGCAAACCGCGCCGTCGATACCACGCGACCAGTTGCCACTGCAGTTTCGGCGGCAGCAGCGCGGCCTCGTCGGCGGTCGCCGACGGCTCTGGAAGGGACGGGACGACCGGCGCACCCGCGTCGCGGGCGCGCTCGATAGTGTTGCTTGGCACGGGGATGGCTCCGGCGATGGGGCGGCGCGGGAAACTGGTTCGTTTCCGCATAGTATAGGCGGAGCGGACGCCGGAATCGGCCTTTCGGGCGGGAGCGTGAGGTGCGGTTCGACCGGGTGATCTCGACCATCGACGCGCACGCGGCGGGCGAACCGCTGCGCATCGTCACGTCCGGCGTGCCACCCTTGCCGGGCGCGACCATCCTCGAACGCCGGCAGGCGATGCGGGAACGCTTCGACGACCTGCGCCGGCTGCTGCTGTTCGAGCCGCGCGGCCACTCCGACATGTACGGCGCGATCCTCACCCCGCCGGTGTCGCCCGGCGCGGATTACGGCGTGCTGTTCCTCACCAACGAGGGGTACAGCACCATGTGCGGCCACGGCATCGTGGCGCTCACCACCGCCCTGATCGAAACCGGCGCGTTCCCGGCGGCCGAGGGCGAGACCGCGATCGTCTACGACACCCCCGCCGGGCTCGTCGCCGCCCGCGCCGAGGTGCGCGACGGCCGCGTCCGCTCGGTCGCCTTCCGCAACGTGCCCGCGTTCGTGATGGCGCGCGGCGTCCCGATCGAGGTGGCCGGAGTTCGCCTCGACGTGGAAGTAGCCTGGGGCGGCGCGTCCTACGCGCTGATCGACGCCGCCGCGTTCGGGCTGGCGGTCGTGCCGGAGCAGGCGCGGCGGCTGACCGACCTCGGCATGGCGGTCAAGCGGGCGGTCGAGGCGGCAACCGAAATCGTCCATCCCGAGGAACCGGGCCTGCGCGGGCTGTACGGCGTCATCATCTCCGCGCCGCCGGCCGATCCCGCGCACGACGGGCGCAACGTCACCATCTACGCCGACGGCGCGGTGGACCGTTCGCCGTGCGGCACCGGCACCTCGGCCAAACTTGCCTGGCTGCACGCGCGGGGCGACCTGCCGGCCGGGCAGCGGTACCGGCACGAGAGCATCATCGGGACGACCTTCGCCGGCACGGTTCTGGAGGAGACGACCGTGGCCGGCATCCCCGCCGTCGTCACCGAGATCGCCGGGCGCGGATTCGTGACCGGCCTCCACCAGTTCCTCGTCGATCCCGAAGACCCGACCGGGCACGGGTTCCTCGTCCGCTGACGCAACAGTTTGACATCCAGACCCCGGCGAGCCACCATTAGGATGGTGGCGTTTCCCCACGCATCCCTGCCCGGCCCGCACCGTCGCGGCGCCATCCACGGACCGCTCGCCCGGTCCGGACGGAGAACGGCGATGACCTCCTGCACGATCCGGTACCGGCTCGAAGGCCCCGGTCCCTCCGCGCTGCTCGTCGAATGCGACGGCAAACTCCGCATCTACACCCGCGGCGTGCTTGGGGGGACGATGCCGCGCGCCCGGCTGCTGGCGATCCTCGCCGAGCGCGGGTGCCGCTGGGTGCCCGCCCACGGCCGGGTGGACGTCGAGATCGAGGCCGGCGACCCGGGCGCCCCGCTGCTTCCGCCCCTCCCCCACGCCGCCAAACGCCGCCCCATCGCGTGACGCCGAGTGCCGAGTGCCGAGTGCCGAGTGCCGAGTGCCGAGTGCCGAGTGCCGAGTGCCGAGTGCCGAGTGCCGAGTGCCGAGTGCCGAGTGCCGAGTGCCGAGTGCCGAG
>JAFAEX010000250.1 GCA_023423795.1 Chloroflexota bacterium | reverse complement strand
GTTGTAGGGGCGCGATTCATCGCGCCCGCTTCTGGAACGGTGTCCGCATCAACTGCGCAACCGCCATACACCCCGGGCTACGAAAACAAAGCCCATTCGGGGCTGAGCACGGGCGGCCATCGACTGGGCGGGCGGGATGCATCGCGCCCCTACAACCCGCGACCGCCCCGCCCGCTGTAGGGGCGCGATTATGGCGGTTGTCCAAATAGGGCGGCCACCGGCGAGGGGCGCCCGGGACTGAAAGTCCCGGGCTACGGGAACGAAGTCCCTCCGGGACTGACGGCAGGTGTGTCCGGAGTATTTCGGCAACCGCCATCATCGCGCCCGGGGCCGATCCCCGCATCACATTGGCCACCGCCATTCCGTGGCCAAGTCTCTTGGGCAACCGCCTCGCGGGCGTGTCGGTCATCCCGAGCGGGTCGCGCATGCCGTCATCCCGAGCTTGTCGAGGGATCTCGTCGTGGCACGCAGCACCGAACGACGAGATCCCTCGACAAGCTCGGGATGACGATGTGACGGTATTCGGGTCTACAACTCCACGTCCGGGGCGGCGCGGGGCGCGGGCGGTTTGGCCAGCCATTCCCGGATCGCCGGCTGGTGGTCGTCGTGCAGGTGGCCGAACCACGCGCCGGAAACGATTGCCGGGCCGAGCGCTTCGCCATCCATCCACGGGAAGCGGGCCGGGTCGTTGAGGTCGGCTTCGGGAAGGGCCTGCACGACCTCGGCCAGTCGCGCGTAGACGCGGCGCGAATTGTCCACTACCTCGCCGAGCAGGAGGTCGGCGTTCTGCTCCTGGATCCAGGCGTTGATCTCGTCGTCGCTTTCCCGGTCGGCGGGCCACGCGGGCGCTGGTTCGGGCTGGCCGTGGGCCGCCGCTTCGAGGCGGTCGAGGTCGCGGTCGTCCCAGGCCGCGAGGTGGGCGACCAGGTCCTTGAAGGTCCAGTCGCCCATCGCGCCCGGTTCCAGCATGCGGGATTCGCCGACCTCGGCCAGCAGGTTTTCCCACGCCGAGCGTTCGCGTTCGATCGCCTCCAGCACCTCGCCCGGCGTCGGGTTGCCGCTGCCGTCGCTCATCCTGTCCCTCCGTCGCGCGTCGTCGGTTTCCGTCCGGCCTGCCGGGGTCGAACCCGGAGCGGGCGCTCGGCGTTCGGCCGGATTCGAACCTCCTTCGCACGGATCGGGCCGCCCCGGAGATCGATGGCGGGTGCGCCCGAGGTCCGGCCAACATCGCCGGGCTACGCCAACGAAGCCCCGCCGGGGCTGGGCACGGGACGCGTCCGCATCGAACAGGCAACCGCCATCGTCCGCGGGCGGGCGTGGTCGCGAGCGGTGGGCTACGGGGCCGGCGTTGCGTTTCCGCCATCGACGGTGCGGGAGAGCCAGTCGAAGAAACGCTGCGAACGCAGGCCGAGGGCCTTCGGTTCGCAGTGCAGGTCTGCGCCTTCGGCGGCGGTGAACCGGACCAGTTCCTTCGGGCCGGTCAGCGCGTCGTAGAGTTCCTGCGCCTGCCCCGGCCAGAACGTTTCGCCCTCCGGGTCGGCGATGAGCATCGGCGTCGTGATCTGGCCGACCACGTCGCGCAGAGTGTAGTCGGCCAATATCAGCAGCGTTTCGGTGTAGGACTTCGTACCGAACGGCGCGGTCCGCATCGCCAGCGTGAATGCGAACTCCGGGCTGTGCGCCGCCGCTTCATCGACCCCCTGGTCTATCTCGACGATCATCGCCTGTTGCTGCTCGGCCGGCGCGCTCACGAGTTCGTCCATCAGGCCCGGCGGCAGGTCCTGCGTCCACGAGGACGAGACGTCCATCACCCCCGGGTCGGCGATGCCGGCGGCGATCCGGTGCTCGAAGGCGAGCGCCCGCGGCACCCAGTAGCCGCCCTGGCTGATGCCGAGGATGGCGAGCCGGTCCGGGTCCACGTCCGGCCTGTTTAGCAGCCAATCGACCACCGGGCTGACGACGTTCTCCCAGTCCGGGCGGAAGTACAACTGCTGCCGCCAAAGCGCGGCGCCCTGCCCGGGGCCGTCGAAGATGAGCGCGTTCCAGCCACGACGGAGGGCTGCCGCCGCGCCTTGCGCCCACATGTCGGTGGCGGTGCCGTCGCTGCCGTTGTTCATGATCAGCCACGGTCGGCGGGCGCCGGAATCGTCCACCCGCAGCGCGTAGCCGGGCAGAGTTGCGCCTTCGTAGGGGATCTCAACCTGTACGGCCGGGGTGTCGAGCAGGGCGGCGAAGTTGTCGAAGCAGGCGCGGTGCGTTTCCCAGGTGGGAACGATCCGGTCCGGCCCGGAGGTGCCGAGGGCGAAGAAGTAGGCATGCCCGTAGTAGGTCGAGGCGCGGAGGAACGCCTCGCGGGCCGAGACGGTATCCCCCGCGGCGAGACTGGTTTCGGCGATGCCGCGGATTCGGGCGCCGAGGGCGGTGAAGGTGTCGAACCAGGAGTCGTAGTTGCCGTCCTCGATGGCCGATGCGGCGGCGAACATCTCGCCGATGTCGGCGGCGCGCTCGTAGGTCGCGCCGAGGCCGATCAGGAACAGGAACTGGAAATCGGGGTAGGCGAAGACGTGGGGCCACGAGGCCGTGACCGGGTTCGTCCCGGCCGATGGCGTCGCGGCCGGGGCCGCCTGCGCGGCGGCCCGGCGCGGCGCGCGGCCAAGCGTTGCCAGGGCGGCGGCGGCGC
>JAFAEX010000213.1 GCA_023423795.1 Chloroflexota bacterium | reverse complement strand
AGGTGGGTCATACCCGACGCCCAACACCCGACACCCGCAACTCAGCCTTCGATCCTCGCCTTCAGGCTGTTCCACTCCTCGGCGGCTGCGGCGAGGGCGTCGTCGGCCGAGATCTCGCCGGCCATCGCCTGCGCGTACTGGCGGCGGAAGAACTCGCCCCAGATCCCGTACCACACCGACTGCCGGCGGGCGCGGGCGAGGTCGAGTTGCTCGCGCCACAACGGAACATCGACCCACTGCGAGTAGGCCTCGATCACCTCCGGGTCGTCGAGCAGCGCCTTCTGGCCGAAGCCGAGGCCGTTCTCGACCGCCCAGCGCTTGGCGATCGGGTACTGGCCGTCCACCTCGCCGCCGAAGTACTGGATGAACGCGCCGGCGGCGTCGATGGCCTCCTGGCCGCGGTTCGCCGCCATCGTGGTCATGTTGTAGAACTTGGCGAAGCCGTAGCACTCGTGGGTTTCGCCCGGCATCAGCGCCAGCTTGAACTGCCCGGCCAACGGAGACGTCGCTGCGTTGTTCAGCGCCGCCAGGTTGTAGTTGTACATGACCGTGAAGGCGTGTTGTCCGGTGTTCATCGCCTTCACGACGTCCGTCTCGTGCGGCACGAACGTCAGGATCCGGTGCTCGTTGCGGGCATCGACCAGCCACGTGAACATCTCGTAGGCCGGCTGGTCGGCCTTGTCGAAGAGCGGGTCCTTGTTCTCGTCGATCAGTTCGCCGCCGCGGCCGAACACCATGCTGGTGTAGACCTCGGTGATCGTCGGGAGCGTCTGGTCCAGCTCATAGATGAAGGGGTATTCCATCCCCCCGTCCTTGAGCGCCAGCGACTGCTCCAGCACCTCGTCCCACGTCGTCGGCGGCGCGTCGATGCCCGCGTCGGCCAGCGCCTGCTCGTTGTACATGAACGTGATCGTGTCGGCGTAGTAGGGGAGGCCGTACACCTTCCCGTCGTAGGTCATGTCCTGCCACGCGAAGGGGAGGATCTTGTCCTCGTAGCCGGCGACCCAGTCAAATTGGTCCTCCAGCGGCACGACCCAACCCGACTTCGCAAACTCCTCCAGCCAGTCGCCGCCGTTGTAGGCGACGTCGGTCGGGGTGTTGGACCGGAAACGGTTGACCATCGTTTCGCGGTAAACGTTCCACGCGAAGTCGCTGAGGTTGACGGTGATCTCCGGGTTCAATTCCTGGAACGCCGCGATGTTCTCCTGAATGATCTCGACCGCGTAACTCCAGACGACGAAGTCGAGGTTCGTCGCCGCCGCCACCCGGGCGGGACGCAGGAACGCCGGCAGCGCCAGCGCGGCGGCCCCGCCGGCGAGCGCGCGCCGGGACAGGCGCGGGGTGGTCGGACGGGTAAGGGATCGGGTCTCGGGTTGCGGCGCCATCGCGACAACTCCTCCATCGACTCGACTGCACCCCCGGCCGCGCGGCCGGGCGTCGTTCACTCGGGCGACGGCGGCGGCGCCGTCGTTTCGCGGACGACCAGGGCCGGCTCCAGCAGCGCCACCTCCTTCGCGTCGTGTCCGTCGCCGCCCACCCGGCGCAGCACCATTTCCGTCGCCAGCCGGCCCGCCGCTGCGACCGGCAGGTCCACCGTCGTGATGCCCGGTGTGGCGTAGCGGACGGCGTCCGGGTCGCCGAACGCGACCAGCGACAGATCGTCCGGCGCCCGCAACCCGAGGTCGCGTGCGGCGCGCAACGCGCCCAGCGCCATCACGTCGCCGCCGACGAAGACCGCCGTCGGCCGCTGCGCCCAGAGCCGTTCGAGCAGCGCGCGCCCGGCGTCGAACGAGTAATCGCCCTCCGCAACCAACCGCTCGACAGGCACGATGCCGGCCTCCCGCAGCGCCGCTTCGTAGCCGTCGCGCCGCTGCCGGCCGGTGAACCGCGCTGCCGGCCCGGCGATGTGGGCGATCCGCCGGTGCCCGAGCGCGAGCAGGTGGCGGACCGCCTCCCGCGCCCCACCGAGGTGGTCGAACTGCACCCGGCCCAGCGGCGAGTCGCCCGCCGGGTAGCGGTTGATCGCCACGACCGGCGTGCCGGCGGCGGCCGCCCGCGCGAGGTGGGCGTCGGAAACGTCGAGCGCCGAGGTCGAGAACAGCACGATGCCGGACACCCGCTTGTCGAGCAGGACGTCGATGGTGCGCCGCTCGGCCTCCGCGTCCGGCGCATTGGCCAGCAGCAGCGCGAAATCCGATTCCCGGCAGGCCGCCTCCGCGCCGAGCAGGACCGGCGGGTAGAGCGTGTTCGTCAGTTCGGAGACCACGAGCGCGATGGTGCGGGTGCTATTGGTCGCCAACCCCTGCGCCAGCCGGTTCGGACGGTAGGCGAGCGTTTCGATGGCCGCCAGGACGCGTTCAAGCGTCTCGGCGGTCATCTCCCCGTGCCGCCCATTGAGGACGTTCGACACGGTGGACGTGGACACCCCGGCTGCCCTGGCGACGGACTTGATCGTTGTCCGTTGACTCACGACTGCACCGCTTTACTAAACCGGTACAGGCATCCTAGGTGGGACCTTGGTCAATGTCAATGGATGAGGTTCCCAGGCCCCGCCAGCACATTCGCAACCCTCGATCCGTGCGGTACGCCAAGACGCATCGGCGACCACCAGCATCGTCGGCCGGTTGATGGACCGCGGCGACGTCCGCTGTTGGCGTGGAACGGCGTCGATACAATGACGCGCCGCACTCGCTCGCTCATCCGCGCCCTTGCAACGGCGACGCTCCTGGGCAACGCAGCCGCGGCACAGCCGGCAACGCCCGGCGTGGCCGGCGAACCGGGCGTCCTTGTGGTCCAGAGATTCGACTCGGGATAACTGGCGCCGGTGGTTGGGGAGGCTGACGTTGTCACCCTTTCACTTCCGGGGCCAACCGGCGCGGCGCTCCATTTCGCCGAGCGGCCCGGTCACGACGTCGGGCTCTTGTCGATCGACGACCACCTCATGTCCATCGTTGACGCCGAAACCGATCCGCCGAACGCGGCGCCGGTGGCATCGCCGGACCACGGAGGCGAACTACAGGCGGTCGTCGAACTGATGGCCGGCGATGTTGACGCCGCCGGCGCCGTCACCTTGCGGGTGCGGCTGCTGGGCATGGCGAACGACACCGGCATTTCCCTCGAAGAGGACGCCCGCGCGGACCTGACGGGTCCGATCGCCCTCGGAATCGGCCCCCTGTTCATCGACGGCCTCGAACCGCACAAGGACAATCCGACGTGTGGGAGCCGATCGAGTCCGCTCCCCGCCGTGGGACCGTGATACGCCGCTATCGGCTGCGGCAGGGGTGGCGGTGCGGCATCGACTGAACCACAGGGCCTTTCGTAGCGCGGCCGACCGCAACGGCAACCTCTCGCCAGGGGCGTTCAATCGGACGTGGCCGCATCTTCGCCGCCGACGCGCTCCAGCCGTTCCGCCAGCGCGTCGCGGTAGGCCTCCTCGGCCTCGTCGGCCGCTTCCCCGTCGCCGAGCGCCCGCAGCGCGTAGCGCAGGACGTCGAACGGGGCCTCGTAGCGGGCGCTCGGGTTGGTGAACCCGATGCGGATCACGTCGTCGCCGATGCCGTCGTAGCAGCCCAGCGCGATCGACACGTTCGCCCAGGCGACCGCCTTTCGGTAGTCGCCGTCCCGGTAGGCTGCGTAGGACGCCAGCCACGGCAGCTCGGCGATTCCGGGATGGCGCACCATGCCGTCGGCGCAGGCGCGGATCGCGGCGGCGTTGTCCCCCAGCGCGACGTGGCATTCCGCCGCGCGGTACATCGCCCACGCCGACTCCTCATCCCAGCCGTCCAGTTCCCAGCATGCGCGGTAGGCCGGGATCGCCTCGTCGTGCAGCCCGAGGTTCTGCAGCGCGTCGCCCAGGTAGTAGAACCAGCGCGGTTCGTCCGGGTGCGCCGCCGTGTGCCGCGCCAGGATCGCCGCGTCGCGCTCGAACTTGCGCCGGTACCCCTCGGCCGTCTTGTACACCTCGGCAAATCGCATCGCCGGCAGTTCCTCGACCGTGCGGGCGTCGATGAAGGCCTCGTGGGTCGGGCCGACGAAGGCCCCGGCCGCCGGCAGCCGGAAGAACCGCTCCTTGGCGTAGGAACCGTCCACCTGGCGGACGTGGAGCAGATCGGCGCCGGTCGCGGCCAGCGCGGCGCGGATGTCCAGCCCGTTCGGCAGGATGCGCTCGTCGGTGTCCAGCGTCACCGCCCAGTCCGCGCCCAACTCCTGGGCGAAGGCGAGGGCGGCGTTGCGGGCGGCAGCGAAATCCTCCACCCACGGGAAGGGGCGGACCACCAATTTGTCGCCGGCGATAGCGCGGGCGACCTCCAGCGTGTCGTCGGTTATCCCGGTGTCGATCAGCAGGCAGGCGTCCACCCAACCGACGACCGAGCGCAGCGCGTCGCCGATCTGGTCCCGGTTGCTGCCGCTGAGCGTCATCGAGATGATGCGGCCGGGGTCGTCCGGCGGCGAGAACGGCGTGAACCCCAGTTCGTCACATGGAAATGCGTCGGGCAGCGGCGTCGCGCCGGAGGAGGCGTCCGCGGGGAGCACCGCCGCCGGCTCCAGCCGGGCGGCGTCGGCCAGCAGCTGCCCGACATCGAACGTTGCCGCATCGATCGGCGGCGCGATGACCGCCAGCGCCTCCTCCAGCGGCAGCGCGGCGAGGAATGCCGACCGGTCGCGGCTGCCGACGCTGGCGACCAGCACGCCCGCGCGCAACGCCAGCCCGGCGGCGAACTCGACGTGCCGCTCCCGGAAGAAGAACTGGGTGGACAACCCGGTCATCCGGAAATCCTCGTCCAGCCGGACGAACCGGTGCGGGTAGACGCGGCCGCCGTCCTCGTAATCGACGCTCTCGTGGACCAGCAGCAGCCAGCCTCCGTCGATGCGGACCGCCTGCCCGCCGC
The DNA here is from genome assembly GCA_023423795.1 of Chloroflexota bacterium. Classification (GTDB taxonomy): domain Bacteria; phylum Chloroflexota; class Chloroflexia; order Thermomicrobiales; family UBA6265; genus CADCWF01. The sequence continues at coordinate 8,007 of JAFAEX010000213.1, read as the reverse complement.
CGCGCAAGTGGCGCGCGACCGGCGGCGCGGGGTGCCCGGCTACCGGCGCCACCGCGCGCGAGGCGGCGTCGAAGCCGAGGACGTAGGTCGGATCGCAGGAATAGACCAAGCGCAACCCGCCGTCATCGACCAGCGGCATCCAGTTCTTTTCGTGGACGCCGTTGCGCCACTCCGACAATTCCACCGCGTCCACGAATGTGTCGTCCGCGATCGTCAGCAGGAGTTGCTGGCAAATCCCGTGCGGGTTGCGGTCGCGGGTGGTCGCGATCGCCCGCCACGCCCCGTCCCAATGGAGCAGCCGGCAATCTTCGAAACCGGTGACCGGGAAATCCGACAGGCCGCTCTGAGCCGTGTGGTCGGACAGTTCGGCGACCGCCCGCAGCCGCAACTCGGGATCGAGATCGGCGAGGTAGTTGGTGGTGCGGACGATCCCCTCGGGATCGAGATAGTCGTAGCCGCCGTCGCGCAGCCGGTAATTGCTCGACCGGACGATGCAGCGGAAGCCGTCCGCCGTGGCCGCGATGCTCGGGTTGAAGCAGGACCAGCCGTCTTGGACCGCGACGTCCAGATCCGCCGTCGCGGCCGATGGCGCGATCTCGGCCAGCAGCGGCGCGTAGAAGACCTGGTTGCGCCGGGTCAGGGCTTCGGCCTCTGCCGGGAGCCCCGGGAGCGACAGCAGCCACTCACAAGCGAGGCGGCCCGTCGCAATCTCGCCGTGCCAGTAGGCGGCCACGGACAGGTCGAGGATGGGCCGCCAGTCCGCGGGCGGGCGCGAGCCCGCCTCCAACGCCGAACCGGTCTCCATTGTGCTGGTGCTCCTGATCGATCCGGACCGCCGCGAAGGAACGGGATGGGGGAGGCTAGCACAGGCGATGCCGCGTTTCGCGGCGACACCTCTGGTGTGCGATTTACGGCCGCCCCGCCGTCATCCCGAGCCCGCGGAGGGATGACGGCGGGGCAGGCGCGTACGGGATGGTGAGGCTCGCTCGTGCGCTTCCCCGACCCTTTGAAGAATTCCGACTGATCGGGTATCCTTTGAGACGCAAACGAGACTCATTCGCAACAAGCGATGGTGAGGACGTGGCTCGCGCATACCGCAACACCGCCCAACGAACGCAGATCCTGGACGTGGTGCACGGCGCCGAGGGACACCTGACCGCGGGCGAAATCTTCGAGCAGGTCCGCAAGCGAGACCCGAAGATCGCCTACGGCACGGTCTACCGCACGCTGCACCTGCTGGCCGAGCGCGGCCTGATCCGGGAGCTCACGTTCGCCGACGGCGCGTCACGCTACGACAAGCGGACCGAGCGGCACGACCACGTCCACTGTCTCGAATGCGGCCTCCTGCTCGACGTGGACGTGCCGATCGCCCTGATCGCCCGCCACGTCGCCGAGGAACAAAGCGGGTTCGCCGTCTCCAGCCACCACACGGTCTTCGCCGGGCAGTGCTCGGCGTGCCGGGGTCGGGCCGACGAACCGAAACCGGCGAGGGCCGGGGACTGAGCGACGGAACCGGGACGCCGCGGGGCGTCCAGCCGACGGGACGGAATCGACGGAGGGTGAGCGAGCACGCCATGGCCAACAGCAACGCGCCGATGTTCGAGATCGAAAACCTGCACGCCAACATCGAGGACAAGGAAATCCTCAAGGGCGTCAACCTGACCATCAACGAGGGCGAGATCCACGCGCTGATGGGCCCGAACGGCTCCGGCAAGAGCACCCTCGCCTACGTCATCGCCGGGCACCCGTCCTACGAAGTCACCGAGGGCTCGATCCGCTACTACGGCGAGGACATCCTCGAATGGAGCCCCGAGGAGCGCGCCCAGAAGGGCCTCTTCCTCGCGTTCCAGTACCCGACCGTCATCCCCGGCGTCTCGATGGCCAACTTCCTCCGGATGGCGGTGACCAACGTCCGCAACGCCCGGATCGAGGAGGGCAACGACGTCCAGCCGATGACCCCGCGCGAGTTCCGCCGGCTGATGAAGGAGAAGATGTCGCTCCTCAAGATGGACGACGCCTTCGCCACCCGCTACCTCAACGAGGGCTTCTCCGGCGGCGAGAAGAAGCGCGCCGAGATCCTGCAGATGGCGCTGCTGGAGCCTCGCATGTGTGTGCTGGACGAGACCGACTCCGGCCTCGACATCGACGCGCTGAAGGTCGTCTCCGAGGGCGTCAACGCGCTGGCTTCGCCGGAGAAGGCGTTCCTGCTCATCACCCACTACCAGCGGCTGCTCAACTTCATCAAGCCGCAGCACGTCCACATCATGATGGAAGGCCGGATCGTCCAGAGCGGCGGGCCGGAACTGGCCGCGGAACTCGAGGCCAAGGGCTACGAGGGCCTGCGGGCGCAGGTCGCCGCCACCGCCGGCGCCTAGCCGTCCTCCGCCACGCCGGGCCGCATCCGCGGCCGAAAGGTTGAATTCATGGTTGCCAAGGCGCAGGTCGATATCGGCGAGTACAAGTACGGCTTCCGCGACGAAGAGGACTACGCGTTCAAGAGCGGGCGCGGCCTCAGCCGCGAGGTCGTCGAGGACATCTCTCGTCGCAAGGGCGAGCCCGACTGGATGCTCGACTTCCGGCTCAAGGCCCTCGACCACTTCTACAAGCGGCCGATGCCCAACTGGGGCGCGGATCTTTCCGGCATTAACTTCGACGACATCTTCTACTACATCCAGCCCGCCGAAAAGCAGGGCCGGACGTGGGACGAGGTGCCCGAGTACATCAAGAACACCTTCGAGAAACTGGGCATCCCCGAGGCGGAGCGGAAGTTCCTCGCCGGCGTCGGCGCCCAGTACGAGTCCGAGGTCATCTACCACTCGCTGCGCGAGGACCTCGAGAAGCTGGGCGTGCTGTTCCTCGACATGGACTCCGGCCTGCGCGAGCACCCGGAACTGGTCAAGCAGTACTTCGGCACCATCATCCCCGCCAACGACAACAAGTTCGCTGCGCTCAACTCGGCGGTGTGGTCGGGCGGTTCGTTCATCTACGTGCCGGAGGGCGTCAAGATCGAGGTCCCGCTGCAGGCCTACTTCCGCATCAACGCGGAGAACATGGGCCAGTTCGAGCGGACCCTGATCATCTGCGCGCCGGGCTCCTACGTCCACTACGTCGAGGGTTGCACCGCGCCGACCTACAACTCGGCCAGCCTCCACTCGGCCGTTGTCGAGATCATCGTGCAGGAAGGCGCGCGCTGCCGCTACACGACGATCCAGAACTGGTCGAAGAACGTCTACAACCTCGTCACCAAGCGGGCCGCCGCCTACAAGAACGCCACCATGGAATGGGTTGACGGCAACCTCGGCTCCAAGGTGACGATGAAGTACCCGGCCGTCTGGCTGATGGAAGAGGGCGCGCGCGGCGAGATCCTGTCGGTTGCCTTCGCCTCCGACGGCCAGCACCAGGACGCCGGCGGCAAGGTCGTCCACGTCGCCCCGAACACCTCTTCGCAGATCATCTCCAAGTCGATCTCGAAGGGCTCGGGCCGCTCGTCCTATCGCGGGCTGGTGAAGGTCTACAAGGGCGCCACCGACGTCAAGAGCAACGTCGTTTGCGACGCGCTGCTACTGGACGAGGATTCCAAGACCGACACCTACCCGTACATCGAGATCGAGGAAGAGCAGGTCTCGGTCGGCCACGAGGCGACGGTCTCGAAGGTCGCCGAAGAGCAGATCTTCTACCTCCAGAGCCGCGGCCTCACCGAGGACGAGGCGATGAGCATGATCGTCAACGGTTTCATCGAGCCGATCGCCAAGGAGCTGCCGCTGGAATACGCGGTGGAACTGAACCGGCTGATCCAGCTCGAAATGGAAGGCTCGGTCGGGTAGGCGGGCTCGGGCGGCCCGGTTTCGGCCCAACACGGGCCGAGCGCGGGCCGCCCGGACGCCGCCCAACAAGGGGGAGCAATGAGCGCAACGATGAGTGAAGCGACCCTGACCGGGTTTTCCCGCGAAGCGGTCGAGGAGTTGTCCCGACTCAAGAACGAGCCGGAGTGGCTGCGCGAGAAGCGGCTCGCGGCGTGGGACGTTTTCGAGTCCCTGCCGTGGCCACAGCGCACCGACGAAGAGTGGCGGCGGACCGACTTCCGCGCCCTGAAGTTCGACAAGCTGCGCCCTATCGCCGCCACCGACGGCGACGTGGCGGCCGCGCTGGCCTCGCTCGGAGACGCCGAAGCGGTCTCCGCTGGTGCGCACAACGCCGGCGCGGTCGTCCAGATCGACGCCCGCGTCGTGCAGAACGACCACGAGGCCGACATCGCGGCGCAGGGCGTCGTCTTCTGCGACCTCGACACGGCGTTCCGCGACCACCGCGAACTGGTCGAGAAGTACTTCATGACCGAGGCGGTGCCGGTCGGCTTCGGCAAGCTGGAAGCGCTGCACGCTGCGATGTGGCAGGGCGGCAGCTTCCTGTACGTGCCGGCCGGCGTCAGCGTGGCGCTGCCGTACCGTAACTTCACGATGGCCAGCGAAGCCGGCACGTCCGTCTTCACCCACACGCTGGTCGTGCTGGAGGAGGGCGCCGAGGCCTTCGTGGTGGACGCCTACTCGTCGCCGCCGCAGGACGGGCAGACCCTGACCTCGGCCGTGGTCGAGTTGCTGGTGGCCAAGGACGCCAAGCTCCGCTACGTCCAAGTGCAGGACTGGGGCCGCAACGTCTGGAACTTCATGACCGAGCGGGCGATCCTCGGCGAGGATTCCCTGCTCAACTCGCTGCAGGTGACGCTGGGTTCGCGGTTCTCCAAGAACTCCATCGGCGCCCACCTGCGCGGCAAGAACAGCCTGGCCGAGATGCTGGGCATCTACTTCGCCGACGGCGACCAGTTCTTCGACCACCACACCTGGCAGCTCCACGAGTCGCCCTACGCGACCAGCGACCTGGAGTTCAAGGGCGCGTTGAAGGGATCGGCCCGCAGCGTCTACTCGGGCCTGATCAAGGTCTACGAGGGCGCGCAGAAGACCGACGCCTACCAGCAGAACCGCAACCTCGTACTGTCGCGCACCGCGCGGGCCGACTCCATCCCCAACCTGGAGATCGGCGCGAACGACGTCCGCTGCACCCACGGCGCGACCATCTCGCAGGTCGAGGACGAGCACGTCTTCTACCTGCAGGCGCGCGGCATCCCGCGCACCGAAGCCCAGAAGCTGATCGTGGAAGGGTTCTTCCGCCCGGTCATCGACCGCATCCCGGTCGAGGAAATCCAGGGCTTCCTGGAAGCGGCCATCGCCCGCAAGGTGGGGATCTAGCCGCCTGCCGGGGCGGGCTTGCGCGCGCGGGGCTTCAACCCCGCGCCACGTAAACGAAGCCCCTCCGGGGCCGAACACGATGGGGAACGCGGCGACGGCCGCGTTCCCCGGAATCGGCGGTCGGCAACCCGTCGTTCTCAACCCCGGAGGGGTTTCGTTCCCGTAGCCCGGGGTTGAAACCCCGGGCGGGCGTCGCCGGCAACCGCATCCCACTGGTCGGCGTCTTCATCGCCGGGCGGTCCGGAAATTCCCCAGCGCCGTCATGTTCGGGCGTCGTTCCGGTGGCGGCTTTCGAAAAGAGGCGCACCGATGCCCACGTCCCACACCGCAACGCACGCCACCGAAACGCCGCTCGACGTCGCCGCCATCCGCGCCGACTTCCCGATCCTCCAGCAGGTCAACGAGCGCGGCCAGCGCCTGGTCTTCCTCGACAGCGCCGCTTCCTCGCAGAAGCCGCTGCCGGTGATCGAGGCAATCGATCGCTACTACCGGGAGGAAAACGCCAACATCCACCGCGGGGTCTACGCCCTTTCCGAGAAGGCCACCGCGAAGTACGAGGAAGCCCGGCACCTGATCGCCGACTTCATCGGCGCGGCCAACCCCCGCGAGTGCGTTTTCGTCCGCAACACCACCGAAGGAATCAACCTCGTCGCCCAGACCTGGGGCCGCCGCAACGTGCGCGAGGGTGACCTGATCGTCGTGACGACGATGGACCACCACTCCAACCTCGTGCCGTGGCAACTGCTGGCCGAGGAGGTCGGGGCCGAAGTCGCCGGTGTCAATCTGACGCCGGACGGGCTGCTCGACCTCGACCACCTCGACGAACTGCTGGCGCGCGGCCCGAAGCTGGTCGCCTTTCCGCACGTCTCCAACGCGCTGGGCACCATCAACCCGGCCGCCGAGATCGCCCGCCGCGCGCACGCCGCCGGCGCCATCGTCGTCGTGGACGGCGCGCAAAGCGTGCCCCACCTGCCGACCGACGTGCAGGCGATGGACGCCGACTTTCTCGCCCTCTCCGGCCACAAGATGCTGGCCCCGATGGGGTCCGGCGCGCTCTACGGCAAGCTCGACTTGCTGGAGGCGCTGCCGCCGTGGATGGGCGGCGGCGGCATGATCCGCAAGGTCGAGATCGGCCGTTCGACCTGGGCCGACGTGCCCGCCCGCTTCGAGGCCGGCACCCCGGCCGTGGGCGATGCGGTCGGCCTCGGCGCAGCCGTCGAGTACCTGCAGAACATCGGCATGGACCGCGTGCGCGAGCACGAGCGGGTGCTCACCGCCCACGCGCTGGAAGAACTCGGCAAGCTCGACGGCGTGACCGTCTTCGGGCCGCTGGACGCCGACCTGCGCGCCGGGGTGATCTCCTTCGATGTGGACGGCATCCACCCGCACGACGTCGCCGCGATCCTCGACGGCGAGAACGTGGCGGTCCGCGCCGGCCACCACTGCTGCCAGCCGCTGATGGGCCACCTCGGGGTGGTCGCCACCACGCGGGCCAGTTTTTCCGTCTACAACGACCACGAGGACGTCGAGCGGCTGGTCGCGGGCATCCGCAAGGCCCAGCAGATCTTCGCCTAGCCGCGCACCGGAACGGACACGAGTCGATGGCCGAACAACTCTACCGGGAGCAGATCCTCGACCACTCGAAGCGCCCGCGCAACAAGGGGACGCTCGACCCGGCCGACTACTCCTACCAGGACACCAACCCGCTCTGCGGCGACGAGATCCGCATCGACGTCCGCGTGGACGGCGATACTGTCAGCGACATCAAGTTCTCCGGCCGGGGTTGCGCCATCTCGCAGGCCGCCGCCTCGCTCTTGACCGAGATGGCGATCGGCCGCCCGCTCGAGGAGGTCAAGGCCATCGGCCGCGACGACATCCTCGACGAACTGGGCGTCCCCATCAGCCCGGCCCGCATGAAGTGCGCCCTGCTCGGCCTGAAAGTGCTGAAGGCCGGCATCTACGGCGTGCCGCAGCGGGACGAGGACTTGTAGGGCACGCCTCCGCCGTCATCCCGAGCCCGTCGAGGGATCTCGTCGTTACCCTCAAGGGACGAAGAACGACATCCCTGGACGGGCTTGGGATGACGGTCAAACCGGTTCGCCGCCGGGCGACCCACGACCGAAGATCGAACGATCGTATGGAAAGGAACCGATGACCGACGGACCCAACGGCTGGGAGGCGGTGGCGCGCACCAGCGACCTCGCGCCGGGGCAGATGATGTACGTCGAGGTGGGGGAGGACCCCGTCTGCCTGATCAACCACGACGGCGAGTTCTTCGCCCTTTGCGACATCTGCACCCACCAGGACGCTTCGCTCGCGGACGGCGAGATCGTCGGCGACGAGCTCGAATGCCCGCTCCACGGCGGCGCGTTCGACATCCGCACCGGAGCCCCGGCGGCGATGCCGGTGGTCGTCCCCGCCGAGACCTACCGGGTCAAAGTCGTCGGCGACATCGTGCTGGTGGCCCGAAAATAGACCGCCCTATCGGCCGGTCATCGGACATTCCTTCCGAGTTCCTTCGGTGTTTTTTCGTAGTTTATGCGGCGTTTATTCGCGCCGGTTTTGGCGTAGCCATGGGAAAACCCAATTTCTTCGGCATGGGTCCCACCCTTACCGCTGCAACCGGCAACCAGCGGCACGGGTGGGGAAGAGACCTATCCCCCCTCGTCGCCCGCGTCCGCTTCAACGTCGTCCCGAGCCTGTCGAGGGATCTCGTGATCGAGCCGAGGAGTCGAGGAGGAACGAGTTCCCTCGACAGGCTCGGGAC
>JAFAEX010000180.1 GCA_023423795.1 Chloroflexota bacterium | reverse complement strand
GAACGAGATCCCTCGACAAGCCCGGGATGACGATAGGACAGACGCCGCGACTCCGCGTTGACCGGGTCCGGCCCAGCGCGTCAGACAGGCGGGCGTCAGGCCGGGGTGTACGGCAGGCTCGTTACCTCGCCGCCGCCGAAGGTGCGGCCGATGGCGTCCTTGATCCGGTCGAAGATCCCCTTCGGCGCGGCGGGGGTGATGCCGCTGCCCATCGTCGCCGCCAGTTGCTCCAGCAACTCCCGCTGATCCTCCGAAAGGTCGCGCGGGGTGACGACGTTGACGGTCACGATCTGGTCGCCGCGGTCGCCGCCGCGCATGTCCGGCACGCCGCGCCCGCGCAGCCGGAACTGCTGGCCGGACTGGGTGCCGCCCGGCAGCCGGAACGCCACCGCGCCGTCGATCGTGTCGATCTCCAGTTCGTCGCCGAGGGCGGCCTGCGGCATGTTGACCGAGATCTGGGAATTGATCGTCTTGCCGGTGCGGGTGAACAGCGGGTGCGGCGCGACGCGGACCTTGACGTAGAGGTTGCCGGGCTGCCCGCCGTAGGCGCTCGCTTCGCCCTGGTTGGTCAGGCGCAACGTGGCGTTTTCGTCGATCCCCGGCGGAACCACGACGTTGATGGTGCGGGCGCGGGTGACCCGGCCCCGGCCGCGGCAGTTCGGGCACGGGTCGGTGATCTGCACGCCCTCGCCGTTGCAGGCGCCGCAGGGCGTGCTGGTCATGAACTGGCCGAGGATCGTCTGCTGGACGCGCCGGACCTCGCCGGAGCCGTTGCACGTCGTGCAACGGGTGGGCGGCATGCCGTCGCGCATCCGGGTGCCGTTGCAGCTCTCGCAGGTCTCGGGGCGGGTGATCTCGACGTCGCGCTCGACGCCGAAGACGGCTTCCTCGAACGAGACGTCGAGCGTCACCTGCAGGTCCGCGCCGCGCGGCGGGGCCTGCCGCCGCCGGCCCGTCTGGGTCGCCTGCGCGCCGAAGAAACTCTCGAAGAGGTCGGCGAATGGCGAGCCAGCCGCACCACCGAATCCGAAGGGATCGCCGGCGGCCCCGCCGAATCCGTTGGCGGCGTGTCCGAAGCGGTCGAACTGGGCCCGGCGCTGCTCGTCGCCGAGCACCTCGTAGGCTTCGTTGATTTCCTTGAAGCGGTCTTCCGCGCCGTCTTCGCGGTTGACGTCGGGGTGGTACTGGCGGGCCAGCTTGCGGTAGGCGCGACGAATCTCGTCGGCGTCGGCGCTTCTGGCGACTCCGAGGACCTCGTAGTAATCGCGCTTGTCGGTCATGGTCCCCTGCGGCATTGGGTATCTCGCATGAAACCGGGACCCGGCCCGCGGAGTGCGGCGGACCCCGGACGGGTTTCCGCCCGGCGGCGGATATCGCTATGCGTTGGAAAGTATAGGGACGACCGACTCGGCGTCAACTGCGTTTGGCACTCGGGACGGGAGAGTGCCAGCAATGTCCGGCCGCCATCGGCCGGCGCGGCCCGTCGTGGCCCGCGTCGTGCGCGCCACCCCGCGGCCGCCCGGGTCTCCGCTGCCGCGAGCGGGCCGCGGACTGGTTGGGTTCCCCACTGGCTTGCTAAATTGCGGAGCGCCGGCGGCCCGGGACGCATGCGGCGGCGTCATGGGCGATCGGGACCGGTCCCGGTGTTCGCGCTCGCCCGTCCGTCGCCACGCCGACATTCGTTCCCGGAGGCACCGTGCCCGAAACCGCAACGTTCGCCTGGATAGGTTTCACCGTCTTCGTGCTCGCGATGCTGGCGCTCGACCTCGGCGTCTTCAACCGTGGCGCACACGTCGTCAGCGTCAAGCAGGCAGGGATGTGGGTCGCCGTCTGGGTGACCATGGCTGTGCTGTTCGGGGCCGGGATGTGGGCCATCAACGGCCCCGAACCGGCGCTGGAGTACTTCGCCGGCTACGTCATCGAATACTCGCTCAGCATGGACAACATCTTCGTGTTCGTGCTGATCTTCACCTCGTTCGCTGTGCCTGCCGCCTACCAGCACCGGGTCCTCTTCTGGGGCATCCTCGGGGCGCTGGTCATGCGCGCCGCGATGATCCTCGCCGGCGCGGCGCTGATCGAGCGTTTCCACTGGATCATCTTTGTCTTCGGCGCGTTCCTCGTCGTCAGCGGCATCCGCATGGCGATGGGCGGCGTCGAGGAGGTCCACCCCGACCGCAACCCGCTCATCAAGGCCGTCCGCCGCGTCTTCCCGGTCACCGACGGCTACCAAGGGCAGAACTTCTTCGTGCGCAACGGCGGGCGGTTGATGGCGACGCCGTTGTTCATCGTGCTGGTGATGGTCGAGAGCACCGACCTCATCTTCGCCGTCGATTCAATCCCGGCCATCTTCGCCGTCACCCGCGATCCGTTCATCGTCTACACGTCCAACGTCTTCGCGATCCTCGGGCTGCGCTCCCTCTACTTCGTCCTGCGCGGCGCGGTGGACCGCTTCCACTACCTGCGCCATTCGCTGGCCGCGATCCTGACCTTCGTCGGCGTCAAGATGCTGCTGACCGACATCTACCACCTCCCGATCGCCCTCGCGCTGGCCGTCATCATCGGACTGCTGGCGGCGGGCGTCATCGCCTCGCTGGTGCGCGAGCGGCGGATGGCGGGCGAGGAGCCGCCGCCGCTGGCGACCATCGAAGAAGGCTAGAGTCCGCTCGCGGGCGTCACTCGACCTCGACCGTGACCGGTTCGAATTCGCGGTCGGCATCGACGAGGCGTTGCACGCGCGCCGTTTCGACCGAGCCTGTCGGGATCATCCACGCCGTCGGGCGCTGGGCGGGCGGAACCGGCTGGCGCTCCACCACGAAATAGGTCGATTGCCGCAGCGTCACGAAGACCAGTTCGCGTTCGCCCCAGGCCGGCGATTGCCCGGCCTTCGGCGTCAGGACGATGCCCATGCTGTTGTCGGACCGCCCGGTCAGCAGCAGCATGGCGGCGTTCTCGGCGACCACCGAGGTCGTGGCGAGCGCGTTCAGCAAGTAGACGAGGAAGACGAGCGCGATCGGCAGCACCCGGCGGGCCCGCACCAGCGTGACGATGAAACTGCGCTGGCTCCAGCCGAGCCAGATCGCGTAGATCAGCAGCACGAAGGCCGCGTTCTCGAGCATGGTGGCGACTTCGCCGATCACCGAATCGGGCGACACCGTCTGTTCGCGGATGCTGGCCATGACCGCTCCGACGAGCAGCGGCGCGATCACGATCAGGTTCCCGAGGGTCGGCCACAACCGCGGCAAGCGGCGTCCTGCGTGGTCCAGCCAACCCGCCAGGCGCTGGATGGGCTTGTGGAACGTTCGGTAGAGCACCCACAGCAGCAGGAGCGCGGACGGGTATTCCAGCAATCCCGGCAGGACGTGGATCGCCTGGAGCGTGATGTAGGGCGGGGCGAAGTCGAGCGCCGTCGCCTCGATCGACATCCGCCCGTAATACGACCCGATGTAGACCATGCCGACGAGATAGAGCCCGGTGGAGGTGACGATCGCCACCAGGAACGACTCGCCCACGCGCCGGGCCGCGTCGAGGGCGGCACGCGGCGGCGTCACCGGGGCGTCTTCCTCCGGCTTCGTGGTGTCTTCGGGATGCGTCCGGGCCGGGCGGCGCGGGCGCACCGTCCAGTTCGCCACCTTCGGCCTGACCTGCCTGGGTTCCTGCGCCATTGACGGGTTCCCCGGGAGTCTCGCGGCTCGTCCTCGAACGCGGCGCGCCCTGCCGGGCCGGTTGATACGTTCGCGGCTGCATCGCCTGCCCGCGTCCGGGTCCGCCGTCCGACGCTCGGGAGCGGCCCGCGCCACGCCGGATTGTACGCGCCGCAGGCCGCGAACCCGCGGGCGAAGCACGCCGACGATGGCGGTTGCATGCTCGGTGCGGGCACGTGGCTCGCCCGGTGATGATGACGGTTGCCTGTTTGATCCGGATACCGGCCCAGCGGCGGGCGCGATGATGCCCGGACGATTTTGACAAACGCCATCAGCACCGGGCGTCACCGGCGCCGATAACCGCCGGTGTCGCCCGCGCGCTAGCTGAAGCCGCCGCCGCCGCCGCCGGAACCACCGCCGCCGCCGCCCGAGAAGCCGCCGCCGCCACCGGAGAAGCCGCCGAACCCGCCGGAACTGCGACCGCCGCCGCCGGACGACCAGCCGCCGAACGAACTGCCGCCGCTGCTGCTCCCGCTGCTGCCGCTGAAGGTGCGGGACGCGCTGTCGAACAGGTCGAACAGGCCGCCGCTGAGCCCCTGCAGCCCGCCGCCCATCGAATCGCTGAAGTCCTGCAACCCGCCGCCTTCGCCGCCCCAGCCGGAGACCGGTCCGCCGTCGCCGCCGCCGCGCGGAGCGCCGCCGCCGAACGAACCGCCGCGGGAACCGCCGAATGGATCGCCGAAGATCACGACCGGGCCACGGCCCCGGCCGTAGGGGTAGTTGGGGCCGGCATCGCCGACCGGCCCGAGCGTGGGCGAGCCGTACCACGCCGGGACCGGCGCATCGACGGCCGCGAACTTCCGCACCCAACTCTTCTCCAGCCCGAACGCGACCGCGTAGGGCAGGTACTGCTGGAAGATCGCCTTCGCCTCGTCGAGGTGCTCGTACTGCTCGATGTCGTCGAGGTAGCGGCGGAACGCATTCCACTTGGCCGCCGCTTCCGCGCCCAGTGCGGTCTTGCGCGGCATCGCCGAGGAGAAGAGGAAGACCGCCCCGGCCAGCGCCGCCAGCACGGCGATCGGCAGCCAGATCAGGTTGGAAAACTCGGATACCGCGCCGACCAGGAAGCAGCCGCCGAAGAGGACGAGGAACGCCCCGATCGCCCCGGCCCGGCGCCAGCGGGTGCGCGTGGCGTCCGGCGAGTCGGTGAAGAACCCGCGATCCACGAGGTCCTGGTACATCGCTTCGGTGATCGACGGCAGCGCGAGGTTGAACTTCTCCTTCACGGAACTGAGGTTGACCGTCTCGCCGTTGGCGCGCTTGCTGCCGAAGAGCGCCCCGACCAGCCGCTGCTCGAACGTCGCCAGCGGGGCGTTGGCGTCGCGCATCGTCAGCTTGAAATCGCGCCCGCCGCCGTAAGCGGCCGGCAGGTTGCCGCTGGTCTCCTCGATCGTCAGCACGCCCCGGTTGCCGAGGGCGATCAGCGAGGCGATCACGTCGTGGTCGTCGGCCCGCTCGTCCAGCAGCGCGCCGACGATGCCCGGCGGCGTGTCGTCCGGCGGGATGGCGATGAAGTCGGGCACCGGTCCGACGCGCGGATCGCGTCCGCGGTTGAACCACGTCGCCAGCAGGGCCAGCGGCCCGCCGATGATCAGCAGTCCGGCGATCGCCAGCGCGATCAAGTCGAAGAGCGCCGTCCGGCTTTCCCGCTCGGCGGCCAGCACCTCGGCGCGGTCGCTCGCTTCCTGCCACGGCGGCGGGCCGGCGGCGATCTGCGGCGGGAACCGCAAGCCGACCGTCCACTCCTCGCCGCGGCCCAGGTCGGACGTTTCCCAATACCACGTCTGGCCGTTGGTGGTGTGGTCCGCCGGGTCGCTCGGCGGCTGCACCTCGGTCTGGTCGATCGGCGCCGGCTGCGGCAGCACCATCGTCATCGACGCTTCGCGCACCGGCGCGACCTCGGTGAGGCCGGAACCGACCGCCGTCCACGAGATCTGCTGGTACGGCGGGTCCTGGTCGAGGTAGACGCGCAGCGCCCCGGTCACGACGTACTCGACGACGAAGGTGCGCGACTGGTTCGTGGTCGGCGGGAACGACCACTCGACGTGCATGTTCGCGTTGCGGACGGAGTAGGTGAACGTGTTCGGCGCGTTCTCGAACCGCCTCGGGGACACGTATTCGTAGGGCTGCACCACGCCGTTGACGAGTTCGCCCATGCGGATCTGGTCGATGCCCTCGAGCCGCCGCAACTCGACGTCGCGGAACCCGTTGCGGAACGGGCCACCGGTGAACCGGACCGTCTGCTCCTCGGTGACGGCGAAGGTCGCGTCCTCGCGCAACTCCAGCGTGGTGTCAATGCGCGACCATTCGACCGAGCGGCCGTCCTGCGCCAGCGCCGCGCCGGGGAAGCCGTGCTGCAGCGCCGGCGGCGCCAACAATGTGGCCAACCCGACCAGCAGCAGGATTCGGAGCAGCCCGGCCCAATCGACGCCCGCTGCCGGGCGGTCGGTTGGGGAAATCGTCGCCTGCGTCCGCGAACTCGCCATGCGCGCCTCCCTTTCGGCAACGGAGGATACGGTACCGTGCGCCGGCGCGTTCCCTCGCCGCCCGCCGATCCGGGGCCGGCGGCGGGCGGCGCGAGGGCCCTGTGCTAGGCTTCAGCGCATGACCGACGCCGCCGCGCCCGCCATCGCTCCCGCCCATCTGGCGCCCGCCATCCCGTCCCTCGACGACGTCGGGGACCTGCTTTCCCGCCACGGGCACCGCCTGACCGCGCCGCGCCGGGTGGTCGCCGCGGCGGTGCTGGAGCAGACCCGCCCGTTCACCGCCGAAGGAATCGTGTCGCTGGTGCGCGATCGCGCCCCGGAAATCGGCCGCGCCACGGTGTACCGCACGCTGGAACTGCTGGCGTCGCTGGACGTGCTCACCCGCGTGCTGCGTTCGGACGGCCACCCGGCCTACATCACCGGCACGCCGGGACACCGGCACCACCTGGTGTGTTCCGGGTGCGGCGAAACGGTCGCCTTCTCGGCCTGCCCGGTGGACCAGTTGGTGCGCGACCTGTCCCGCGACACGCGCTTCCGGATCGATGGGCACCTGCTGGAGGTCTTCGGACAGTGTCCGGCCTGCCAGTGACCGGAGCCGGGTAGGTAGGGCAGAAGCGCCGCTGCGGCCGCTGTCCTGCCGCTTCTCCACGACGTTCGCGAGCGCGGATCGTCGCGTTTGCCGCATCGATGCGGGTTCCGGCTCATCGGCGTGCGCGCCCGGTCCGCGCGCCGGGAAGGGCGCGGCCC
>JAFAEX010000157.1 GCA_023423795.1 Chloroflexota bacterium | reverse complement strand
GCGCTGCCTCGTATGGTGGCGGGCCGGGCGGGTGTCCCGGCCCGAAGAACGGATGGTCCGGCGGGGCCGGACCGAATCAACCCTGGGGAGGGGCGCATGCCCGCTACGGTGTACTACGAGGATGCCGCGACGCTCGAGCCACTGCTCGACAGGACGGTGGCGGTGATCGGCTACGGCAGCCAGGGGCACGCCCATGCCCTCAACCTGCGCGACTCCGGCGTTTCGGTCGTCGTCGGGCTGCCCGTGGGCAGCAAGAGCCGGGCGAAGGCCGAGGCCGAGGGGCTGGAAGTCCTGACCCCGGCCGAGGCGGCGGCCAAGGCCGACGTCATCATGATCCTAGTCCCGGACCACGTGCAGAAGCGGGTCTACGAGCAGGACATCGCGCCGAACCTGGGGCCGGGCAAGACCCTCATGTTCGCCCACGGCTTCAACATCCACTTCGGCGCGATCGAGCCGCCGGACGGCGTCGATGTGTCGATGGTCGCGCCGAAGAGCCCGGGCCACCGGCTGCGCGAGCTCTACCAGGAAGGCGTCGGCGTGCCGGCGCTGGTCGCCATCCACCAGGATGCCAGTGGCAAGGCGATGCAGTCCGCGCTGGCCTACGCCCGCGGCCTCGGCAGCCTGCGCGCCGGCGTGCTCCAGACGACGTTCAAGGAAGAGACCGAAACCGACCTCTTCGGCGAGCAGGCCGTCCTCTGCGGCGGCGTGTCGCACCTGATCGAGGCCGGATTCAACACGTTGGTGAAGGCCGGCTACCAGCCGGAAATCGCCTACTTCGAGTGCTTGCACGAGCTGAAGCTGATCGTGGACCTGATCTACGAGGGCGGCCTCGGCTACATGCGCTACTCGGTGTCCGACACGGCCGAGTACGGTGATTACTACGCCGGTCCCCAGATCATCGACAGCCACGTCGAGGAGACGATGCAGCAGTTGCTGAATCGCATCCAGCAGGGCGAATTCGCCCGAGAGTGGCTCGGCGAGAACGAGGCCGGCCGCGAGAAGTTCCTGGCGCTGCGCAAGGCCGGGGCCGACTCCCAACTGGAGCAGGTCGGCGGCGAACTGCGCAAGATGATGACGTGGCTGGCGCAGGGCAAGCCAACCGCCGCCGGCGACGTCGCAATTTAGGAGGAGACATGGACGGATCGAGCGTACCGGCGGTCGGCCGCGCGGATGCCCTGGACATCACGCCCGGGGTCGCCGCCGATGTCCTCCAGGGCGACCGCGTCCTCATCTTCGACACGACGCTGCGGGACGGCGAGCAGTCGCCCGGCGCGACGCTGACGGCGGACGAGAAACTGGAGGTCGCCGACGCCCTCGCGGCGCTCGGGGTGGACATCATGGAGGCCGGGTTCCCGGCCGCCTCCCCCGGCGACTTCGAGGCGGTGCGCTCGATCGCGGCCCGCGTCAAGGGCGTGACGGTTGCCGGGCTCGCCCGCTGCAACCCGAACGACATCGAGCGGGCCGCTCAGGCGGTGCGCGGGGCCGAGTCCCCGCGCATCCACACCTTCATCGCCACCAGCGACATCCACCTCCAGCACAAGCTGCGGATGGACCGCGCGCAGGTGCTGGAGCGGGTGGACGCGATGGTCCGCCTCGCCCACGGCTTCACGAGCGACATCGAGTTCTCGGCCGAAGACGCAACCCGCTCGGACTGGGATTACCTCGTCGAGGTCTTCTCCGCCGCCGTCAAGGCCGGGGCGACCACGCTCAACGTGCCGGATACGGTCGGCTACACCTCGCCGACCGAGTACGCCGCGCTGATCGAGTATCTGCGCGAGCGGGTGTACGGCGCGGACAAGGTGATCTTCTCGGTCCACTGCCATGACGACCTCGGGATGGCGACCGCCAACACGCTGGCCGCCGTCCGCGCCGGGGCGCGGCAGGTCGAAGTGACGATGAACGGCATCGGCGAGCGCGCCGGCAACACCTCGCTCGAAGAGGTGGTGATGGCGCTGGCGACCCGCGGCGACCAGTTCGGCTCCGGCCACACCCGCATCGTCAAGGAGCGGCTGGTGCCGACCAGCCGGCTGGTCAGCACGCTGACCGGCATGGTCGTCCAGCCGAACAAGGCGATCGTCGGCGCCAATGCCTTCGCCCACGAAGCGGGCATCCACCAGGACGGGATGCTCAAGGAGCGCTCGACCTACGAGATCATGAACCCGACCGACGTCGGCTGGGAAGGCACCAAACTGGTCGTCGGCAAGCACTCCGGGCGGGCGGGTTTCCGCAACGCGCTGCAGGAGGCCGGCGTCCGGCTGGACGAGGAGCAGCTGAACGCCGCCTACCAGCAGTTCCTCGTGCTGGCCGACCGCAAGAAGAACGTGACCGCGGCCGACCTCATCGCGCTGGTCAGCAACCAGCTCGAAGCGGAGAACGACGCGCTTACGCTGGTGCGCTGGAACGCCAGCATCGGCACCGGCGACGAGGCGACCGCTTCGGTGGTGATCTCCCGCAACGGCGAGGAGATCGCCGGCGACGGGGTCGGCAACGGCGGCGTCGATGCGGTGATGGAAGCCATCGACAGCGCCGTGGGCATCCCCTGCGAGCTGGAGGAGTACCAGGTCGAGGCGGTGACGCCGGGCGAGGACGCGCAGGGGCAAGTCCGCCTCCGCATCCGCGCCGAGGGCGGCGTCTACACCGGCGCTGGGCTCGCCACCGACGTGGTCGAAGCCAGCGCCCGCGCCTACCTCGCCGCGCTGAGCAAGGTGGTCTCCGGCACGCCGACGCCGATGATCTCCGGCCCGGTGTCGTCGGTGTCCCGCTGGACGTAATGGTGACCGCGCCGGGAGGGCCGATCCGCCGCCCTCCCGGGTTTCCGAAGGACGCATGAAGGTGACCGAACCCGCCGCGCCGCGCACGCTGAGCCAAAAACTCTGGGACCGCCATGTGGTCCGCTCCGCCGAGGGCGAGCCGGACCTGCTCTACATCGACCTTCACCTCGTCCACGAGGTGACTTCGCCGCAGGCCTTCGACGGTTTGAAGGCGGCCGGCCGCCCGGTGCGCCGCACCGACCTGACGGTGGCCACGGCCGACCACAACGTGCCGACGATCGGCATCAACCTGCCGATCGCCGACCCGATCTCGGCGACCCAGGTCTCCGCGCTGAGCCGAAACACCAACGAGTACGGGGTCAAGCTCTACCCGATGGGCGATCCCGGGCAGGGCATCGTCCACATCATCGGACCGGAGATGGGGCTGACCCAGCCCGGCATGACCATCGTCTGCGGCGACTCGCACACCAGCACCCACGGGGCGTTCGGGGCGCTGGCCTTCGGCATCGGCACCTCCGAGGTCGAACACGTCCTCGCTACCCAGACCCTGCCGCAGCAGCGGGCGAAGACGATGGCCATCACCGTCGATGGCGAATTGCAGCCCGGCGTGGTGGCGAAGGACGTCATCCTCGCCATCATCGGCAAGATCGGCACCGGCGGCGGCATCGGCCATATCGTCGAGTACCGCGGCTCCACCATCCGGTCGCTCTCGATGGAGGGCCGGATGACGATCTGCAACATGTCGATCGAGGCCGGGGCCAAGGCCGGCATGGTCGCGCCGGACGACACGACCTTCGCCTACGTCGAGGGCCGCCAGCACGCGCCGAAGGGCGCGCTGTGGGAGCAGGCGCTCGACGACTGGCGCTCGCTGCCGACCGACCCCGGCGCGACGTTCGACACCGAGGTCTTCCTCGACGGCGCGGCGATCCGCCCGCACGTCTCGTGGGGCACCAATCCGGGGCAGGTCGCGCCGATCGACGCCGTCGTGCCGGACCCGGACCAGTTCGACGACCCGAAGGCGCGGGAGACCGCCGCCCGGGCGCTGAAATACATGGCGTTGGCGCCGGGCACCCCCCTGCGCGACGTGGCGATCGACACCGTCTTCATCGGCTCCTGCACCAACAGCCGGATCGAGGATCTGCGCCTCGCTGCGCAGGTGATCGAGGGCCGGCGGGTGCGCGACGGCGTCCGCGCGATGGTCGTGCCCGGTTCGATGCGGGTCCGCGCCCAGGCCGAAGCCGAGGGGCTGGACCGGCTCTTCACGCAGGCCGGGTTCGAGTGGCGCGCGGCCGGGTGCAGCATGTGCCTCGGCATGAACCCGGACAAACTGCGGCCGGGCGAGCGCTGCGCCTCCACCTCCAACCGCAACTTCGAGGGGCGGCAAGGGCCGGGTGGCCGCACGCACCTGGTTTCGCCGGCGGTGGCCGCTGCCACCGCGGTCGCCGGCACGCTGGCCACCCCGGCCGACCTGAACTGAGGGAGCCCGCCATGCAGGCAGTCCGCGTCATCACCGGGCGGGCGGTCCCGCTGGACCGCGCCGATGTCGATACCGACCAGATCATCCCCGCCCACTGGCTGAAGCGGGTGGAGCGCACCGGGTTCGGCGCCGGGCTCTTCTCCGCCTGGCGGGAAGCCGATCCGGATTTCGTGCTCAACCGGCCGGAATACGCCAGGGCGAGCATCCTCGTCGCCGGGCCGAACTTCGGCGTCGGCTCCTCCCGCGAGCACGCCGTCTGGTCGCTGATGGATTACGGCTTCCGAGCCGTCATCTCGCCCCGGTTCGGCGACATCTTCCGCAACAACTCCACCAAGACCGGTCTCGTGCCGGTGGTCGTCGAGCCGGAGATCGGCGAAGCCCTGATGCGGGCGGTGCAGGCCGATCCGTCGCTCGAGATCACGGTGGATGTGGAGAAGCGGGAGGTGTCGGCCCCGGCCCTCGGCATTCGCGCTCCGTTCCCGATGGACGACTTCACGCGCTACCGGCTGCTGGAAGGGCTCGACGACATCGGCCTGACCCTTCGGAACGAAGCCGCCATCACCGCCTACGAGGCGCGCCGCCCGGCGTGGCTGCCGACGGTGACGGGCGTCTAGCGGTATCCTCACCGCGTCCTGCGAGCGCCCTCCCATCCGCGCCGGGTGGGAGGGCGTTTGCGTGCCGGGCCTGTTTCACAGCCAGCGCCGTGCCGGGGTAGGACCGGCGCGCGGCATGACACCGACCGCGATTGACGGCGACCGCACACGATCGGATACAGAGCCGATGACCGCGCGACGCGGCGGCGAGGGTAGGGGAGCGACGGATGACCGAAGGGATCGCCGCGAACATCGTGCTGCTGCCAGGCGACGGCGTCGGGCCGGAAGTCGTGGCCGAAGCGGTGCGCGTGCTGGAGGCCGTCGCCGCGCGCTGGGGCCATAGCTTTTCGTTCGACACCCGACTCATCGGCGGCGCGGCCTGCGACGAATTCGGCGAGCCCCTGCGCGACGAGGACGTCGCCGCCTGCGCCAAGGCCGACGCCATCCTGCTCGGCGCGGTCGGCGGACCCAAATGGGACGCGCTGCCCCGCGAAATCCGGCCGGAACAGGGGCTGCTCAAGGTCCGCAAGGCGCTCCGGCTGTACGCCAACCTGCGCCCGGTGTCCGTCCTGCCGGCCCTCTCCGCCGCGTCGCCACTGAAGCCGGAGTTGCTGGAGGGCGTCGATCTGCTCGTCGTGCGCGAACTGACGGGTGGGCTCTACTTCGGCCGCCCGTCGCGCCAGTGGCGGGAGCGTCGCGGGATGGCCGCCATCGATACCCTCGTCTACCGCGAACATGAGGTGCGACGCGTCGTGCGGCTGGCGTTCGAGACGGCGCGCGGCCGGCGCGGTCACGTCACCAGCGTGGACAAGGCCAACGTGCTGCAATCCTCGCGGATGTGGCGGGCGGTGGTTGAATCGGTCGCGCCCGAGTTCCCGGACGTGCGCTGGGAGCACGCGCTGGTCGATTCGATGGCGATGCACCTCATCACGCGGCCGGCCAGCTTCGACGTGATCGTCACCGAGAACATGTTCGGCGACATCCTGACCGACGAAGCCTCGGTGCTCTCTGGCTCCATCGGGTTACTGCCCTCGGCGTCGATCGGCCCGGCGCGGCGCGGCAGCGGGCACGGTCCGCTGGGCCTCTACGAGCCGATCCACGGCACCGCGCCTGATATCGCCGGGCAGGGCAAGGCCAACCCGGCCGGAACGATTCTCTCGGCCGCGATGATGCTGCGCCTGTCGCTCGGGCTGTTGGATGAAGCGGCCGCGATCGAAGCGGCGGTGCGAGATGCGGTCGAGTCAGGCGTCCGCACCGGCGACATCGCCGGCGGCGGCGCCGTGGTATCGACCAGCGAGTTTGGCGATGCCGTCGTCGAGCGGGTTTCGGCCGCCGCGTAGGGCGTGGGCAAGCACGCGGGTTGCCTGCACATTCGTCATCCCGAGTTTTTCGAGGGATCTCGTACGCACGTCGAGGAGTCGAGGAGTCGAGAAGGAACGAGATTCCTCGACACGCTCGGGATGACGGATGTTGGGAGCGATATGCGGGACTGAATGTCGAAACGGCGGGTGGTGTCCTCGGACTACCGGCCGAGCGGCAGCACCGCCCACGGTTCCAGCGGCGGATAGGGCTCGTCCACGCGCAGGGTGGCGATCTCGATCTCCGAAACGTCGATGGTCCCGAAGACGGTGGTCCGCCAGCGCGACAGCGCGGCGGCGACCTCGTGGTTCGGTGCATCCTGCGTGTAATGGGCCACCGTCAGGTGCGGCACGTAGGCGAACTGCGGCGCCCGCGGGATGGCGGCCAGTTCCAGCAAGCGCGCGTGCAGCGGTTCCAGCGCGTCGCCGTCGTGCACTTCGAGGAACGCGGCGTCCTGGAACGAGTTCGCGCCGCCGATGGTGAGCGTGAACGGCTCGCGTTCGGATACCGCTGCGGCGGCGGCCTGCGTGAACTCCTCCAGTCGTGTCTGGTTGATCTCGTCCTGCCGCGACGGCACATCGACGAGGAACCCGAGTTCCTGCAGGGTGATGTGGTGAAAGCCGTCCGGATGCGAACGGACGAATGGAAATGGGGCGAGGTCGCCGCGCAGCCGATCGAGGTCGGGCTGCATTGCCGAGGACGGAACGCGAACCAGCGCGATCGCGAACGGCCCGCGGCGGGAACGCCAGTCATCCGTGTCGTGGCGTCCGTCCGCAACCGACGTCACCGCGCGAAAGCCCTGCCAGATGCGGCGGTACGACTCGTCCTGCTCCCGTTCGGATGCCATCCGGCCCGACCCTTCCCCAACTGCGCGACTCAGTGTTCGATCCGAACGATGCGGTAGACCATCTCCCCGCCGTGCGGGGTCTTGACCGAAACGGTGTCCCCGACGCTTCGGCCGAGCAGCGCCCGGCCGACCGGCGACTCGTTGGAGATCAAGCCGGCGGCCGGTTTCGCCTCGATGGCGCCGACGATCTTGTAGCGTTCCTCGTCGCCGTCCACCTCGACCACGACCGTGGTGCCGAGGCGGATCACGCCGTCGAGCCTGGTCATCCCGCGGATCGCTTCGATCGTGCTGTCTTCGACGATGGGCAGACCGAGCGTCATGACCAACAGGGCTTCCTGCCGCTGGAGTCTGGCCATTTCGTCGCGGAGGACGTTGACTTCGGCCTCTCCACCGAACCAGGTCGCGCTGCCGGAATCTCCTATGTCCTGCCCGAGTGTCTGCATTTGCGCGCGCACGCGCTCGAGATCGTCCCGGAGACCGGCGATCTGGGAGCGCCGCAGGTACCGGGCGGGAAGTTCGGACGGACCCATGCCGTTCGCCATGGAGCGCTACTCGACCCGCACGATCCGGTAGACGGTCTTGCCGCCGTGCGGGGTGAGCACGGAGGCATCCTCGCCGGTGCGCTTGCCGAGCAGCGCCCGGCCGACCGGCGACTCGTTGGAGATCAAGCCGGCGGCCGGTTTCGCCTCGATCGCGCCGACGATCTTGTAGCGTTCCTCGTCGCCGTCCACCTCGACCACGACCGTCGAGCCGAGGCGCACGAAACCGTCGTTCGGGCGCGCGCCGTCCTCTTCGAGGATGACGGCGTTGCGGAGCAAGGATTCGAGGTCGGCGATGCGCTTTTCGTTCATCGCCTGGTCGTGCTTGGCCGCATCGTAGGCGGCGTTCTCCCGGAGGTCGCCGTGGGAGCGGGCTTCGGCGATGGCCTCGACGATCTGCGGTCGCCGCACCTCCTTGAGGTCCTGCAATTCGGCCTTGAGCCGTTCGAGTCCTTCGCGGGTGACGGGTACGCGCTTGGTTTCCATGAGTGGTGTCCTGTCCTGAAACGCCCCAGCGGAAAAACGGTCAGGGCCGCGCGAGGAGCGCGGCCCCGGATCGTGCGTCCTGGGCTGCCCGGCGCGCGGACCATTCCGCGCGCCGGGATCGGCTTGTCGTGAGTTCATTCGACTTCGAAGGTCGCCTCGATCTCGACCGCGATCTGGCCCGGCAGGGCGACGAACCCGACGGCAGAGCGGGTGTGGCGGCCGGCCTCGCCGAAGACCTCGACCATCAGGTCGGAACAGCCGTTGATGACCTTCGGCTGGTCGGCGAAATCCGGCGCGGAGTTCACCATGCCGAGCACCTTGACCACCCGCTTGACGCGGTCGAGGTCGCCGAGCGCGTCCTTGACGGTGGCGATGATCTGGAGCCCGACCTCGCGGGCGGCGGCCTGCCCTTGCTCGATCGTCAGATCGGTCCCGAGCTTGCCGGTGGGCGCGCTGTCGCTCGGCCCGGTGCCGGAGATGAACAACAGATTGCCGGTCTGCACCCAGCGGACGTAGGTAGCGACCGGCTGCACCGGCGCCGGCAGTTCGATGCCCAGTTCCTGCAAGCGCTGTTCGACCTTCACGCGGTTCCTCCTCGGTCTGTCCGTTTATGGACGCGCGGGACCATCCCGCGCCGGTGTGTCGTTCGTGCGATGCACCAGGCGCTACGTGCCCGGCTTCGCTGGACCCGTCAGGCGTCCTTGCGGCCGAGGACGTTGGCGATGCGCTCGACGGCGGACGCCAGCAGGTCGTCGCTGGTGGCAAAGGAGAGGCGAACGAAGCCCTCGCCGGAATCGCCGAAGGCGTTGCCGGGGGTGACCGCGACGTGCGCCTCGCGAAGGAACAGGTCGGCCGCTTCGGTGGAGGTCATTCCCGTGCCTCGGATGTCGGCGAAGGCGTAGAACGCGCCCTCGGCCGGCGGGCACTCGATGCCCTTGATCGCGCTCAGACCGGAGGAGACTGCGCGGCGGCGGCGGTCCCACGCTTCGACCATCTCGCCGATGAATTCCTGCGGCCCGGTTAGGGCGGCCACGCCGGCGGCCTGCACGAACGAGGTGGCGCAGGTCGCGGAGTGGCTGTGCACCTTCTCGATTTCGGTGATGTACGGTTTCGGTCCGGCCACGTAGCCGAGGCGCCAGCCGGTCATCGCGTAGGCCTTGGACAGGCCGTTGAAGACGAGGGTGCGGTCGGCCATGCCCGGCAGGGTGGCGATGCTGGTATGGGTGCGGCCGTCGTAGATGATCTTTTCGTACATCTCGTCCGAGAACACGAGCAGGTCGTTGGCGATCGCGAAGTCGGCCAGCGCCTGCAACTCGTCGGCTTCGAGCACGCGGCCGGTCGGGTTGTTCGGCGAGCAGATGATGATGATCCGGCTGTCCGGTGTCACCGCGGCGTCCAGCGCTTGGCGGGTGATGCGGAACCGGTCGTCCGGGTCCAGCGACACCGGGACGGCGCGGCCGCCCGCCAGCTCGACCATCGGCACGTAGGAGACCCAACCCGGCTCCGGGATCAGCACGTCCACGCCCGGTTCGACCAGCGCCAGGGCGGCCTCGAACAGCGCCTGCTTGCCGCCGGGTGTGACGACGACGCCGCCCATCGCCTCGACTTCGACGCCGTTGTCCTCGTGCAGCTTGGCGGCGATCGCCTTGCGCAGCGCCGGCGTGCCGGGCGAGGCGACGTAATGGGTGTCGCCGGCGTTCATCGCGTCGATGGCGGCCTGCCGGATGTGCTCCGGGGTGATGAAATCCGGGTCGCCGCCGCCGAGGTCGATGACGTCGATGCCCTGCGCCTTCAATTGCCGCGCCTTGTCGGAGACGGCGAGGGTGGGCGACGGGGCGAGATTGCGGACGCGGGCGGCGGCGAAGTCGGCGGGAAGCCGTTTGGTCGGTGTGGACACGGGTACCTCCGGGCCGGCGCGTCGGCGGGCGAATGCGACCGGGCGCAGGCGCGCAAGGATTCCTCACGGCGCATCGGCGGTCGCGAACGGCCCGATTCTAGCACGCGGTGCTGCCCCCGGCCCTTGGGCGGTGCGCCCGAACGGCCGGGGGCTCGGCGCGGTCGCCGCGACGGGCGGAAGCGCCGCCGGACGCCTATCCATCATCGCGGACGAATTGGGCCGCTCCGTTAGCACTCGCACTTGAAGAGTGCTAACGAGTGTGCTAGCCTCTGGTATCGGAGGTTCGTGAAGGCGTGCCCGAGGGGGAACGCCGAAACGAGCATGACGCTTCCAATCCAGGAGGTGTGGGGAACGATGGCGAAGGAGAACGGAACGGCCGTGGCGACCAAGCTGCAGCCGCTGGCGGACCGCGTGGTGGTCAAGCCGGCCGGTAAGGAAGAGACGACCAAGTCGGGCATCGTGCTGCCGGACACCGCCAAGGAGAAGCCGCAGCGCGGCACCGTCGTGGCCGCCGGCAAGGGCCGCCGCGACGAGGACGGCAAGCGCGTGGAGATGGACGTCAAGGTCGGCGACCAGGTCCTCTTCGCGAAGTACGCCGGGACCGAGTTCAAGCTCGAGGACGAGGACCTGCTGATCCTCTCCGAGAAGGACATCCTGGCGGTCATCGAGGGCTAGCAGCGATCCCGCCGGGCCGGCGACGGCGCGGCGTTTTCCATGGAGGTTTCACCAGATGGCGAAGCAGCTCGAGTTCAACCAGGCGGCCCGTGCCTCCCTCAAGGAAGGCGTGGACATCCTGGCCAACGCGGTCAAGACCACCCTCGGCCCGAAGGGCCGCAACGTGGCGCTCGACAAGAAGTTCGGCGCCCCGACCGTCACCCACGACGGCGTCACCGTGGCGAAGGAGATCGAGCTCGAAGATCACTTCGCGAACATGGGCGCGCAGCTCCTGAAGGAAGCCGCCACCAAGACCAACGACGTCGCCGGTGACGGCACCACCACCGCCACCGTGCTGGCGCAGGCCATCGTCAACGAGGGCATGCGCAACGTCGCCGCCGGCGCCAACGCGATGCTGCTGAAGCAGGGCATCGACAAGGCGGCCGACGCCGTCGTCGCCAAGATCCTCGACATGGCCCGCCCGGTCGCCGGCAAGGAGGAGATCGCCCAGGTCGCCTCCATCTCCGCCGCTGATCGCTCCATCGGCGAGCTGATCGCCGAGGTCATGGAGAAGGTCGGCAAGGACGGCGTCATCACCGTCGAGGAGTCCCGCGGTCTCGAGTTCGAAACCGAGTACACCGAGGGCATGCAGATCGACCGCGGCTACATCTCCCCGTACTTCGTGACCAACACGGAGCGCATGGAGGCTGAGCTCGAAGATCCCTTCATCCTCATCACCGACAAGAAGGTGTCCTCGATCCAGGACATCCTGCCGGTGCTGGAGAAGGTCGCCGGCGCCCGCCGGCCGCTGGTCATCATCTCCGAGGATGTGGATGGCGAAGCGCTGGCGACCCTGGTCGTCAACAAGCTGCGCGGCACCCTCAACGTCCTCGCGGTCAAGGCGCCGGGCTTCGGTGACCGCCGCAAGGAGATGCTGCGGGACATCGCCATCCTGACCGGTGGCCAGGTCATCTCCGAGGAAGTCGGCCGCCGCCTCGACAGCGCCGGCATCGAGGACCTCGGCACCGCCCGCCGCGTCGTCGCCACCAAGGACGACACCACCTTCATCGAGGGCGCTGGCGAAGAGGCGGCGATCAAGGGCCGGATCGACCAGATCCGCTCGCAGGTCGAGACGACCACGTCGGACTTCGACCGCGAGAAGCTGCAGGAGCGGCTCGCCAAGCTGGCCGGCGGCGTGGCCGTCATCAAGGTCGGCGCGGCCACCGAGACCGAGCTCAAGGAGAAGAAGCACCGGGTCGAGGACGCGCTGAGCGCGACCCGCGCCGCGGTGGAAGAGGGCATCGTCCCGGGCGGCGGCGTGGCCCTGATCAATGCCGTCTCCGCGCTCGAGGGTGTCGAGGCCGAGGGCGACATCAAGACCGGCGTCATGATCCTGCGCCGCGCGCTGGAGGAGCCGCTGCGCGGCATCTCCGCCAACGCGGGCAAGGACGGCGCGGTCGTCATCGAGATGGTCCGCCGGGCTCAGGAAGAGCAGAAGGACCCGTACGTCGGCTACGACGTCATCTCCGAGAAGTACGTCAACATGGTGGAGGCGGGCATCATCGACCCGGCCAAGGTGACCCGCTCGGCGGTGGAGAACGCCTCCTCGATCGCCGGCATGATCCTGACCACCGAGGCCCTCATCTCCGACAAGCCGGAGGAGAAGGGCGCGGCGATGCCGGGCGGCATGCCGGGCGGCATGGGCATGGACTACTAGTCCATCCCGAACCGCACCGCCCTTCGGGGCAAACGAAACGGGGGAGCCGGGCAACCGGCTCCCCCGTTTCGTGTTTCCGTGGCGGCGCCGCGTCCCATCGTGGCGTCGCTCGATACAGGCTCCGGTCCCGATCGTCGATCATTACCTCGGCGCGGGAAGCACCAGCGTGAAGAACGACTCGCCGTCCAGCGCGGACGCGGTGGCGGTGACGCGGTCGTCCGCCACCTCCATCGTCATCCAGCCGAAGCCGACCGCCACCAGCCCGAGGTCGATGGCGTCGTTGCCCAGGAACTCCCCGGTGTAGGCGCCGGGGTCGCCCGGGTCTTCCAGCGTGCCGCTGTTGCCGGCGATGATCTGGGTCGGCCGGCCGGACGCCTCGTCGAAAACGATCGCCTGCGACAGGTGGATGTGACCGGAAAGGACCACGTCGATGTCGGCCGGCAGCGTGTGGCCCTCGGCGGCGATCGCTTCGAACGTGGCGTTGAAGACCGCCGTCTCCTTCGCCTCCGATTCCGGCTTGCCCGATTCCCCGAGCTTGAGGATGCCGCCGGCGATCGGTTTGTGGGTCGCCAGCCAGTCGCCGGGTTCGGCCAACGCGGCCAGCTTCTCGATCTCGGCGGCGAACGCCTCGTTCAGTTCGGGCGTGGTGTGCACGTCGGCCGAAGCGGCGGTGTCTGACACGAGGAAGCGAAGGTCCCCGACCGGGGCGACGTACGGGTCGGTGAACTGCTCGCACGATGCCGGGAACGGCCGCGGGTCGAGGTAGCGGAACCAGCCGTTGCCGGCGCGGTCGCAGTCCTCGTGGTTGCCGCGCAGGAGCAGCACCGGCGCCGCGCGCAGGGCCGGGGCCATCGGCGCGAAGAAGTCGGCCTCCCACGTCGCGGAGTTGTCGCCCCATGGATCGTCCGCGCAGCCGGCGTTCCCCGGCGGGCAGGGCGATTCGCGGTAGATGTAGTCTCCGACGTGGATGATCAGGTCCGGTTCCGACGCGGCGATCTGGTCGGCCACCCGGGCGAAGGCCCACGCGTTCGGGTCGTGGCAATCCTGCACCCAGTCGCCCTCGATGCGGCACCCGGTGTCGCCGAGGACAGCGATGGAGGCAATTTCGCCCGCAAGGAGCGGAAGCGCCTGCCCGGCGACCGCCGCCGTGCCGACTCCGGGCGGAATCGCCGCTTCGCAGACGACGCCCGGGAACTCCGGCGTAGCGCCGGCGCGGAGCGCCATCGGGGTTTCCACCCCGTCGATCGAGATCCCAGGGCATGCGTCCGGCGCGAGCGCCCGCGCGATCATCACGCCGTCCGGGCCGATCAGCGTCCAGGCAACCGGCTCCGGGGCGTGCTCCGGGATGTAGGCCTCCGCGACCGGGGTCGCCTCGCCGGCCGCCGGCGTCTGGGCGGCCGCGGGGACCAGTCCGAGCGCGAGCACCACGAGCGCGGCGAGGGCGGCGTGCCAGCGCGTGCCCAATGCGGATCGTGCCGAGCGGGCGGTTGGCGAACGGCGTGCTGTCATTTGCATCCTCCGTGCTCCCGGCGAGGAGGGTGCATTCTAGCCACTAGCGGCGGCGTTTGGACG
Source organism: Chloroflexota bacterium (assembly GCA_023423795.1). Taxonomy (GTDB): domain Bacteria; phylum Chloroflexota; class Chloroflexia; order Thermomicrobiales; family UBA6265; genus CADCWF01. The sequence goes on along the minus strand of JAFAEX010000157.1, from coordinate 19,091 downwards.
GAGCGAACGCAGGCGTTCCCGGTCCCCGTGCTTCGGCTCGTCAATGGCGCCCGCTGGTTGTCGGAGGGCGCGCTGGCACGCGGTGTGCACGGAAGACCACCGGGTCTGCGACCAGTCCTGCCGTGCGCGTTACGGAACGGGAGTCGGAAATCGGCGCCGCCATGCGAGGGGAGCACTCTGGACCGCCCGGTGATAGCCAGCGCGGTTCTGCTTCGCCGCGGGCGTCGTGGGCCCAGGCACGCGAGCGGCTGGCGTGGCTGTTCGTCCTCCCGGCCGTGCTGGTGGTCGCGCTCGTTGCCCTGTACCCGTTGGCGCAGACCGTTTGGCTCAGTTTCACCGACGCCCGCTTCGGCAGCACCCGCGAGATCGGTGTCGTCGGGCTGCGCAACTACCAGCGGACGCTCGCCGATCCGCAGTTCGTGGCCTCCTTCTGGCGCACCGTCGGGTTCACCGCCGCGTCGGTGGCGTTGACGGTCGTCTTCGGCATGGCCGTCGCGCTGGTAATCCACACCCGGTTCCGCGGGCGTGGTCTCGTGCGGGCGGCCATCCTGATCCCGTGGGCGATTCCGAGCGTCGTGTCGTCCCGGCTGTGGCAATGGATGTACCACGACGTCTACGGCGTCCTCAACGACATGCTGGTCGTCCGGCTTCCCGCGCTCGTCGGCGCCATCCCGGTCTTTGGCGTCGGTTTGGCGAGCCTGTTCCCGAGCGCCAAGATCGCGTTCATCGCCGACCCGACCACAGTCATGCCGGCGCTGGTCGCCATCGACGTATGGAAGGCGACCCCGTTCGTCGCCCTGTTGCTCCTCGCCGGCCTGCAACTCATCCCCGGCGACATCTACGAGGCCGCCCGCGTCGATGGGGCCGAGGGGTGGCAACGGTTCTGGAACCTGACGCTGCCGCTGGTACGCCCTGCCTTGCTCGTCGCCCTGGTGTTCCGGACGCTCGACGCCTTCCGCGTCTTCGACATCATCTTCGTCACCACCGGGGCATCGCCGCAGACGATGACGATCGGCGTCTACGCGCAGCAGCGGATCGTCGCGCTGCAGCGGCTTGGTGCCGGTTCGGCGGCGAGTGTCATCATCGTGCTCTGCGTCGGCATCCTGGTCGCCGCCTACGTCCGCCTGATCCGCGTCGAGGATCATTGACGTGGCGACGCCTCCCGCATACCCGACGACCGTCGCGGCGGCAGAGGGCCGCCCGGAGAACCGCGATCATCGTCTCTCCATCGCGGTCACGCTCCTCCTCGTCGCGGCGATAGCGCTCATCCTGCGCCTGCCGGCAGTGATCGCCACCGAGCCGGGGCGCTTCGAGCAAGGCAAGGTAGCCTGGGCCGCCGTCTTCCCATTCCTGTGGGACGGTCCCCAGCGTTGGCTCCTGATCGTGGCGGCGGCCGGGGCGCTGGTGGCCCTCGTTTCGGCGTGGACCGTGACGTCGGCAGGGCCGAACGATCCCGACCGGATGCGGCGACGGGCGTGGCTCGTCACCGGCGGCGCGCTCGCGGCGATGGCCGCGCCCGCCGGCCTGCTCGCCCAACTCAGGCCGGGCGAAGCGATCGGGCCGGGGCCGACACTCGGCTGGGTCTGCCTCATCCTCGCCGCCGCCGCGCCCTGGGTGGCGATGCGCGCCCGCACCAGGCGCGGCCTCGGCCGGGCTGCGCGGGCCGGGTTCTGGCTGCTGGTCGCGACGATCCTTGTGGTTTCGCTCGCCCCGTTCGCGTGGGCCGTCGTCTCCTCGTTCAAGACCGACGACGAGTTGTTCCGCACCCCGACGGTCTACTGGCCGGGCGGGCTCTACCTGGGACACGTGCAGGCCGTCTTCGCCAACGACGATTTCCTCTACGCGGTGCGCAATTCGACGATCGTGGCGCTGGCCAGCGTGGCGCTGGCGCTGGCGGTCGGCAGCCTCGGCGCCTACGCGCTGGCGCGGATGCGTTTCCGGGGACGCGCGCTCATCCTGTACGCCGTGCTGGCGATGACCGCCTTCCCGCCGATCGCCATCCTCGGCTCCCTGTTCCAGATGATCCGCGCGGCCGACCTCTACAACCGCATCCCGGGGCTCGTGGTGTCGTACCAAACGTTCACGCTGGCGTTCGCCATCTGGGTCCTGGCCAACTTTTTCCGGACGCTGCCGGTTGAACTGGAAGACGCCGCGATGGTCGATGGCGCGACGCCGCTGCAGGCGTTGGCCCATATCGTGCTGCCGCTGGCTTTGCCGGGGTTGGTGACCACCGCGCTGCTCGCCTTCATCGGCGCATGGAACGAGTACCTCTTCGCCCTGACCTTCACCCAGGATGCGCGGGCGCGGACGATCCAGCCGGTGATCGCCAGTTTTTCCGGTCAGGGCCAGTACGACTACCCGTGGGGCAGCATCATGGCCGCGTCGGTGGTGGTCACGGTTCCGCTCCTCGTGCTGGTCGTGATCTTCCAGCGCTGGATCCTCGACGGGCTGACGGCAGGGGCGGTCAGGGGATGACGGGGCCGCCCGAGCGGCGCCCGGAACGACGGAACGGAGGCAGAACGATGACCCACGACGCGCGACCGACGACCCGACGCCCGGCGGTTCCGCCGGCAGCCCGCGGCCTGTCCCGCCGGACGGTGATGCGTGGCGCCGCCGGGTTGGGCCTCGGTTTGTCCGGCGCCGGGTGGCGCGGCGCGGCGGCCCGCCAGGCAACCCCCGACGCGGTCGAACCCGGCAGCACCATCGTCGTGCCCGAGGGGTTGCGCACGGACTTGGCGGGAACGCCGCTGAACTGCCAGTTCGGCTACCGCGGCCCGGACACCGCCTGGGACGATGCCGCCACCCGCATCTTCTCGGAGGCGTCGGGGATCGAGGCGGTGCACACCATCGGCGACACCAGCGTCACCGACCAGTTGACCCAGATCCTCACCCAGCTCGGCGCGCAGACCAGCGACATCGACGTCTTCCAGATCGACGTCATCTGGCCGGGCATCATCGCCGAGCATGCCGTCGATCTTTCCGGGCCGCTGGCCGAGCAGGCCGCCCTGCACTTCCCGGAAGCGATCGCGAACTACACCGTGGGCGGCGTGCTGGTGGGCATGCCCTGGATCAACGGCGCCGGCCTGCTGTTCTACCGGAGCGACCTGCTCGAGAAGTACGGGTTCGCCGGTCCTCCCGCCACCTGGGGTGAACTGGAGGAGCAGGCGGCCACCGTCCAGGAGGGCGAGCGCGCCGCCGGGCTCCCGGATTTCCAGGGGTACGTCTGGCAGGGCAACGCCTACGAGGGGCTCACCTGCAACGCCCTCGAATGGCAGGCGTCGAGCGGCGGCGGCGTCATCATCGAACCGGACGGCACGGTCTCGGTCAACAACCCGCAGGCCTCCGCCGCGATGGAGCGCGCCGCCGGGTGGGTCGGCGTCATTTCGCCTCCCGGCGTCACGACCTACGAGGAGCCGGACGGCCTCAACGTGTTCGCCACCGGCAACGCGCTGTTCATGCGCAACTGGCCTTACGCATGGAACGCCAGCCAGGACCAGGGGTCCGCCGTCGCCGGGCGCGTCGGCGTCGCCTCGCTCCCGGCCGGTGACGGACCCGACGATGGCAGCGCGGCCGCGCTTGGCGGCTTCGCCTTGATGGTCTCCCGCTACTCGCGGCACCCGGAAGCGGCGATGGAGTTCGTCAAGTACCTGACCAGCCCCGAGGTGCAGCGGTCGTACGTCATCGAGCGCGGCAACCTGCCGACGATCGCCTCGGTCTACGACGATCCGGCGGTCGCGGCCGCGAGCGAGTTCGTGCCCCGGCTGCGCCCGATCTTCGAGGGCGGCGCGGTCGCCCGTCCCTCCAACGTGGCCGGTCCGTTCTACAACGACGTTTCGATCGCCTACCAGGCAACGGTCCACCAGATCCTGACCGGATCGCTCGAGGCCGACCCGGCGCTGGACGATCTGGCCGCCGAGTTGGAGTTCGTTCTCGACGAACTCGAGGGGTAAACGACAGGGCAGGCAGCAGGGCGGTGGGCAGGACGGCGGCGCGAACACGGCCTGCGGAGGGGCCGAACCGCGCATCGGGGTGACGCGTCGACGTCCTGGCCCTCGGCTCGGTTCACGGATGCCGCCGTCGGCATCCCGTAAGCCCGGCTCCGGGCCATCCACGCTTCGCCGGTGCGGCATGGGTCGGGATGGCGGCCGCGGCGATGGTTGCCGATGGGCCGCCGCCGCGCCTGTTGATGCGAACTCGGGTCGCTCGGTGCGGTGCCCTGTCCCTCGTCCGTAGGGGGGAGGACTCGGCGTCCTGCCGCGTCCGTTCGCGGTTTCGGGCTCGGGAGACCGCCGGCCCTCTCCTCCGAACGCGCGGCGTCAGGGGCTGGTGAACCAGCGTAATACCGAATCCGGCTAATCGCTACTGTTGCGCCTGCGCGTGGCGACATGCGTTCGCAGGGGAGGGACCCGTGCCCTCCCTCGTCCGTTCGTGGCCCCGAGCACGGGAGGGCACGGGTCCCTCCCCTGCGAACGGCGAACGGATGCGCGCACCGATCAGCCGGATTTCGTATGAGGCCCATGCCAACTCGCCGCCTCACCCGCCACGGCGCGTGAGGACGCCCTCCACCCGGGTGTACCCCGGCGCATCGACCCCGCGCGGGGCCGATGCGCCGCCGGCTACTCCTTCGCCGCCACCGTGATCTCGAACGCCGGGTGGTAGGCGTCGTGGTCCGGGCCGTACCACTCGACCAGCATCTCCGCGTACCAGCGCGCCCGGCCCGGGTTGGTGAACCAGCGGACCCCCGTGTACTCGGCCGCCTTCAACTGGCCCAGCACGGCGTGCACGACTTCGTCCTCGACGAAATCCGGGCCGACCGGCGACATCACCCACCGCGCCAACCGTTCGGCGCTGCGCCGGGTGAGCGCCGCGTCGCGGGTGACCTGGAACGCGACGTAGAACATCGGCTGCACCTCCGGCAGCCAGTCCAGATCGACGAGTTCGTTGCGGACGTAGGAGACGAACGTCGCCATGTCGGCCTCGTCCGGAATGCGGACGGGCACGCCGAAGGGCAGCGCGCCGTCGGCCCGATCGGCCATCGGCAGCCCCGCGCCCGCTTCCATCCCGAAGCGGATGTCGCGATCGGCGGCGAGTTGCCGGGCGGCGAGGCCATCCGCGCCGGCAAGGCGTCGCGCCTGGGCCAGCGAGCGCGCCGGGTCCGGGCGGTCCTCATCGGACAGCAGCGCCGCGAACCGCTCGGCCAGCGCCGCGTCGGCAAAGGCCACCAGCACGCCGCTTTCGCGCTGGTCGGGCGACAGGTGCATGCCCCACAGCGTCGCCGCGCCCGGAAGCGCCGCGTCGGGGCCGGACATCGGCGCGGGCAGGGTGAGCCCGTGATCGACGAACATGATCGCCCCGGGCGGTGCGTCGGGCGGGGCCATGCCGCCGACCGGTTGCGCCCAGACCAGCGCGAGGTCGGCCAGCCCCGGCGAATCCGGCGCGAACCCGAGGTCGTCCGCCAGTTCGATGAAGGCGGGTTTGCCGCCGGCGCGCTTGACCGCTTCGGACAGGAAGCGGCGGGTGTGGGCGGGGATGCCGACGCGCTGGCCGGGCTCGATGCCGACCGCCTCCATCAGCAGGCGGCGGGCGCGGTTGGGATCGGCGACCGCCACCAGCGGTCCGCGCCAGCCGGTGTAGTCGGCCCAGGCCGCGTGGGCCTCTGCCGGCGAGGCATCCCCGACGAAGGCGTCATCGGGCAGCGTCAGCAGCGACGAAAGCGACGGGTGGGTGGGGTAGTCTGCAGACCGGACCGGCTGCATTTCCTCGACGCCGAGCGTTCAGAATCCGCCCAGCCAGCGGTCCTCCCAGGTCATCCGGTCCCACGGCATAACCGTTCTCCATTTCCTCGATTCGCGCACCCGCGCGGCGACCCAACCAGCGGTTGGGCCGAACACGATGCTCGCGCGCGTCGTAATTCCGACTACCGTAGTCGGAATTTGGGGAACGTGCAAGGTTGGGTCGGCATGCTGCTCCGAAGATCGTCAGCGTCCGGCCTCCTCGGGCGGGCGCACGGAGCGGAAGTTCGCGAGCAGCAGCAGGTCGTAGGCGCCCTTGAGCGCGCCCGCCGCCACCAGCGACCAGCCGAACGGCGAGGCGGCCAGCAACCCTCCCGCGATCAGCGGCCCGGCCGCGGAGGCGAGACTCTTCGGCACCGCGGTGACGCTGGCCGCCGCCGGCCGTTCCGGCGGCGTAACCACCGCCATCACGTAGGAGGTCCGCACCGGCACGTCCATCTGCGACAGCGCGCTGCGCGCCAGCAGGCAGGCGATCGCCGTGCCAGCGGTCGGCATGAACGGCGCGAGCGCCAGCAGCAGGTTCGCCGGCAAGTGGGTGAAGACGGCGGTGTTCAGCAGCCCGATGCGGCGGGCGACCCGCGCCGACGCGAGGGCCGAGAATGCCGACAGCAACCCGGTCCAGAAGAACACCGCCCCGGCGGTCGCCGCCGAGATGCCGAACCGCTGGAACAGCCACAGCGCCAGCAGCGACTGGGTGACCAGCCCGCTCCCGAACGAGTCGATGCTGAACAACGCCGCCAGTTTGATGACCCGGCTTCGCGACGGCCCGAGCGGCGTGACCGGCGCATCCTCGCCCGGCTCGATCGCCGGCGAGAGACCGCGGTAGAGCAGGAACGCGACGACCCCGAGCAGCGCGTACAGGAGGAACATGCCGTCCAGCGCGCGGCCGAACGGCACCCCGGCCCGGTCTGCAAGGAGGTCCGGCAGCCCCGCGCCGAGCGCGCCGAACGCCCCGGCGAGGGAGCCGATCAGGCTGTAGCGGGCAAACAGCGCCGTCCGTTCCCGGTCGGGGACGGTGCGCGTCAGCAGCGCCTGCTCCGTCGGCAGGAAGACGCTGACATCGCCGGACGACGGGTTGATGGTGCCGACGAAGGCGACGAGCAGCAGCGGCCAGAACTCGTGGGCGACGGCGAAGCCGATCCCGGTGGCGACCATCAGCAGCGATGCCCGCAGCAGCAGCGACCGCCGCCCGACCCGGTAGGCGACGAAGCCGATCAGCAGCGTCAGCACGGCCGACCCGAGCAGCGTCGCCGTCGCCACCGCGCCGACGCGGAAGGCGCCGAACCCGAGCGCCACCAGGTGCAGCGGCAGCAGCACGCTGACGAACCCGTCGCCGAAGGCGCGGATGCCGCGGGCTGCCAGCAGGATGGCGGCATCCGGGCTGGCGTCCGCCGGCAGCAGCCACCGCAGCACGCCCCTGTTCGCCGTGGTCGAGGGAGCGTCGGTCACGGGCACATCCGGCGCCCGCCGGGTGAATGCCGGCGGGCGCGTGTCGAGCGGCGTCGTGGCGGCCCGCGCTCGGACCGCCAGGGACTCAGGGAAGTACGAGACGGTGGGTGGCCTGTCGATACCGGGTAGGCGCGTCCGGCCAGGAGCCTATTTCAGAATCCTGCCGACTGTACCCAACCCGCGATCTCGGCCGGGAAGACGGCGGAACAGGTCGTGACACGCGCTCCCGGGTCCCCGTGGGAGATGAAGGCACGACCGTTGTCCGCGCACGGGCCGGGCAGGAGCGATGATGGCGTTTGCCTGGTTGATGCGGACACCCGGCGACCGGCGGGCGCGATGAATCGCGCCCCTACACCCTGCGTCGGCCCTGCCCCGCTGTAGGGGCGCGATTCATCGCGCCCGCCCGACCGATACCCGGACTGATTTGGCAATCTCCATCATCCCCCGGGCATCTCCTGGCGTCGGTAACGAATGGCAACCGCCATCATCCCCGGATGGTCTGCGACTGCTCCAGGCCCCGGCACATTTTCCGGGCGCGCGATACAGGATCGTCCGCCCCGTCATCCCGAGCCTGTCGAGGGATCTCGTGTGCGAGTCGAGGAGTCGAGAAGACAACGAGATCCTTCGACAGGCTCGGGATGACGATGGGTCTCGAGATGACGAGTTGGGCAACGGCGGCGCGGTTCCGGGGCACGACCGCTAGTACAGCGTCGAGCGGTACGCCTCCTGCCGCTTGCCCTTCGACTCGTCCGGCGGCGGCAGGCCCTTCTGCTCCCGCATCATCGCCGCCAGCGTCGGCACGTCGTCCGGGTTCGGCCAGGTCTCCGGCTTCCACATCCCCGCGCGCAGGAACGAGCGCGCGCAGTGGACGTAGACCTCGTCGATCTCGACGACGACCGCGAGTTTGGGCGCACGTCCGCGCTGGGACAGCCGGTCGAGCAGGTCGGGTTCCGTCGTCAGGAACGCGCGGCCGTTGACGCGTACCGACTCATCGACGTTCGGAACGACGAAGAGCAGGCCGACGTGCGGGTTTTCCAGCACGTTGCGGTGGCCGTCCCCGCGCCGGTTGCCGAGCCGGTCCGGCAGCGCGATCGTGCGCTCGTCCAGCACCAGCACCGCGCCCGGCGGGTCGCCGCGCGGCGAAACGTCGCAGTTGCCCGCGGCGTCGGCCGTCGCCAGCAGGAAGAACGGCGATGCCTCGATGTACTTGCACAGCAGCGGCGTCAGGTAGTCGGTGTGCTTGGAAAGGATCTCCGGGCTCGGCTCGCCGTTGATGACGTGCAATTGCTCCAGCGACGTCACCTCGTGCGCCCGCAACCGCTCCGTCACGTCGATGGATTCCGCAACCTCGACCATGGGCCTTGCCTTCCCTCTCGCGCCAATCGTTCGACATGTGCGTGCTGACCAATCCTCTGGCTGCCGCACCGGGTTGTCAATCGGCGCAACCGGGCCGATCCGGCGCGACGATGCAGGGGGAGTCCGGCGCGTTCAGATGCCGTGATAATCCCGGTACCAGGCGACGAAGCGCGCCAGCCCCTCCTCGATCGGCGTCTCCGGCACGATCCCGACGGCGTCCTCCAGTCCCGAGACGTCGGCCCAGGTGGCCTCGACGTCCCCCGGCTGCGCCGGGAGCAGGTTCTGCTCGGCGCAGACGCCGAGCGTCGCTTCCAGCACCGCGATGAAGCGCGACAGGTCCACCGGGCGGCTGCCGCCGATGTTGTAGAGCCGGTACGGCGCGGAACTGGTCGCCGGGTCCGGGTCGGCCGGCGACCACGCCGGGTGGGGCGTCGCCGGCCGGTCCAGCACGCGGACGACGGCGTCGGCCACGTCGTCGATGTACGTGAAATCGCGACGCATCCGACCTTCGCCGTAGACGTCGATCGGCCGCCCGGCGAGGATCGCCTCGGTGAATTTGAAGTAGGCCATGTCCGGGCGGCCCCACGGGCCGTACACGGTGAAGAAGCGCAGCCCGGTCGTCGGCAGCCCGAACAGGTGGCTGTAGGAGTGGGCCAGCAACTCGTTCGCCTTTTTCGTCGCGGCGTAGAGGCTGACCGGGTGATCGACGCTGTCACCCGTCGAGAACGGCACGCGGGTGTTCGCCCCGTAGACCGAACTGGACGAGGCGTAGACGAGGTGCCCGACCTTGCCGTGGCGGCACCCTTCCAGCACGTTGACGAAGCCGACGAGGTTGGCGTCCACGTAGGCCGCCGGGTTCTCCAGCGAGTAGCGCACCCCCGCCTGCGCCGCGAGGTGGACGACCGCCTCGGGCGCGGACTCCTCGAACAGCGCGGCGACCGCCGGCCGGTCGGCCAGGTCCATCTCGTGGAAGGTAAACCCCGGCGCGTCCCGCAGGATCGCCAGCCGGGCGTCCTTCAGCGCCACGTCGTAGTACGGCGAGCGGTTGTCGAGCCCGATCACCTCGTCGCCGCGCGCCAGCAGCCGCTGGGCGACGTGGAACCCGATGAAGCCCGCCGCGCCGGTCAGCAGCACCCTCATCCCGGCAATTCCGTCCCACGGCCGATGCCGTAGTAGACGAATCCCTCGCGCGCCATCCGTTTGGGATCGTAGATGTTGCGGCCGTCGAAGATCACCGGCTGGCGCAGCGCGGCGCGGATCTCGTCGAAGTCCGGGCTGCGGAACTCGCGCCATTCGGTCAGCACCAGCAGCGCGTCGGCCCCGATCAAGGCCTCTTCCCGCGATTCGCACAGCACGAGGTCCGGGCGCGTGCCGTAGATGCGGGCCGTCTCCTCCATCGCCTCCGGGTCGAAGGCGCGGACCGCCGCTCCCGCTTCCCAGAGCGCCTCCATCACCGTGCGGCTGGGCGCTTCCCGCATGTCGTCGGTGTCCGGCTTGAAGGACAGGCCCCAGAGCGCGAACGTCCTGCCGGACAGGTCCGGGCCGAAGTGACGGACGACCTTGTCGAACAGGCTGCGCCGCTGGCGGTCGTTGACCGAGCCGACGGCCCGCAGCAACTCGGCGTCGAAGTCGGCCTGGCGGGCGGTCCACTCCAGCGCCCGCACGTCCTTCGGCAGGCAGGAGCCGCCGTACCCCGCGCCGGGATACAGATAGGAATAGCCGATGCGCGGATCGGAGCCGATGCCGACGCGGACCTCCTCGATATCGACGCCGAGCCGCTCGCCGAGATTGGCCAACTCGTTCATCAGCGAGATGCGCGTCGCCAGCATCACGTTGGCGGCGTATTTGGCGAACTCCGCCGAGCGGACCCCCATCACGATCATCCGGTCGTGGCTGCGGTTGAACGGCGCGTACAACTCGCGCAGCACCTCGATCGAATGCGGGTCGTCGCTGCCGACCACGATGCGGTCCGGCCGCATGAAATCGCCGACCGCCGCCCCTTCGCGCAGGAACTCCGGGTTGGAGACGACGTCGAAGCCGATCTCCACCCCGCGCGCCGCCAGCCGCCCGGCGATGATGCCGCGCACCTCGTCCGCCGTGCCGACCGGGACGGTGGATTTGTTGACGACGATCTTCGGCTTGGTCATCGCCTCGCCGATCGTCTCCGCCACCGAGCGCACGGCCCGCAGGTCCGCCCCGCCGTCGTCGGCCGAGGGCGTGCCGACGGCGACGAACAGCACCTCGCCGTGGTGGACGCCCGCCGCGAGGTCGGTCGAAAAGGCGAGCCGGTCCGATTCCAGCCCGCGCTCGACCATTTCCGGCAGGCCCGGCTCGAAGATCGGCACCTCGCCCGCGCGCAGCCGCTCCACCCGCACCGGGTCGATATCGACGCACAGGACGTCGTTGCCGACCTCGGCCAGGCACGCCCCGGTGACGAGGCCGACGTAGCCGCTCCCGAATATCGTGACGTTCAAGGCGTCCCCCTGCCCCGCGTTCGCCGGCCGCGCGCCGCGCCCCAATCATCGTTTGGCATCGCGCGTTCGGCCAGATCAGCACCCGGGGCAGGCTCCCCTGCCCCGCTGCCCGCTTAGCCGGCGACCAGCCGCTCCAGCCCAACGGCGAACGGCACGGCCGGCTCGAAACCAAGCACGTCCCGCGCCCGCCCGATGTCGGCCAGCGAGTGCCGGATGTCCCCCGCCCGCGCCGGTTCGTGGCGCACCGGCAGGTCCGTCCCGATGAACCGCTGCAGCAGCGCGATCGTCTCGTTGACCGTGACCGCTTCCCCGGAGCCGACGTTGATCGTCTCCCCTGATGCGCCGGCGACCGCTGCCGCCAGCAGGTTGGCGCTCACCACGTCGTGCACCGAGACGAAATCGCGGGTCTGCTCGCCGTCGCCGTAGACCACCGGCGACTCCCCGGCGGCGAGCAGCGCGGCGAAGCGCGGGACCGCCGCCGCGTAGGCCGACGCCGGGTCCTGCCCCGGTCCGTAGACGTTGAAGTAGCGCAGATTGACCGTTTCCAGCCCGTGGAGGTTGGTGAAGACCACGCTGAGGTCCTCGCCCGCCAACTTCGACGACGCGTAGGGTGAAAGTGGTTGGCGCGGCGACGTTTCGGCCGTGGGTGGCGCGGCGTCGCCGTAGACGGCGCAGGTGGACGCGAACACCAGCCGCCGGCAGCCTGCGGCGACGGCGGCCTGCAGCAGTGCCAGCGTGCCGAGCACGTTGACCGCATAGGTGGTCGCCGGGTCCGCAACCGAACGCGGCACCGACGGCTCGGCTGCCTCGTGGAAGATCACCTCGACGCCCGCCGCCGCCCGCGCGACCGCCGCCTCGTCCCGCAGGTCGCCCTCGATGATCTCGACGTCGCCGCCGAGGTCGGCCAGCCGCTCGCGCTTGCCGGTCGCGAAGTTGTCGAAGACGCGGACATCCTGCCCATCCGCGAGGAGCCGGCGCACCAGGTGGGAACCGATGAAGCCTGCGCCGCCGGTAACCAGGTGCATCGCGCTCGTCCCCTTTGGCCGGCCGGGCCTCATGCGCATCCACCGTTAGGGTCCAGATGCTATCCCACGCCGGGAGCGCGCGCTATTGCCCCGTCTCGTTCGGTGCGTGCCGCGTGGAGACGCCGAAGGGCGGGCGCCAGATCGGCCCGCCCTTCGCACGCAGCATCCAGCACCGACTCGGCACTCCAAGGCGCTAGCAGCCGGCCTTGCGCAGCACGACCCGGACCGTCTCCAGCAGGATGCGCAGATCGAGCGCGATGGACGCGTGCTTGAGGTAGTACAGGTCGTACTCGAGTTTGCGGGCGGTGTCCTCGACCGTGCTGGTGTAGCGGAAGCGCACCTGCGCCCACCCGGTCAGCCCGGGCTTGATGGCGTAGCGCTTGGCGTAGTGCGGGATCTCCCGCTCCAGCATTTCCGTGAACTCGGGGCGCTCCGGCCGCGGGCCGACCAGCGTCATCTCGCCCTTGAGCACGTTCCAGAGTTGCGGCAGTTCGTCGATCCGGGTCAGGCGCATGAAGCGGCCGACGCGGGTCACGCGGGAGTCGCCGGCCTGGGCCCAGCGCGCGCCGTCGCGCTCCGCGTCCTGGCGCATGCTGCGGAACTTCACCAGCCGGAACCGGCGGCCACCGAGGCCGACGCGGGTCTGGCTGTAGAAGATCGGCCCCGGCGATTCCAGCCGGATCGCCAGCGCCACCAGCGGGATCAGCGGCAGCACGACGAGCCCGAGGACCACGGCAACGGCCACGTCGGTGGCCCGCTTCATGGCGGCGTGGGCGGCGGCGAGCGGCCGCACCTGCCCCAGTTGCCGGAACCAGCGGTCCTGCGCCACCAGGTCGAGCGGAACGATCCCCAGCCGGCGCTGGATGGCCTCTGCGCCGGTCAGGATGGCCGGCTGGCGGCCGGCGGCATCGACGATCCGTGAAGCCGGTGCGTACGCACTGCCGGCAAACACCACTTCCTGGCACGTGGTGGCGGCCACGATCCGAGACGCTTCGGCCCAACTCCCAACGTGCCGAATCTCGGCCGGGCGGGTTCCGGGCAACCGCACCGAGGCGCCCGCGGAACGGATCGCCGCCTCCACCCGCGCCGCCGGCTGCCCTTCGCCGAGGATCACCACCACACGGGACGCCGATTCGCCGATCCGGCGGGCAACGACCAGCGCAAGCGACGCCACGATGGCCAGCAGCGCCACGAAGGCCGACGCCGTTTCGACGTCGGAATCGATCCGTTCGGTGATCAGGATCAACGCAAGCAGCGCCCCGAGGATGCTCGCGTCGATTGCAAGCGGAGCGGTCCAGGCTGCCGTGCGCTCCCGAACCCAGCCAGCGGGGCCGGGTGGCATCGGAAACGTTTGGCGGTCGGGCCAAACCTGTTGCATGCGGGAAGCGTTTTCGCTCACAAAAGCGGTCCTCGGCGTTCGTCAGGCACAACCCGGTGCCGCATCTCGCATAGAAGTATGCGATCCGCCGGTGAGGAACGAATTAGTGACGTTTGACCATCCCGTGACACGCACCTGAAATGTTGTTAAACCCCTTGTTTCGCTCAAATGAAGATGGGATACATCGTTGACACATGTGAGATGATCGACGATGGGACAGATACGCCGGGAACGTACCCCGTGGCTGCAAACTGTCCCATGCTTCGTGGCGCACAACCAGGCGAGGTCGAACCGGGAGGGCACGGCATCCGATGGCGCGTCATCCTGTCGCCCGAACGCCGTTTCCCTCGACCCGCGCACCATCAGGCCGGAGGCGACGCTGGATCGTCCGCCTACCCGCCATTTCCCCGCAGCAGGATCTCCCGCTCGCGCACGATCTCGGCCTCGTCGATCACGAGGTACGACAGCGGCTGGTGCACCAGCGGATCGTCGAACGTCGCGATCGTGCCGTCGAGCATCGCCACCGACAGCGTCTGTGGCGTGCACGACCCCCGGAAGCGCTGCGCGAGGGCGACGATCTCGGCCGGGCTCAGGTCCGTCCGCAAATGATCCTCCAGCACCGGCAGCAGCCGGGACACCGTCGGCAGGATCTCCATGCCGGATGCCTTCGCCAGCAGCGCGCGCAGCACCTGCTGCTGCCGGCCGATGCGCCCGAGGTCGCCGTCCGCTCCGCCCCGGTACTGCACGTAGGCCAGCACCTGCCGGCCGTCCATGGTCTGCTCCCCGGCTTCGATCGGCGTGCCGTCGGCCGCGACGAACGCCTCCGCCACGTCCAGCGTCACCCCGTCGAGGATCGCCACGACCTCCTCGACGGCGCGCAGATCCACCAGCACGAAGCGATCGACCTCCAACCGCAGCAGCCGCTCGACGACCTGGCGCTGGAAGGGCACGCCGCCGACGACCAGCGCGTGGTTGACCTTCGAGAGCCCGTAGCCCGGCAACTCGGCGCGGGTGTCGCGCGGGACGGCGAGCATCCGGCAAGCGCCCGTCTCCGGATCGAGCCGCAGCAGCGCCATCGCGTCCGGCCGCACCCCGATGTCGATGGGTTCGCCGGCGCGGGCGTCCACCCCCATCAACAGGATCGTCAGCGGCTCGGGCTGCGCGTCGCCGACCCCGGCCACGCTGGCGATCCCGGCCAGGGTCTGGCCGGCGTCGTCCGCGAAACCGCCGAGCCAGCCCGCTCCGGCACCGCGCGCCGGGGTTGCGCCAGCGCCGGGCGTGGCCGCCTCGAGCACGCGCGGCCCGGCGTCGCCCGCATCCGGGGCGACACCAATCTCATCGCTCCCGCCGTCGTTCGCCCCGTTCAGCGACGGCTGCTCGGCCATGCGCCCATCGGCGCTGTCCGTGATGGGCGCCGAGGCGGCGAAGACGGGCGGCGCGCTCACCTCGTGGATCGCCCCGACCAGCCCGGTCAGCCGCACGAACCCGGCGACCACGAGCAGCAGCACGATTGCCGCAACGCCGGCGACCACCAGCGCCGCCCGGGGCAGCCGCCGCTCGGTCCGGGGCGGCGGCGTCGGCTCGCCCGGCGCCTCGGTTGCTGGATTGGCGACGGGTTCGCCGTGCATGTTCACCCTCGATGCCAGAGCGGCGGCTGGCCGGATGTCGCCGGAGTTGTGTACCTGTCGTTCGCACGGGATGGACCCGTGCCGTCCATCGTCGGGTGGTGCGCCGCGCGGGCTGGAGCGCCGCACCGGCCACCAGCCGTGGGCGGTGCGGACGAGGGACGGCGCGTGCCCCCCTGCGTTGGCGAGATGCGCCGTTCGCCGATCGATGGGTCGCCCAAAACGGCGGGCGCCGGCCGGACCGGGTTCGCCCGCTCCCCGGTCGGTATACCACGGAGCCACGGGGCGGGGCCGGATCGCTCAGGTCAGGTCATCGGGCAGCAGGTCCATCAGCAGGCCGTCGCGCAGGCGGCCCTCGGGGTCGCGCCAGTAACGGCGCATGACCCCGACCGCGCGGAATCCGACCCGCTGGTAGGAGCGGATCGCCCGGTGGTTGTCGGCGGCGGGATCGATCACCACCCGGTGGTGCCCGCGGTCGGCGAAGAGGTGGCGGGCGACGGTGCGGACGGCGTCCGCCCCGAGGCCCCGGCCGTGGCAGGCGGGGTCGAGGAAGATGTCGATTCCGGCGTGCCGGTACTCGGGATCGTCCTCCTCCCAGTATTGAACGATGCCGGCGACCTGCCCATCCGCCTCGATCGCGTAGACGACCGTATCGTCGCCCGGCGCGATAACCTCGGCGACGATGGTGGCGGGATCGTGCCGGCCCCACCATTCGGCCACGCTGGGGGTGGCGATGATCTCCCCAAGGCGCGGCGCGTCCGCCGGCGTCGCCCGCCGCAGAAACACCGACTCTCCGCGCAGCGTTTCGGCTGGCTCGCCCACGTCGCTCTCCTCCCCGGCGGGTTGGATGATGGATCTTGCCTGGGCCGCCCGGGTACCGCCGGAGCGGGCGCGATGCATCGCGCCCCTCCATGATGCAGCAGCCTACCCCGATTGCACGGGCGCGATGATGGCGGTTGCCCAAATAGGGCGGCCACCGGCGAGGGGCGCCCGGGACTGAAAGTCCCGGGCTACGGGAACGAAGTCCCTCCGGGACTGACGGCAGGGGTGTCCGGAGTATTTCGGCAACCGCCATCATCCCCGGGCGATGCCGCCGGGTGGCTGGATCGAACGGGCACCCGCCATTCGCCGGACAGCGTGCCGCCCGTGGCGGTCGCGCAAGCCAGCGCCGCCCCGCGACCCGAGACCGGGCGGCGGGGCGGACGGCAGGGACGGACTTCGGCGGCGCGGCACTCCCCTACTCCGGCGGCAGCAACTCCATGTCGAAGCGCGGCGCGATGGCGAGCAGCCGCTCGATGTCGGAGTGGGTCGGCGGCGCGGGAAGCGCGCCGGCGGCGGCCGGGACGCCCACCTCGCGGCAAAAGCGCTCGAATCCGGCCGGCGCCGCGAACACCATGATCCGCGCCGGCTGGTCCCCGGCCACGGCGAATCCGTGCGGCAGGTCGCGCGGCAGGAAGACCGTCGCGCCCGCTTCGGCCCGGAAGGGATGGCCGCCGCAGGTTCCGGCGATCGCGCCTTCCAGGATGACGAACGCCTCGTCCTCCTCGTGGTGGACGTGCAGCGGCGTGGCGAACCCGGGCGGGCACCAGTGCTCGGCCAGCGAGAAGCGGTCGCCGGTCGCCTCGCCGGCGATCTTGACCGTCACCAGCACGCCGATGAAATCGATGGCCTCTCCCTCGCCGGCATGGCGGACGAGATCGGCCGCGGTCGCCGCCGGGGCGGTCATGGTCGGCATCGGGAACCTCCGTTGTGGCTGGCGGCAGGCCCCGGGCCGGTCCCGGGCATTCCGACCGCCGCTCGCGCTTGGAGGCATGGTGCGCGGCGGCCCGTTCCCGCACATCGGTCGCGGAACGTAATTCGGCCGGGGCGATGCGCCGCGGCCCGGTACGTCCGGGACGTAGCCGAATCCACGGCGGGCTCGCCTACGGCTCGGACACGTCCCCGGCCGGCTCCGCCTCATCGCCGCAGTCGTCCGACCCGCCGGGCCGGGAGGATGGCCATCAGCGGTTGCCGCTCGGGTAGGAGATCTCGTAGCCGTGACCCCGGCGCGGCAGGTCGATGGCCAGCAGCGCGCCATCGCGCCCGACGGCCAGCGACACCTCGGCGAGGGCGGTCCGCACGTTCGGCCCGCCCTCGTCGGCCGAGATCGGGACGTACAGCGACCCACCGGCGCTGTCGTAGTCCGGCGCCAGCGGATCGCCCGAGGGCGCGAGCCACGGCGCGGCGAGCGTCGCGTCGGCCAGCAGTTCCAGCCCCAGCAGCCGCCCACCGGTCCCGATGTCGATCGCCGCCTGTGCCGGACGCGGCGCGCCGATCGGCAACTCGCGCCGCAGGTGCAGCCGAAGCAGGTTGCGGGCGGCGTCGTGGCGTATGCGCATGCAGCCCCTCTCCCGCTACCCGCGCCGCAAGGAGACGCGGATCTCCAGCCGGCCGGCGGCATCGCGCCCGGCCGCCGGCTCCCCGGCGAGCCCGACCTCGGGAACCGCCGGCCCGGTGGCGCTGCCGATCAGGTAGCCCCAGCCCGAATACCCGCCGTTGTCGGTCCGCAGCAGGCCGTCGAGTCGCACGTGGCGCAGCCCGCCGCCGAGCGCGTCGAGTTGCGCCAGCAGGTCGTCGGCGAGGTGGCCGACCGCCGCCGCGAGGTCGTCGCCCCGCCCGGCGATGGGCGCGGCGGCGGTCCCGTCGCCGGCGGGGAGCGGCTGCCCATCGAGCGCGAGCGTCAGCACCCCGCCCAGCGCCGCCTGCGCGACCGTCCGTGCATCCTCGCCAACGGCGATCGCGCCGGCCTCGCCCCGGTCGTTCCACCGCTCGATCCTGACCTGTGCCGCCGGATCGCCGCCTTGTTGCTCCGCTGGAACCATGCCGACTCCCGCCCGCCGTTCGCCGGCCCACACGATAGCATCGGCACGAACGGAAGGATCCGCCGCCCGCACGGGCGGGAACGGCGGGGCTGGTACGTCCTTTGCGTTTCGGCTGGCCAGAACGCGCCGCGTTACGCTCCACGACGAAGGGAATCCGCCGTGAAGATCGGTCGATACGACGTCGCGCCAACGGCCAAGGCCATCCTGAAGGACGTGCAGGGGGACGACGTGCCCGGGCTGGCCGCTGAGGTCGCCTACCACGTCCTGTTCTCGGTCGTGCCGCTGCTCATCTTCCTGACCGCGATGGTCGGGGTGGTCTCGCGGGCCATCGGGGTGGAATCCGTGATGGACGACATCACCGACTGGCTGTTCAACAGTTCGGGGATGCCGCGCGAAACCGCCGCCGTGCTGCAGGAACCGATCGAGCGGGTGGTCGAAAACGAAGCCGGCGGCGTCCTCACCTTCGGCGCGGTGTTCGCCTTGTGGGGAGCCAAGAACGCCGTCTCGGCGCTCATGAAGGCCCTCAACGTCGCCTTCGACGTGCCCGAGGGCCGCAACTTCCTCGTCAAGAACCTGGTCGCCATCGGGCTGACGATCGCGCTGGGAGTGGGCCTCATCGGCGCGTCGATCCTGTTTCTGATGGGCAACCAGGTCGGCTCGGCCATCGCCGGCGCCACCGGGCTTGGCGGCGCGTGGGAGGGCGTCTGGAGCGTCGTGCGCTGGGTGCTGGTTGCCGTGCTGCTGGTGCTGGCGCTGGCGGTCCTCTACTGGGCCGGGCCGAACGTCGATGCCCCGTTCAAGTGGCTGACCCCCGGCGCGGTGTTCGCGGTGGTCGGTTGGGGACTCGCCACCCTGCTGCTCGGCTACTACTTCCAGTACGCCGCCTCCTACGTCACCGCCTACGGCGTCCTCGGCGGCCTGATGGCCTTCGTCTTCTGGCTCTACGTGATGGCCGCCATCCTGCTCGTCGGCGGCTCGATCAACTCGGTCCTGCTCAAACTGGTCGGCGAGCGGGCCACCCCGCGGGTGCCGCCGAAGGCCGACGCCGCCGAGAGCGCCGACGCCGCCCGCGCCGCCGCCACCGGGGCGACGGGTGGCGCGGGCGCGGTGGGCGCGCAGACCACCCCGGCC
>JAFAEX010000115.1 GCA_023423795.1 Chloroflexota bacterium | reverse complement strand
CCGGGTTTGGGGGGGGGGGGGGGCGGGGGGCGCCCGACACCCCCTCCATGTACTGCCCAGGCACGGTGTTTACGTGCGCGGGGCGGCTTGCCCGTGCCGAGCGCTCGCGGGGCGACGAGCCGTCGGGAGGAGGCCCGCGATGGATCGGGACCGCGTCGATGGGGTGGCGAATCTCGCGAGCCGAGCACCGCGGGCGCGGCTAGTCGGGCGAGGCGAAGATCCGGCCCCAGTCGTCCTTCATGCTGATGACGGACCAGCCGCGCGTCGTCGCCTCGGTCATCAGCGCCTCGGTGAACGTGCCGACGTGGGTGTTCGGCAGCCCGCCGGCCGGGCCGTAGGCGTATTCGCGCACGGCGTCGTCGTGGTGGACCAGCATCATCAGCGTCGCGCGGTCGCCGCCGTTCGCCCACTCCAGCATCTGCTGGTCGCCGGTCGAGTTGCCGAACGCGGCGGCGGGGCGGCGGCCGATGAAGAGCGCGATGTCCTCCGGTTTGCCGGCGAAGTTGTTGTCGGTCAGCGGCGTGGCGTCGATCACGATGTCCGGCGTGCCGTCGCTGCCCATCTGGTAGGCCAGTTCGAAGGTGGAGCCGACCACCTGCTCCGGGGCGACGCCGAAGGTCGCGTCGGCGAAGGCACGCATGAACTCCTGCCCGCTGCCGGAGACGATGAAGGTGCGGAACCCGTTGGCGCGCAGGTAGGCCATCAGTTCCAGCATCGGCTGGTAGACGAGGTCGGGGTAGAGCCGGTCGAAGCGCGGGTGCTTCGCCGAGGCCAGCCATTCGGCGGCGATGGCCACGTACTCCTCGATGGTCAGCCCGACCTGCGAGGCGGAGGTGACCGCTTCCCACCCGGCCTCGTCGAGCGTGAGGATGGCGTCGCCGTCGGTGGCCAGCACCGAGGCGAAGGGTTCGGTGGTTTTCCACTCGGGATGGTCCGGCGCCAACGCCGCGAGGCGGTCGTAGAGGAAGGCGTTCTGGGTGTAGATCGGCATCTCGACCCAGAGGGTGCCGTCCATGTCGAAGGTGGCGATGCGGTCGGGCACGTCGATGAAGTCGGTGGTCGCCTCGTCGGTGGCGGCGGCGACGAAATCGAGGATCGCCTGCCGGCGCGGGCCGTCGGTCCACGACGGGAGCGGATCGCCGGATTGCGCGGCGATCGCCGGGGCCGGCAGGTGTACCTCCGCCACCCAGCGACCGGCCCCGGCGCGGGCCCCGCGCACGGGTAGCGCCGACCCGATCAGGGCGGCGGCGGCCGCCGCGAGCAGCGAGCGGCGGGTGAGCGCGGCGTGGTCGAAGGACGGGCCGGACGTTCGCGCGTTCATGCGAGGCTCCCCGCGTTCTCGGCGCGCCGATGGTTGGCGTGGAGCGCATTCAACCCGAAGCCGGGCATCGCCTCAACCGCCCCGGCGCGGAAACGGCCTTCGGGCGGCCAGCGCGGGATTCCGCGGTTCACTCGCGAGACCTCGACGTTCGTTCGTAGGGGAGGGACCCGCGCCATCTGTTCCGACTAGTTCTTCGTAAGTGCCTCGCCGCCGGGGACGCGCGGTGCGTACGTCCGCCGGTGCGGTCGGCGGCCCCTCGGTCGGCGCGGACCCCGACGGTCCGGCCTTGGGTCGCGGGTGCGGTCCGCACCACAATATCTGGTACCTCCGGCTATTTTGACGGTACAAATGGACCCGCGCCATCCCGTCGTGATCGCCGGCGAACGCGGGAGGGCACGGGTCCCTCCCCTACGAACGACGGGCGTTGCGGCCGCCGTCATCTCGGGCCGCCGTCGTCATCCCGGACCCCCATCGTCATCCCGAGCCTGTCGAGGGATCTCGTTCTCTTCTCGACTCCTCGACTCCTCGACTCCTCGGCTCGCCCGGGATGGCGAGGGCGTCGCCGGTCGTGGACAATCCAGCCGAGGGGCCGCATCCGTTCCGGCGGTCGCCCGGAGCCGCGCCGATGAACGCCGTCGAGTTCCAGCGCAAGTGGCGCTCCGCCGTGCTCACCGAGCGGGCGGCGGCGCAGCAGCATTTCCTCGACCTGTGCGCGCTGGTCGGCGCGGAGTTGCCGGCCGAGGCGGACCCGGAGGGGCGCTTCTTCGCCTTCGAGCGGCGGGTGGCCAAGACCGGCGGCGGCATAGGCTTCGCGGACGTGTTCCTCAAGGACCACTTCGCGATGGAGTACAAGGCGCCCGGGGCCGACCTCGACCGGGCGTACCGGCAGTTGCTCCAGTACCGGGAAGACCTCGACAACCCGCCGCTGCTGGTCGTCTCCGACATCCGCCGCATCGTCATCCACACCAATTTCACCCGCGCGCCCAAGAAGACGATCGAACTGGACCTCGACGCCATCGGCGCGCCGGAGGGGCAGCGCGCGCTGCGGGCGCTGTTCTTCGACCCGGACCTGCTCCACCCGCGGGTGACCGCCGCCGAGGTGACGCGGGAGGCGGCCGAGCGCGTGGCGGCCGTCGCCCGGCTGCTGGAAGCGCGCGGGACCGACCCCCGGCGGGCGGCCCACTTCCTCGTGCAGGCGCTGTTCTGCCTGTTCGCCGAGGACGCCCGCATCCTGCCGGAGCGGCTGTTCTCGCGGCTGCTGGCGCACCACCGCCGCCACCCGGAGGGATTCGCCGCCAACGCGGCCGGGCTGTTCGCCGCGATGCGCGACGGCGGCTCCATTTGGCTGGAATCGGTCCCGCGCTTCAACGGCGGCCTCTTACCCGCTCGACCTGCTGCCGGGCGAACTGGCGGCGCTCGACGAGGCCGCGGCGCTGGACTGGTCGGCCGTCGAACCGGCGATCTTCGGCACGCTGTTCGAGCGCTCGCTGGACCCGGACCAGCGGGCGCGGCTGGGCGCGCACTACACCGACCGCGACGACATCCTGCGGGTGATCGAGCCGGTGGTGATCGCGCCGCTGCGCCGGGAGTGGGAGGCGGCGCGCCAGGACGCGCTGGCGGCGCTGAACGGCGAGGGCAAGCACGCCCGGCTTTCGGCGAACGGGCGGCAGGACGCGTTCCGGCGGCGGGTGCAGGCGTTCCAGGACCGGCTGGCGGGAGTCAGGGTGCTGGACCCGGCCTGCGGCTCGGGCAACTTCCTGTACGTGACGCTCTCGGCGCTGATGGACCTCGAAGAGGAGGTGCTGGCCTTCGGCGCGCTCCACGGGCTGCCGCAGGGGCTGCCGCTGGTCGGGCCGGAGCAGGTGCTGGGGCTGGAGATCAACCCCTACGCGCGGGAACTGGCGCAGGTCGTGGTCTGGATCGGCTTCCTGCAATGGCGGCTGGACAACGGGTTCGGCTGGTCGGAGCCGGTGCTCGCCCCGCTGGAGACGATCTGGTTGCAGGACGCGCTGCTGACCCGCGACGCGGCGGGCGCGGCGACGGAAGCGGAGTGGCCGGCGGCGGAGTTCATCGTGGGGAACCCGCCGTTTCTGGGAGGAAAGCGGCTGCGGGCGGAACTGGGCGACGACTACGTGGACGACCTGTTCGCCGTCTACACCGGCGACGTGGCGCGAGAATCGGACCTCGCCTGCTACTTCTTCGAGAAGGCGCGGCAGCGGATCGCCGCGGGCGCGGCGAAGCGTGCCGGGCTGCTGGCGACCAACTCGATCCGGGGCGGGGCGAACCGGGAGGTGCTACGGCGGATCAAGGAGAGCGGCGACATCTTCATGGCGTGGTCGGACGAACCGTGAATCCTCGATGGCGCGGCGGTCCGCATCTCCATTGTCGGCTTCGACGACGGATCGGAGATCGAACGCTGCCTGAACGGCGAGCCGGTGCCAGCGATCAACGCCGACCTGACGAGCAGCGCGGACATCACGAGCGCGGCGCGGCTGCCGGAGAACGCCGGGCTCGCCTTCATGGGCGACACCAAGGGCGGCGCGTTCGACATCCCCGGCGACCTTGCCCGCGCAGGGCTGGCGCTGCCGGCCAACCCGAACGGGCGGCCAAACAGCGACGTGGTACGGCCGTGGGTGAACGGGCTGGACGTGACGCGCCGGCCGCGCGGCATGTGGATCGTCGATTTCGGCGTGGACATGCCGGAGCACGAAGCGGCCTTCTACGAAGCGCCGTTCGAGTACGTGCGGGAGCACGTCAAACCGGAACGGCAGGCATCACGGAGCAAGCGACAGGAATGGTGGATTCACGAGCGCCCAAGGCCCGAAATGCGCCGGGCGCTCGATGGCCTGACACGCTTCTTTGTAACGCCGACAGTGGCCAAGCATCGCTTGTTCGTCTGGAGCGACGGCACATCCACGCCCGACCACCAATTGATCGTCTTCGCCCGCGAGGACGACTACTTCTTCGGCGTGCTGCACTCCCGCGCCCACGAGGTCTGGTCGCTGCGGATGGGCACGTCTCTGGAAGACCGCCCGCGCTACACGCCGACCACCTGCTTCGAGACGTTCCCGCTGCCGTGGCCGCCGGG
>JAFAEX010000045.1 GCA_023423795.1 Chloroflexota bacterium | reverse complement strand
CCGCCGCGCCGCCCGGGCGCCTGCGCCGTAGGGGAGGGGTGGGCCGCCGCCATCAGGCCGCCTCCCGCGCCGCGCCGTCGTCGCCGACCGCGGCGGCTGCCACGAGTTTCTCCTGCGTCGCCTCGGCCTGCGCGATTTCGGCGGTGATCCGCCCTTCGCGCATCACGAGGATCCGGTCGGAGATGCCGAGGATCTCCGGGATCTCGGTGGACATGAACAGGATTCCCATCCCGCGATGCGCCATCTCGTCGATCAGCCGGTAGATCTCGGCCTTCGAGCCGACGTCGATGCCCCGCGTCGGTTCGGCGAGGATGAGCAACTTGAGCGCGTCCTGCCGCAGCAGCCAGCGCGCCATCAGCACCTTCTGCTGGTTGCCGCCGCTGAGGAATCGGACCTTCTGCGCCAGCGACGGCGTCCGGATCGACAGCCGCTTCACGTACTCGGCGGCCGCCCGCGATTCGTCGCCGCCGTGGATCCACGACAGGCTGGAAAAGCGGGCCAGCGAAGCCATCGTCATGTTGGCCCGCACCGACAGGGGCAGCACCAGTCCGTCGTCCTTGCGGCTCTCGGTCAGCAGCCCCATGCCGCTGGCGATGGCGGCCCGCGGCGCGTTCGGCGGGACGATCCGGCCGTCGAGGCGCACCTCGCCCCGGTCGCGGTCGGCCGCGCCGAACAGCACCCGCCCGAGCGTGTTGATGCCCGCGCCCATCAGGCCGAACACGCCGACGACCTCCCCGGCGCGGACCTCGAAATCGAGGCCGTGCAGCCCGGAGCCGGAGACATCCCGGACCTCCAGCAGCGTCTGCCCGAGCGCGGGTGGCGTCTTCGGGAACAGGTCCTGCAGATCGCGCCCGACCATCCACGACACCAGTTGCCGCGGCGTCGTCTCGCCGACCTGCTCCGTCACCACCCGGCGGCCGTCACGGAACACCGTCACCCGGTCGGCGATGCGGTAGATCTCGTCCAGTTTGTGGGAGACGTAGACGATGGCGACCCCGCGCTCCTGCAGCCGCTTGACGACCGCGAACAGGCGGTCCACCTCGCCGGGACTGAGCGCCGAGGTCGGCTCGTCCATGATGATCAGCCGCGCCTGCCGCGACAGCGCCCGCGCGATCTCGACCAGTTGCTGCTCGGCCACCCGCAGTTCGCCGACCGGCCGCTCGACGTCGATCTCCAGCCCGAGGTCCGCCAGCAGGTCGGCCGTGCGCGCGCGCAGCGCCGCGAAATCGACCAGACCGCGCGATGTCTTCGGGTAGTTGCCCAGGAAGACGTTCTCGGCCACTCCCAGCCCCGGCACGAGGTCGAGTTCCTGGTAGACGACCTTGATCCCGCGTTCCAGCGCGTCGGCCGGGGAGCGGAAATCGACGTCCTCCCCGGCGAAGCGCATCGTGCCGCCGTCGCGCCGGTACAACCCGGCGACGATCTTGATCAGGGTCGATTTTCCGGCGCCGTTCTCGCCCAGCAGCGCGTGGACTTCGCCGGCGCGCACCTCGAAGTCCACGTCGTCGAGCGCCACGACGCCGGGGAACGTCTTGCGGATGCCGTGCATCTCCAGCACCGGCGCGGTCTCGGGCGCGTTCACGGGATCGGGATCCTCCTCGACGACGATCTGGGGTGCTGCGTGCTACGTACTCCGTGCGACGACGATGTGGCGAGCGGCGAGCGGCGAGCCGAGCGCCACCCCGTTCGTCATCCCGAGCCTGTCGAGGGATCTCGTCGTGACCCCCGATGCGAGTGAAGGACGAGATCCCTCGACAGGCTCGGGATGACGAACGGGGTGTTCGGGATGACGCCGTTGCGACCGGGATGCCGGTCTTCTTCTCCTCGACTTCTCGACCTCTCGACTCCTCGACTCGACTAATCCTGCCCGGTGGCGCGGCGGCGGCGGGCGTCGAGCAGGACCGCGAGCATGATGACCAGCCCGTTCACGGCCAGCTGCCAACTGGAGTTGATGCCCAGCAGCACGATGCCGTTGTTCAGCGCCCCGAGCAGCAGCACGGCGAACAGCGTGCCGATCAGCGTGCCCTGCCCGCCGGCCAGCGAAGCGCCTCCCAGCAGCACGGCGCCGATCACCTGCAACTCGAATCCGAACCCGGCGTTGTTCTGCCCGGAGTTCATCCGCGCGATCAGGATGAAGGCCGATAGCGCCGCCAGCGTCGAGGTCGCCACGAAGCAGAGCGTCTTGGTCAAGTTCACCCGGATGCCGGACAACTCGGCGGCCCGTGGGTTGCCGCCGACGGCGTACACCGCCCGCCCGAAGGTTGTCCGGGTCAGCAGGATCGCAAACACGACGAAGACCAGGATGGTGATGACCACCGGCCACGGCACCCGGCCGATGCCGGGCAACTGGAACGCGAACCCGGTGCCGATCGCCTTGAACGACTCCAGTTTGTGGTCGTTCTGCACCGAGGCGTCGGTGAAGGTGTAGGCCAGCCCGCGCAGGATCGACAGCATCGCCAGCGTGACGATGAACGAGTTGATCCCGAGTTTCAGCGTCAGCCCGGCGTTCACCAGCCCGACGACCACCCCGGCGAGGATGGCGACTGCCAGCCCGGCCGCGAGGTTGTCCGTCGCGTTCAGCGCCTGCATCGCGACGACGCCGACGAACGCCTGCATCGACCCGACCGACAGGTCGATCTCGCGGCCGATCACCAGCAGCGTCATCCCGATGGCGGTGATCGCCGTCATCGAAATCTGGCTGAGCAGGACGAAGATGTTGCGTTCCGAGGCGAACACCGGCGACAACCGGGACAGCACGAGGCAGAGCACGATCAGCACCAGAAGGAGGATGCCCTCCTGGGCGCGGAACAGCCACCGCGCGGCGGCGGCCGGGGCGGTGCCGCGCTCGCGGGTCGCTCCTGCGGCTTCCATCGTCTCAGCCCGTTGCATGCCCGATGTCTCCGGTGCGCCGTGAACGCGTGTGACGATGTGACGGCCCCGCCGTCGCCGTCATCCCGAGCCTGTCGAGGGATCTCGTAAACGAGTCGAGGAGTCGAGGAGTCGAGGAGTCGAGACGAGATCCCTCGACAGGCTCGGGA
>JAFAEX010000018.1 GCA_023423795.1 Chloroflexota bacterium | reverse complement strand
TCTCGTTATCTGCGCAGATTCGCGCAGATAACGAGATCCCTCGGACAGGCTCGGGATGACGGGTTGGAAGAACGGCGGCGGAGCGTGAGACGGACACGTGATGCCGGAAGGGCCGACGACGGACGGCGGCCGGACCGGTCACGTTCGTGGCCGCGCCGCGCGGCGGCGACGATGCGCCCGCTATCATCGGCGCGGGCGCCGCGGGCATCCGCGACCGTCGCCCGCCGCTGGTTCGATGCCCGGGACGCCGCCATGACCGATCCGACCGCACCGCTGACCGACCCGCGCCAGGTGACGGCCCGCTGGCTGGCCGGCGTGCTGCGTTACGGCGGGCACCTGCCGGCCGGCGGCGTGCGCGACCTGGCGGTCGAGCGGTTTCGCGGCAAGCCGCTGTCGCTGCTGCTGCGGCTGGTCCCGACGTGGGAGGACGCCCCGGCGGGGTTGCCGTCGTCGTTCATCCTCAAGATCGGCAAGGCCGAGGACACCTCGCCCACGGCCCGGCGGCGGCGGCTGAAGGAGTTCACCTTCTACACCGAGATGGCCCCGGCCATGCCCAATCCGCCGGCTCCCCTCGCCTGGGCGGCGGCGTGGAACCCGCGAACGGCGGCGTACCACCTGCTGATGACCGACCTCGAACCGACCCACGACCGGCCGCCGCGCGGGTTGCCGCCGACGCCGGAGCAGGCCGACGCGGCGGTGCTGGCGCTCGCCGACCTCCACGCCGCGTGGTGGGAATCGCCCGACCTGCACGAGGCGCTGGCGCTGCGCGAGCCGGACTGGTTCGCCCGCCGCCTGCGCGCCGCCGACGACGCCCGCGCGCTGCTGGCCGAACTCGGCCGCTACCTCTCGCCGGGGATGCGCCGGGCGCTGACCGCGGCCGCCGACGCCTGGGAAGATCTCCTCGATGATGGCGAGCGGCCGGTGACGATCGTCCACGGGGACGCCCACGCCTGGAACTGCCTGACGCCGCTCGCGGGCGGCCCGGCCGTGCTGCTGGACTGGGAGGCGTGGTCGATCGAGCCGTCGGCGATCGACCTCACCGCGCAGATCGCCCTGCGCTTCGACCCGGACTTGCGGCGCGCGCTCGAACCGGGGCTGCTGGCGGCCTACCATGCGCGGTTGCTGGACGGCGGGGTCGAAGACTACCCGTGGGAGGCCTTCCTCGCCGACTACCGCCGCGCCGTGCTGCGCCGGGTGATGACGCCCGTCTCCCAATGGAAACGCGGCGCGCCGGTCGAGCAGTGGTGGAACAGCCTCTCCCGCATCGCGCTGGCCTGCGACGAGCACGGCGCATCCGGGTAGGCGTCCCAAACGAACCGCCATGGGTTGGTGCGATTGCGCCCAATACCCCTGCCGCGTGTGCCCGGTGATGGTGCCGCTGCCCGTTCGATGCCAGCACCGCTCGATCCCGACCCTGGGGGGGTCGCCCCCGTAGCCCCGGGATAATGGCGGTTGCCGAAATACGCCGGACACCCCTTCCGTCAGTCCCGAAGGGACTCCGTTCCCGTAGCCCGGGACGTCCAGTCCCGGGCGCGCATCGCCGGTTCCCGCTTCAATTCGGCAACCGCCACCGCGGCGGCGGCGCCGGCGGCTGCCACGTTCGTGCAGCCGCCGTCCGGGACGCTACAGCGTCGCGCAGAAGCCGCCGACGCAGATCGACGTCGCGCCGCAGCAATCGCAGTCCACCGAGCAGCGTCCGCCGGCCGGTTTGCAGCAACTCTGGAGCGGGTACCCGATGCAGGTGGTGCTGCCGCAGGTCCGGCCGGTTTCCTTCGGGCAGCACTGGGCGGTTGCCGTGCAGGCAGCGAGGACGGACTTGGGCCTGCACCGCTTGTTCTTGTTCTTCTTCTTGTTCCTTTTCGCGGCGCGGGCGTCGTCGTGCGGGGAAAGCGCGGTCGCCAGCGTGGCGGCCAGCCCGCCGAGCCCGGCGCGGATCACGCCCCGGCGCGACCGCCCGTCCGCCATTCCCTTCGCCAGGTCATCGAATCGCCGATGGTCCATCGTGGTCTCCTCCGTCGCGTGGGGTCGTTCCCGTCTGTGGGGCCCACGGTAGGGCGGCGGATGGGGCGACACGACGGGGCCGGCCTCCGGATCGGCTGACGGTTTCGGGAGCGCGGTGTCGGCGTGCGCCCGGCGGATCGCGCGACCCGCTGACCGGGATCGGCGCCACCCGTCCGCCGCGCTGCGCCCATATACTGCCGCCCGCGGCGGATCGCGCCCGTTTTCGGTCATCGTCGCTTCGGAGCCGCCGTGCCTGACGCCGAGCCAGCAATCACGCATCGTCCGCCCGCGCAGGACCCGGCGGAACTCTTCGAGGTAGTGCGCGCAGACGGCACGCCGACCGGGCAGGCAAAACCGCGCAGGGCCGTCCACCGCGACGGCGACTGGCACCGTTCGCTGCACGTCTGGGTCGCCGGGTTCGACCGGAAGTTCGGCGCCTTCCTCCTGTTCCAGCAGCGCTCCACGGCGAAGGACACCTGGGGCGGCAAACTGGACGCGACCGTCGGCGGCCATTTCGGCTTCGGCGAAGGGTTGCCCGAGGCGCTGCGCGAGGTGCGGGAAGAGATCGGGATCGAACCGGACCCGGCGGCGCTGCGGCGGCTCGGGACGCGGGTCTGCGCGAACGAGGCGCAGGCGGGCATCGTGGACCGCGAACTCCAGGAGATCCTGCTGCTGCGCGACGACCGGCCGCTCGCCGACTACCGGCCGAACCCGGCGGAACTGGCCGGGCTGGTCCGCTTCCGCTTGCCGGACCTGCTCGAGTTCCTCGCCGGCGACGATCGGCGCGCCTACATGGTCGGCGACCTGCGACGGCCGCACGGCCCGAACGCGGTGGCGGCCTCGTTCGGCCGTGAGGCGTTCATCCCCAACATCGACGCCTACTTCTACCGCGTGGCCATCGCGGCCGACGCCGCGCTGCGCGGCGAGCGGCACGTCGCCGTCTGAGCGAACCGTCGCCAGCCGGCCCGGAGGACGCCGATGACCGGTCCCGTCGCACCCCTCGCCGACCTCGCCGCGCGGCTGGTGGCGATCGACTCCACCAATCCGGACCTCGTGCCGGGCGGCGCGGGCGAAGGCGAGATCGCCCGCTTCGTCGCCGGCTGGCTGGAGCGGGCGGGTCTGGAGGTGACGGTCGAGGACGCCGCGCCGGGCCGCCCGAACGTGGTCGGGATCGCGCGCGGGCGCGGCGGCGGGCGGTCGCTGCTCCTGAACGCCCACACCGACGTGGTCGGCGGCGGCGGCATGGCCGACCCCTTCGTGCCGCGCATCGACGGCGACCGGCTCTACGGCCGCGGCGCGTACGACATGAAGGCCAGCCTCGCCGCGATCATGCTGGCCGGAGCGGAGGCCGTGCGGCGCGGCTGGGCGGGCGACGTCATCGTCGCCGCGGTGGCCGACGAGGAGTTCGCCAGCGTCGGCACGCAGCGGCTGGCGGCGACCGTCCGCGCCGACACGGCGGTGGTCGCCGAACCGACCGACGAGGCGCTCTGCATCGCCCACAAGGGGTTCGCCTGGCTGGAAGTGGAAACGCGCGGCCGGGCCGCCCACGGCTCGCTGCCGGACGAGGGCATCGACGCGATCGCGGCGATGGGGCCGGTCCTCTCCGGGGTCGCGATGCTCGACCGCCGGCTGGGCGAGCGGGAGCCCCACCCGCTGCTCGGGCGCGGCTCGGTCCACGCTTCGCTGATCGCGGGCGGCACGGAACTCTCGACCTACCCCGACCGCTGTCTGCTCTCGCTGGAGCGGCGGACGATGCCTGGCGAATCGCCGGCCGCGGTCGAAGCCGAGATCCACGCCATCCTCGAAGCCGCCGCGCTCGACGACCACCGGTTCGAGGCGGCGCTGCGGACGACGCTCTGGCGAGACCCCTTCGAGGTCGCCGAGGACGATCCGTTCGTGGTGCTGGCGCGGGATGCCATCGCCTGCGCGACCGGGCGCAAACCGGAGATCACCGGCGCGTTCGGCTGGATGGATTCGGCGCTGCTTTCGGCAGCCGGCATCCCGACAATCGTCTACGGGCCGCTCGGCGCGGGCGCGCACGCCGACGAGGAATGGGTGGATGTGCCGAGCGCGGATCGCTGCCTCGCCGGGCTGCTGGCGATCGCAAACGCCGTCTGCGCCTGACGGCATCGGTACGGACGGGAGCCGGTCGCCATGGTGGAACCCCGCACCGAACGCCTGCTGCTGCGCGAGTTCGCCGAGGACGACTGGCCCGCCCTCCACGCGGTCGAATCGCACCCCGAGGTGGCGCGCTACCAATCGTTCGACGCGCGCACCGATGACGAGAGCCGCGCCTACGTGCTCGGCGCGCTGGCCGACGCGGCGAGCGTTCCGCGCCGAACGTGGGACCTCGCGGTGATCCTCGCCGCCGACGACCGTTTGATCGGGCGCTGCGGTCTCGGCCTGGACGAGGACCGCGCGCAGGCGATGCTTTGGTACACGCTGCACCCCAGCGCATGGGGACGCGGCTACGCGACCGAAGCGGCGCGGGCGATGGTGGCGTTCGGCTTTCGCGACCTGCGCCTGCACCGCATCTGGGCCGATTGCGACCCGGCGAACGCGGCGTCGTGGCGGGTGCTGGAAAAACTCGGGATGCGCCGCGAAGGCCACCTGCGGGAGAACGCGTTCGTGAAGGGCGCGTGGGCCGATTCGCTGATCTACGCCGTGCTCGCCCGCGAATGGGCGTGAGCCGGCCGGGGCACGTTCCGCTCCTGATGGCGGTTGCCACGCCGATCTGGCCACGGGCTACGACAGCCTCGGGATGATGGCAGGTGGCACGATAGTCCAGGCATCAGCGGAGCGGGCGCGATGATGGCGGTTGCCCACATACCCCGGACTACGCGAACGAACCGTCTCCCGGACTGAGGA
Organism: Chloroflexota bacterium; assembly: GCA_023423795.1. Taxonomy (GTDB): domain Bacteria; phylum Chloroflexota; class Chloroflexia; order Thermomicrobiales; family UBA6265; genus CADCWF01. The sequence goes on along the minus strand of JAFAEX010000018.1, from coordinate 3,418 downwards.
CGGGCGAAGTCCGCATCAGGTGCGCAACGGCCGTCCGAGCGTCCAACGTAGCCAGTGGACGGGTCGGCATCGCAACCGGGCCAGTTTATTCGGCATTTATTCGGTATTTTTTCGGCGTTTATTCGGTGGCGGTTTTCCCATACCCATGCGGAAACCGGGTTTCTTCGGCACACCCTGTCAGCCAAACGACACCCAGCGGATCGACGCGGACGCCGTATCACGCGGGTGCAACGTTGCGCATGCATCGAAACGCGAGTCCGAGGCACTGAGCGTAGGAGGGGTCGCGAAGAAACCGCGAATCGGGCGTACTGCCGCGTACGTTCGCGGCGTTCCACGATCGAATAAACACCGAATAAATGCCGAACAAATACCGAATAAACCTCCGAAACGCACGCGGCGCGGAACCCGACCCCGCCCGTTGCGGCACGGTCCGGGGTGTCCCGGGAACAATGCCGACGACGCGGCATGCGCGCGGAACCCGGCCGTTCGCTGCCCCGCCGCGCATCCGCGGCATCTCGCGGCCGTATCAAGGCGCGCCACCGGCGGTCGCGCGGTTGCCGGCCCACCCCCGGGCGAAGGCGAGGAAGGCGCGGGAGGCCGCCGGGCGGGGCCGCTCCGCCGCCCAGAGCAGCGCCACTGTGCGGCCCGGCAAACCGTCTAGCGGGAGGATCGCGACGGGGTCGCCGGGCTCGTCGGCCAGCGAGCGGGGTGCGACCGCCACCGCCAGCCCGCGCGCCGCGAGGGACCGCACCAGCGCGGGCTCGGATGCCTCGAACGCGACGCGCACGGAAACCCCGGCGGCGTCGGCCGCGGCCATCACCGCCCGCCGGATCGGCGAACCGGGCGTGGAAAGCACCAGCGCCTCGGCGGCGAGGTCGGCCACCGAGACGCGAGACCGGGCAGCGAGCGGATGTCCGGGCGCGGTCATGACGACGAGGTCCTCGGCGTACAACGGGTGGGCGGAGATGCCCGCCGGGACCGCGCCGCCGATGAGCGCGCCGACGGCGACGTCGATCCGCCCCAGCAGCAGGTCGCCCACGAGGTCGTCGGTGGTTGCTTCGCGCAGGGCGACCTCGATGCCGGGGTGGCGAACGTGGAAATCGGCCAGCAATCCGGGCAGATCGACGCGGCCGACGGCATGCACGGGGGTCGCGCCGACGACGACGCGCCCGCGCCGCAGTCCGGCGAACTCGGCCATCTCGGCTTCGGCGGCCGCCACGTCGGCGAGGATGCGTTCAGCCCAGACGACGAACGCCGCGCCGGCTTCGGTCAGGCGCACGCGGCGCCCGGTGCGGTCGAACAGTTCGACCCCGAGTTCGCGCTCGAGCGCGCGGACCTGCTGCGACAGGGCCGGCTGGGCGAGGCCGAGTTCGCCGGCCGCGCGCGTGAAGTGGAGATGCCGGGCGACGGCGGCGACGTAACGCACCTGCCGGAGTTCCATCGTCCCGCTCCTCCTGCCTGGCTCGGGGTGTCTTGCCGGATCATAAGTGATCGCTATTGATATGCGCCGAAACCCGACTTGGACATATGACCTCATTCGGCATAGAGTCGGACCATGTGAGGCAGGAACGGGGAGGAACCGCGGTGAGCGTTGCGGAGACGGGCAACCGGGAAACGGTGCAGCGGCAGTTCGGCGCGATGGCCGCCGCATACGGTACGAGCGCGGTCCACGCCGGCGGGCCGGACCTCGAGGCGATGCTGGCCGCGGCGAACCTGCGCGGCGACGAGCGGGTGCTGGACGTCGGGTCGGGCGCCGGGCACACCGCGCTGGCGTTCGCGCCGCGCGTCGCCTCGGTGCTCGCGATCGACCTGACCGAGTCGATGCTGGAGGAAGGGCGGCGGCGCGCCGCCGAGCGCGGCCTCGCCAACGCGACGTTCCAGCGGGGCGACGCCGAGAACTTGCCCGTCCCGGACGGCGCGTTCGACGTGGTGACCTGCCGCTACGCCGCCCACCACGTCCCCCGGCCGGAAGCGGCGGTGCGCGAATGGGCGCGCGTGCTGGCGCCCGGCGGGCGGCTGCTGTTGGTGGACGTGGTGTCGCCGGAGGACTACGCCGCCGACACCGTGCTGAACGCGATCGAGGTGCTGCGCGACCCGTCGCACGTCCGCGACCATACCGTGCCGCAGTGGATCGCGATGCTGGCGGCGGCCGGGCTGGAGGCCGAAGAGGTGGAACGCTTCCCGCTTCGGCTGGAGTTCGGCCCTTGGACGGCGCGGCAGCGCACCCCGGCCGCGACCGCCGAGCAGATCCGCGCGCTGTTCGCCGCCGTTTCGCCGAGCGTGCGCGAAACGCTCCATGTCGAAGCGGACGGCACCTTCACCTGCCCGGTCACGCTGATTCGGGCGCACCGGGCGGGCTGACGCCGGCGAACCGGGCCTTCGCCGCGTTTGCCGCCGCCATCGTCATCCCGACCTTGCGTCATCCTGAGCCCACCACCTCGTCATCCCGAGCCGGTCGAGGGATCGCGTTTCTCCTCGACTCCTCGACTCCTCGACTCCTCGACTCCTCGACTCGCGCATGACATCCCTCGACGGGCTCGGGATGACGGGAGAGGCGATTCCGAAACGCGCCCGTTCGCCCATCCGGGGAGCCAGGACGGCCCGGTTCGTGCCTCCCGACCCGTGGTACGGTTTCGCGCCAACGGGCGTCCGCCCACCACGGAGCATCCCCACCATGAGCGACCGAGCGTTTTCCGAGTCCGATTCCCCCGAGGCGAACGGGGATGCGGACGAATGGGCGATCCGGCCCGCCGACCCCGACGACGACGACCCGGCGGGCGAAGCGGCCGCCCTCACCTCCGACCGGCGCGCGCTCGACCCGGTGCGGCAGGTGCTGGCCGACGCCGGGTTCTGGGCCTACGGCACGGTCAACGACGAGGGCCGCTGGACGGTGGCCGCCGACGACGAGGCCGGGCACGTCGATGTCCGCGTCGGCAGCGACGGCTTCGCGGTCGAGTTGTGGGCGACCTCGCCGGGGTTGTTCGCCGACGAGGAGAACGACTTCCGGCGGCGTACCCGGGAGCGGCTGGTGCGGATGACCCTGCCCGCCATCAACCGCGGGTTGCTCGCGCCCCACCAGAGCGCCCGCTGGGACGAAACCGAGGGCGGGGTGCAGGTGCGCCTGCGCTACGAATTGCCCTTCACCCGGCGCGACGACATCGGCGCGTTCGTCCGCGAGAAATTGCCGGAACTCGACGAAACGCTGACGTTCGTCGAGGAGCGGGTGCTGGAGTAGCGCGCATCCGGCGGCAAACGACGGGCGACGCAGCCGCGGTGATGGGCGGCACGGCGGGCAGATGCCGTCCGTTACGGCGGGCAAATCCCGTCCGTCATGCAGAGCCCCGCGTCACCACCATTCCCCGCGTCGTCCCGAGCCCAACGCCGTCATCCCTCGACAGGCTCGGGATGACGGCGTTGG
>JAFAEX010000256.1 GCA_023423795.1 Chloroflexota bacterium | reverse complement strand
CCCGGAGGGCCGATCCATGCACCGAACCCGTCCCCGGACCGGCCGCCCGCGGCCGGACGCCGCCTGCCCGGCCGCGGCAAGGCGGGCGCGATGGCCGTGAACGCGGGCGTCGCGCCGTCCACCCGCTCCGGCACCTCGCTGGCGCGGCAGCAACGGCGGGCGGGCTACACCTTCATCGCCCCGGCGATGGCCATCGTCATCGCCGTCAGCCTCTACCCCATCGCCTACGGGATCTGGCTCAGTTTCACCGACTGGTACCTGCTCCAGAACCAGACGCCGCAATTCGCCGGGCTGGACGGCTACCGGCGGCTGCTCGGCGACGCCCTGTTCTGGCAAAGCCTCGGCCGCACCGTCGTCTGGACCGTCGGCACCGTCGCGCTCGAGTTCGCCGTCGGCCTGCCACTCGCGCTGCTGCTGAACCGCCGGTCGAAGGTCACCGGCCTGCTGACCGGCGCGCTGCTGCTGCCGTGGGTGACGCCGACCATCGTCGTCGGCTACACGTGGCGCTGGCTGCTGGACAGCCAGTTCGGCACCGTGCACGCCCTGCTTGCCGCACTCGGCATCGCCGGCGAGCGGTCGCTGCTGACGGAGCCGAACGCCGTCCTGCCCGCCCTCGTCGCGATCAGCGCCTGGAAGGGCATCCCCTTCATGGCCATCGCCCTGCTGGCGACCATGAAGTCGATCCCCGGCGAACTCTACGAGGCGGCGGCCATCGACGGCGCCGGCCGGTGGCGGCAACTGCGCGACATCACGCTGCCGCTCCTGAAGCGGGTCAGCGTCGTCACCGGCCTCGTGCTGGGCATTCTCGCCTTCTACAGTTTCGATCTCGTCTGGGTCATCACCAAGGGCGGCCCCGGCGAATCGACGCTGCTGGTCGGCGTCTACCTCTTCCGGCTCTTCTTCGAGCGACTGGAACTCTCCTACGCGGCGACCATCGGCGTGGCCATGCTGCTGATGCTGGTCGCCTTCTCCGTCGTCTACCTGCGCGTGCTCGGCCGGGAGGACGAATGAGCGCTTCGCACGACCTCCGAACCGGGATCGCGCGCCGGCCCCGGCTGCGCTCGATCGCGCTCGACATCCTCGCGACCGTCGTCGTCGGCGTGTTCGTCTTCCCCATCGTGTGGCTCTACCTGACCGCGTTGAAACCGCGCGAGCAGATGTTCGGCGGCCCGCTGGCGATCCTCCCGACCGAGGTGACGCTGGCGAACTTCGAGCGGATCTGGAACGCGGTCGGCTTCCAGGCCGCCTTCCGCAACAGCCTGATCGTCGCCAGCGCATCGGCGCTCATCGTGACCTTTGCCGGACTCTGCGCAGCCTACAGCCTGTCGCGCTTCCGCTACCGGGGCAGCGGCGCGTTCTCCGGGGCGATCCTCGCGGTCCAGATGCTGCCGGGCATCGTCATCGTCGCCCCGCTCGTCCTCACCCTGCGGCAGCTCGGGCTCACCGATCGCCTGCTCGGGCTGACCATCGCCTACCTGCTGCTCGGCCTGCCGATCGCGACGTGGATGCTCAAGGGGTACATGGACGACATCCCGCGCGACCTCGACGAAGGGGCGACGATCGACGGCGCGTCGCCGTTCCAGATCCTGTGGCAGATCATCCTGCCGCTGATGGCCCCGGCCACGGTGGCGGTCGCCGCCTTCGCGTTCCTGCTGGCGTGGGGCGAGTACCTGTTCGCCCTCTCGCTGATGACCTCGTCCGAATCGCGCACGCTGCCGCTCGCGCTGCAGGCCGCGTTCGGCCAGTTCACCATCGACTGGGGAATGCTCACCGCGGGCGGCGTCATCATCTCGCTGCCGCCTGCCCTGCTGTTCCTCTACTTCCAGCGCTACCTCGTCGGCGGGCTGACCGCCGGCGGCGTGAAGGGGTAGGACGGGTGGCCGAAATGGTCGCGCGGGCGAACAGGCAACCCCGGCAGTCCACCCCACCCGTCATCCCGCCTGCTCGTCATCCCGAGCTTGTCCAGGGATCTCGTTTCTTCTCGGCTCCTCGACTCGATAACGAGATCCTTCGACAAGCTCGGGATGACGGGTGAGACGGCGCTGATACGAGATTCGTTCGAACCCGAACCTTGCCATCGCCGCCCGCCACCGCGTCGTCGCAGGGGAGGGACCGTTCATCCGGCGTTCACAGGAAGCGGGCGAGACCGTAACTGCCGTCAGCACGCCCGACCGCGCACAGATCCAAACCGTACGGAGAAGGGACACGAATGACGCCACCCGACGAACCCCGCATCGATGCGATCCGCGATGCCCGCATCGCCGCCATCGCCGCGCCGCGCCGGATCGAGCTGCTGGAGCGCCGCCTGCCGGAACCCGGCGCCGGCGAGGTGCTGGTGGAGACGCTGTTCTCCGGCATCAGCCACGGCACCGAAATGAACGTCTACCGCGGGCTCGCCCCGCAGTGGTCGCGCCGCTACGACCGCGACCTGCGGCTCTTCCTGCCGGTGGCCGAAACCGAATCGGGCGCGGTCCCGGAGCGCGGCTACTGGACCGCCGGCGATACCCACTGGGGCTACCCGCTCGCCTACGGCTACGCCAACGTCGGGCGCGTCGTCGCCCTCGGCCCGGACGTCGATGGTCTCTCCGTCGGCGATCTGGTCTACGCCTACCAGCCCCACCAAACCGCCTACGTGGCCCCGGCGGCATCGCTGGCGAAACTGCCGGCCCTCGCCAACCCGGCCATAGGCGTCCTCTACTCGAACCTGAACACGGCCTACGGCGGCGTCCTCGACGCCGACATCCGCATCGACGACACGGCGGTCGTCTTCGGACAGGGCCTCGTCGGGCTGCTCGTAACCCAGTTTCTGCGCCATGCCGGGGCCGGGCGCGTCATCACCGTCGAGCGGGTGCCCGAACGCCGCCAGATGTCGCTCGCCGTCGGCGCCGACGAATGCCTCGACCCGACCGCCCTCGACGTGGCCCTCGCGGTGCGGGAGCGCACCGGCGGCCGCGGTGCGGACGTGGTCATCGAGGCCTCGGGCAGTTACGCCGCGCTCCAGGAAGCCATCCGCACCGCCGCGCCGAACACGACCGTGGTGGCGCTCTCGTGGTACGGCGGCACCGGCGAGGCGCTGGCCCTCTCCGACGAGTTCCACCACAACCGGATCACGATCAAGAGTTCGCAGGTCGGCGGCATCGGCCCGGATCTGTCGGCCACCCACTCGCTGGCCCGCCGCGCCGAGCACGTGCGCGACTGGTTCGGCCGCCTCGACCTCGACCGCCTCCTCACCGACACCGTCCCGTTCGCCGACGTCGCCCAGGCCTACGAGCGCGTCGATCGCCCCACCGCCAGCACGATCCAGGTCATCCTCGATTATTGCCGGTGACGTGGTGCTGGGTGCTACGTGCTACGTGCTACGTGCTACGTGCCAAGACGAGCGTAGACCCTAACGCCGATTACGCAGGAGCAACGATCACGTCGATAGAGACGGCGCCGACGCGCCGACCCCGTCGTAGCACGTAGCACGTAGCACCCAGCACCACGGCTACGGCTCTGCCAACTCCCGCAGCGCGGCGACGACGCGCTCCTCGACGGTCATCGTCGCGTCGCGGGGGATGCGGGACACGGCGGCGTGCGCCTCGGCGGCCGTGTAGCCGAGCGAGCGCAGGGCCTCCTGCACCTCGGCGTCGGCGGGCGAGGGCGGCGCGGCGGCCGGCGCGTCGCCGGGCACGATCTTGCCGCGCAGTTCGAGGATCAAGCGCGATGCCGTCTTGCGGCCGACGCCGGGGACGGTCGCCAGCATCGCCACGTTCTCCGAGTCGATCGCAGCGGCCAGCGCATCCGACCGGAACCGCCCGAGGATGGCGCAGGCCATCTTCGGGCCGACCCCGGTGACGGCGATCAGCGTCCCGAACAGGCGCAGTTCTTCGGTGGTCGAGAAACCGTAGAGGGTGAGTTGGTCCTCGCGGACGAACAGGTGCGTGTGCAGGCGGACGGTATCGCCGTCCTCGCCGACGTCTTCCAGCGTGGCCAGCGAGGTGAGGACGCGGTAGATCACGCCGCCGACGTCGATCAGCAGCGCGTCGGGCTGGCGCGCGTCGATTCGGCCCCGCACACCCGCGATCACGTCGTTCCTCCCGCCGTTTCGCCCGGTCCCGGCAGCCGGTAGACGCGCCGGGCGTTGCCGCCGAGCACCGGCGCCAGTTCGTCGTCGCGCAACCCCGCCTGCGCCAGCGTGCGCCGCAGGAAGCGGCCCATGCCGAGGACGGGATGGTCGCTCCCCCAGAGAACCTTGTGCGGCCCGACCACGTCCAGCACGGCCCGGAAGACCGCCGGGCGGTAGAGGTAGGTTGAGGCGGCTGAATCGTAGACCACGCGGGCGCAGGCCGTGGCGATCTCCGGCATCAGTTCGTAGAACGGCAGCCCGCCGCCCCAGTGCGCGAGCACGATGTCGAGGTCCGGGAACGCGCCGGCGAACGCCGCCAGCCGGTCCGGCGTCGCCGCGCCCTTGCCGGGGTAAACGTGCCCCACCGGCTCCGACGCATGGAGCATCACCGGCCGGCCGCTGGCGACGCACGTCTCGACCACCGGCGCCAGCGACGCGGCATCCAGCAGGTCGAAGTCCTGCCCATCGGCGTTCAACTCCCCCAACCCGGACGCCCCGAGGGCGAACGTGCGCTCCGCCTCCCGCGCCGCCGTATTCCCGCCGCCGAGCGGCACGCTGGCCAGCCAGTGCAGGCGGCCGCCGCTGGCGCGGGCCGCCGTCGCCAATGCGTCGTTCTCCTGCCGGCACAGCCCGAGGTCGCGCCACGGAAACCCGCAGGCGATGGCTTCCCCCACCCCGGCGGCGTCCATCGCGGCCAGCAGTTCGGCCGCGCCGATCAGCGCCGCCTTCGGGTTCTCGTACAGGTGGCCGAACCACGGCTCGCGCCCGCACAGGCGATCGCGCCCGGAGACCACCTCTTCCGAAAAGACGTGCGTATGCGCATCGATCACCGTCACCGGCGGCACGACGGGCGTCGCTGGTTCCGTCATCGGCCCGGCCTCGCCAGCACATGCGGGCACGGATGCGGAGCCCGTCGGGTCCCTCCCTTACGACGACGGCCTCGTATCGCCACCGCTGCATCCCCTGACGCGCGGCGAGCGCCCCGCCCGAACGCCACATCGAAACGCCGGTGCGGGCCACGCGTCAATTCGATGTCGGCAATTGTGCGATTCGGTTCGCCGCCGCACGTCCCCGACCGCCGGATCGAATGGGCAACCACCGTCATCACGCACCTGCACCGCCGCGCTCCGCCGCCTGGATTGGCGCGATTTTGATGGCTACGAATCCGATGCGGCCACCGCCGCGGCCCGCCCGGTGATTATGGCGTTTGCCACGAGCGTCCGGGCATCAGTCGAGCCGGCGCGATGATGGCGGTTGCCAAAACAAGGCGGCCACCACCCGTGCTCAACCCCGGAGGGGTTTCGTTGGCGTAGCCAGGGGTTTCAACCCCGGACAGCCGGGCTGACGGAGGCGCCCGCCCGCTACCCGACGAACCCGCCGAGCACCAGCACCGCCGCGATCACGGCGATCAACACGATGGCGGCGATGGCCACCGCGACGGCCACCGAGAAGCCGCCGCGCTCCTCCACCACCGGCAGCGCGGTCGGGACGCGGGTCGGCACCGCCTCGGCGATGACCGCCGACACGTTGTCGGTCGTGCCGCGGCCGGTAGCGAGCGCCACCAGGGCGCTCGCCGCCTCGGCAGCCGGAGACGCCAGCAGGGTTTCGGCGTAGTCGCGGTCCTCCAGCACGTCGAAGAAGCCGTCCGAGCAGAGGAGCAGCCGGTCGCCCGGCAGCAGCGCCAGTTCGTAGATCGGCGGCAATTTCGAATCGAGTTTCGGCCGGGTGCCAAGGGCGTGCGTGAGCACGTTGCGCTGCGGGTGCTCGCGGGCTTCGGCCGGTTTGACCAGCCCCTGCGCCACCTGCTCCGCCACGAGCGTGTGGTCCTTCGTCACCTGGGTGAGGCCGCGCCCGCGCAGCAGGTAGGCCCGGCTGTCGCCCACCGAGGCGATGGTGGCGTACTTGCCCTTCAGCACCGCCGCCGTCAGCGTCGTGCCCATGTGGCCGGTTTCGTCGCCCGCGCCGCGCTCCCAGATCGCCTCGTTGGCCTTGCGGAACGCCTGCTTGAGCGTCAGCGCCGGGTCCGCGCCGCCGTCGCCGGCGAATGCGTTGCGGAGGGTCTCCACCGCCAGCGCCGAGGCGACCTCGCCGTCGGCGTGGCCGCCCATGCCGTCGGCGACTGCCAGCACGAACGCGGGCGGCTGCCCCGGCGCCGGCGGCATCTCCAGCGCCAGCACCGCGTCCTCGTTCGACGGCCGGCCGCCGACGGCGGTCGCCGACCCGACGGCGACGGTCAGCGTCTCCGGCAGCGCCACGGCGGTCGAACGGTCGGCCCTTTCGCTCACGGTTTCCTGCCCTCGCGCACGACGGGATGCGGCCATCCCCCGAACGACTTTCGATGGTAGCACGCGGCCGGGGACGGGTCGGCAGGATGACGAGGCGACGGGCGACGGGCGACAGGCGCTACGGAACGCGCCGTGGCCGCCTCGACCACGTTACCGTCTATCGACCCCCGACTGCCGCCCGTCGCCCGTCGCCCGTCGCCCGTCGCCCG
>JAFAEX010000251.1 GCA_023423795.1 Chloroflexota bacterium | reverse complement strand
GTCTCGTCTTCCTCCGTTGCGGGATGGCGACGAGACCGCTCGGCACGTCCGGATCGGCAGGTGCTTGTCCCAAGCGCGCCGAATCGATGCCGGTTCGGCGGTGTGCGGGCGCCGCCCCTGCTCCCCGCGGCTCCGCCGGCTCGGGGGATTGGGATGGCTTAGCGCGCCGCGTCGTCTGGTTCGACGAACTCGAGGTCGAGTTCGATCTTGACCTCGTCGCCAAGGGCGAGGGTGTCCACCCCGATCGGCAACATGCCGAACTCGATGCCGAACTCGCTGCGGCGCAGGGAGCCTGTGGCCGTGAACCCGGCGTGGCGGATGCCCCGGCCGGGGAACTCCTGGATGCCGTTGAACTCGACAGCCAGCGTCATCGGCCGGGTCCGGCCATTGAGCGTCAGGTCGCCCACGACCCGAAGATCGTGCGCGCTCCCGGTCACGGAGGTCGTGACGAAGCGCATCTCCGGATGGTCGTCGGTGTTGAAGAAATCGGTCGAGCGCAGGTGTGCATCGCGGTCGGCGTTGTTGGTGTCGATCGAGGCGAGGTCGATCGTCGCTGCCACGTGCGTCTCGGCCAGCGTCGGGCCTGCCGTCAGCCCGGCGTCGAAGCGATCGAACCGCCCGCGTACCCTGGCGAGCCCGAGGTGGCGAATCGAGAACAACACGGCCGAGTGGGTGTGGTCGACCACCCAGAGACCGGGACGCAGTCCGAGTTCGTTCGCGGCAACGGTCATCGTGGCGCTCATGGGTTCCTCCCTCAACTGTGAACCGGCGCCAACTATCCGATCGGTAGCCGGTTCTCATCGGTAACTGACAGGAGGATATGGTACCGTTGCGCATGATGGAAGACGGCACTAAAAAGTCACTCGGTCACATGTGCAATACCGAGGCGGGCGACGAGATTCGCCGCGTGCTCGACCTGGTGGGCGACAAGTGGTCGCTGCTGGTGATCGCCATGCTCGGGACCGGTCCGCGCCGGTTCAGCGAGCTGAAGCGGGAGATCGGCACGATCAGTCAGCGGATGCTGACGCTGACGCTGCGCCAACTCGAGCGGGACGGACTGGTCCACCGGACGGTCTACCCCGTGGTGCCGCCGCGCGTGGAATACCGGCTGACCGCGCTTGGAGCGACGCTGTGGGAGGCGGTGCAGGGCATCGTCGGCTGGACGATCGACCACCTGCCGGAGATCGCCGCCGCCCGCGCCGAATACGACGCGCGGGCCAGCGAGGCGGATGCGCTCGCCCGAACCTGAGCGAGGTGCGCTGCCGCCGGGCCGTCGCTTCGGCCCGGGCAGGTGAACGACGCTTGCGGCCGCATGGCGAGCGACAGGCGGCGTTGCCGTCCGTTGCCCTACCGCCGGCGCCCGCGCGGCGCGGCGGCGATGGGCCGGTCGAGCAGCGCCGCGAGGAGGACGCCCGCCCCGGCGAGCATCAGCGCGACCAGCGCGCCCAGCACCGCCAGTACCATCCGGCGCGGGGCGGCCGGCTCCGTCGGCGGGGTGGCGGGCGCCCAGACGGTGGCCGCGGCGTCGTTGGCCGCCACCCGCAGCGCGATGGTGTCGGCGGTGGCTTCGAGGTCGGACACGACTGCGCCGGGGGTGGCGCTGGCCGCGTCCCTGTCGCGCGCGATCTGTGCGTCGAGGGTCGCTTGCACCGGGGCGACGCGGCCGGCTTCGTCGGCCCGGATGCGCCGCACCAGTTCGCCGGCGACGGCGTTGGCGGTGGCCGCCGCCCGCTCCGGGTCGCCGGAGGACGCGCCGATCTCGATCAGCGGCAGGTCGGCGACGGACCGCGCGGCGACCGCCTCGGCCAGATCGCCGGCGGCCGCCGGCGGGTCGAGTTCGGCAGCGGCGGCGGCGAGGATTGGCGCGCCGGTGGCCAAGTGGGCGTACAGGTCGGCCAGGCGCGAGCCCGTCTCCATGTCGTCGAAGACCAGCACGCCCGGTTCGCGGGTGGGCACGACGACGACGGTCGCCGTCGCCTCGTAGCGCGGCGCTTGCGCGGCGGCGATGGCCAGCCCGAGGGCCACCCCGGCGAACGGGGCCAGCAGCAGGGCCCACCACCAGCGGCGGACGGCGCGCAGCAGCGTGTGCGGTTCGATGGTCATGCGTTCCCGGCGGCCCCGCGTGGGACGATGCCCGCCCGTCGGCCGATCTCCTGCGCGACGATCGCGCCCGTCATGGTAGCAGCGCCGTATCCGGGTGCGCCGCGACGCGGGCGCGTCACCGGCGGGCCACCGAGCGATACACCTCGGTGGTCCGGTCGAGCATGTGTCCGAAGGTGAAGTGCGCCTCGTAGCGACGGCGGGCGGCCGCGCCCATGCGCTCCCGCAGGACGGAGTCGGCCGTCAGCCGGCGCAGGCGGTCCTCCAGCCGGGCGGCGTCTTCCCGCGGCACGACGAATCCGGTTTCGCCCTCGGCGATTGCCTCCGCGCTGCCGCCGGCGTCGGTGACCACCGCCGGCAGGCCCGCCCGCATCGCTTCCAGGGTCGAGCGCGGGAACCCCTCCCAGTGCGACACGAGGGCGAAGGCGTGGGCGTCGGCGAGCACGGCGGCCACGTCGTCGCGGTGGCCGAGGAAACGCACCCGGTCGCCGAGCCCGAGGTCATCCGCGAGGTCGCGGATGGCGGGCAGGCCGGGGCCGTCGCCGACGAGGTCGAGGTGCAGCCCGGCGACCGGGGCCGCCGCGCGCAGCAGGGTCGCGTGGTCCTTTTGCCGGTCGAACCGCGCGGTCATCACGACCCGCACGGGGCCGTCCTTGCCGGGCGCGGCCCGCAGGTCTGGCGATACGTCCGGCATCCCGTTGTGGATGGTGACCATCCGGTCCGGCGCGATCCCGGCGGCGATGCCGAGTTGCCGGTCGTGCTCGGAGACGCAAACGATGCGCGCCGCCAGCGGTGCGAGCGCTCGCTCGATGAGGCGGTAGGCGCTGCGCTGCCGCTCCGGCACGCCCTCGGCGAAGGCCCAGCCGTGGGCGGTGAACAGGCAGGGCGGGCCGCCCGCCGCGCAAGCGAAGCGGCCGAGGATGCCGGCCTTGCTGGAATGGGTGCTGACCACGTCGGGCCGAAACTCCGCGATCTCCCGGCGCAGGGCGGCCACCGCCGGCAGGTCCCGGCGCGGGTCGATGGCGCGTTGCAGCATGGGGCATTCGACGGCCGGGACGCCGGCACGGCGCAGCGCCTCGGTGTACGGCCCGCGCCGCCCGGTGACGACGCGCACCTCGTCGCCGCGCGCCAGCAGGGCGGACGCGACGTCGCGGACGTGGATTTGCGCCCCGCCGATGGCGTCGGCGCGGGTCACGACGAACATCAGCCGCACGCCGGAACTCGTCTCCTTTCGCCGTGGCGGGCAGGCCGCCCGGCCCGAAACGGGACGCGGCCCCGCCCCGTCGAAGGGGGGCGGGGCCGCGCAGGACAGCGCCTGGCGTTTAGTCGCGCGCCCGGAACCGCCCGATGGTGGAGACGCCGACCCCGCCCAGCGCGGAGGCCGCCGCGAGCAGGGCGACGAGCGTCGCCGGGTTCGCCGCGCCGACACCGGTCGAAGGCAGGCCGTTGACGGTGACGCCGGAGCCGCCGCGCCCGGTGGCGGGATCGCAGGGATCGGCCACGTCGGCCGCGCCGCCCGCCGCCGCATCGTTCGCGCCGGAGGCATCGGCATCGGCCGCATCATCGCCCGTGGCCGACGCGTCGGTCGCGCCCGACGCATCGGCGCCGGTGGAACCGGCCGCGGCATCGGCCGGATCGCAGCCGTCGGCCGGGGCAGCGGCCGCCTCGGCGGGATCGCAGCCGTCGCCGACGCCGTCCGCACCGGAGGCATCGCCCGTACCCGCGCCGTCGGCAGCGGTGGAGTCGTCGGCGGCGTCGGCGCCGGAGGGGTCGGCCGTGCCGGTGGTGGCGTCGGCCGGGTCGCAGCCGTCGGCCGGCGTGGTGGCGGCGATCTCGTCGGGCTCGCAGGCGATGCCGTCGCCGTCGGGATCGAGCAGGTCCCGGTTGGCGTAGGTGGGCTGGCTGTCGAGGAGAACTTGCGCCTCGTCCGCCGTCAGCGTGTCGCAACCGGCGTCTGCCTGCGCGCCGGCCCCGCTCGCGGGGAGCGCGACGAGCGCCGCCGCCAGCATGAATCCCAATGCGTATCGCTTCACCGTCGTACCCCTGCCCTACCGGAGTTGCCCCAGCGATTCCCCCTCGCTGGGCGAACTATGCCGCTCCTGTCATTCGATGCGCAAGAGGGTCTGTGCGGCATCGTCAACCACACAGAGCGTCTACCTTGTCGTCCCAGAAACTCGGCAGGCCCTTGTACTGGCGCGGGTTGGGGAGGTTGGTGATGAACACGTACCCGGCGTTGTTCGCCCGCGCCAAAGCCAGCGTGGATTCCAGCGCCGCGGGGCTGTCGGGCACGTTGTGGACGACGTGGGCGAATCGCTCCGGCGGATAACTCGCGACCCAGGCCGGGAACCGCTGGCCGGCGTAGCGGTTGTGGAAGTACTCGTAGTTCTCGATGACATCGGCCAGGGCCATGTAGGCGCGGTGGGGGGTGTAGCCGGGGTTGAGCATCACGAAGGTCTTCCCGGCCGGCCCGCGGCGGATGGTCCGCGAGAGTTTGCGGTAGTACGGCACGTACCGCTTCTCGCTCTGCACCTCGTCGAGGTAGATCCCATCCACGCCGTACCACTGCCAGTACTTCCGGATGTCCTTCCTCGCCTGCTTGGGCGGCCGGGCGGCGAGGTCGGTCGGGACGTAGCCGAGCACCTCCGCGCCCGATGCCTGCACCGCCTGCACGCGCTGGGCGATGACGGCGCTGCGCCGCTTGCCCGGCCCGCTCTGGACGTTGAGCACGACGATGCCGACCTGGCGCGTATCGGCCATCTCCTTCCACTCGTGGTCGTTGTCGAAGTAGGCCGGAACGACGATCTCCGGGCAGGACTGGGCCTGCGCCACGAGCGGCACGGGCCGCGAAAAGCCGATCTCCGCGGCCGGGGCCGCGAGCAAGCCGAGCACGACCGCCAGCGCTCCGCCGACGGCGCGGCGGAGCGGACGGGTTGCGGATTGTCGAGCGAACATGCGCCATCCTCACATGGCGGACGATCGCGCTCGCGGAGCGATCCCCGTTCCCTCCGGGTAGCGTCCCGCGCGTGGCGCTCCGTCGCACGGCGGACACGAAGGAACGGCGGCCGCCGCCGTTCCTGTCCGTACAGGGTACTATCGGGCCACGTCGGGCCGCGGACAATGCGGAAAACATGAAAAAGCCGGCCGTCGCATGCGACCGCCGGCCCCTTGGGCGGATCGGGGTCCCCCTCTCCCCTTACGGGCAGACGGATGCGACCTGCTCGTCCCAGTAGCCCGGGAGGACCCGGTATTCGGTCGGATCGATCTGGTCGGTGACGTAGACGTAACCGGCGTTGCGCTCGCGGGCCAGCGCCAGCGAGGTGTCGAGCGCCTCGATCGTGGCCGGCGCGTCACGGATGATGTGGGCGAAGCGGTCGGCCGGGTAATTGTCGAGCCAGTCCGGGAAGTCCTGCCCCGGGTACTTGTCGTAGTAGTACTCGTAGACCTCGATGATGTCGGCGATGGCCATGAACCCCTCGTCCGGGACGTAGCCGGGGTTGAGCATGACGACGCCCGGCAGGGATTCGCCGCCGGGCTGCGAGGGTTGGCCGCCGGCCCGGATCACCTCGGCGATGTCGGCGTAGTACGGGATCGCCCAGGCGTCGTCCTGGACGCCGTCGAGGTGGATGCCATCGACGGCGTACCACTCCTGGTAGGCACGGATCTGGGCCTTCACCTCGTCCGGGTCTTCATTGGCGAGGTCGGTGAAGACGTAGCCGAGGACCTTGATGCCGGCGTCCTGGGACTCGCGCACGACGCGCTGGATCTCCGGGTCCGGGGCCTCGCCGGGACCGCTGTTCGGGTTGACGATGACGTACTCGACGACCGGCGCGGCGGCGATCACGCGGTCCCACTCCGGGCCCGGATCGAAGTACGCCGGCACGATGATGCGCGGGCAGGCGGCCGTCGCGGTCGGGGTCGAGACCTGCGCGGTCGGATGCGACGCGTTCGGCATCGCGGCGGACGGGAGGGCCGGGAGGCAGATTGCCGCGGCGGCGAGCGCGAGGGCGGCGATGCGAAGGCAACCTGACAGGCGGGGCGCTGACCCGAATGGCATCGATGCTCCTTTGATGGGTGGGACGGGAGCCTGCGGGCGGAACGACGGCGCCGACAACGATCGGCCGGGGGACGATTTCGTCCCCCGGCCAATGCTAGCACGCATGGTGTTGGCGACTGCCCGTCGCCGCTGCCCGGGCCGGCAAGGACCGGGCGAGTGTTCCCGTTACGCGCAGACGCCCTTCACCTGTTCGTCCCACAGGTTGCCGCCGAGCGATTTGTAGATGATGTCCGTGTTCTCGACGTCGGTGATGAAGACGTAGCCGGCGTTGCGTTCGCGGGCCAGCGCCAGCACCTCCTGGGCGGCTTCGGGGCCGGGCACGCTGTGGACGACGTGGATGAAGTGCTTCGCCGGGTACTTCTTCGTCCATTCCGGGAACTTCTGGGTCCTGTACTTCGTGTAGTCGAACTCGTAGGTCTCGATGTAGTCCACGAACTGCATGAATTCTTCGGGCGGCGTGAACCCGGGGTTGACGGCGATGACGGCGTTCGGTTTCACCGAACGGGCGTAGTTCGCCATCTCCCGGTAGTAGGCCACGTCCTTCGGATCGCTGGACGTTTCGTCGAGGTAGATGCCATCGACGCCGAACCACTCGAAGTAATGATCGATGTCCGCCTTCACGTCCTTCTTCGGGCGCTCCCCGAGCTTGGTGAGTACGTAGCCGACGACGGTGATGCCGACCTCCTGGGCTTCCTCCGTGCGGGCCTTCCAGGTGGGGTCCGGCTTGTCCGGCCCGCTGTTCGGGTTCAGGATGACCAGCCCGGTCGTCGGCGCGGTGCGGTTGATCTCGTTCCAGTACTCCTGCGGCTCGAAGTAGGCGGGGACCATGATCCGCTGGCACGCCTCGGCGCCCGGACCGGGGCGAGACGGGATCTGGTTGCCACCGGGATCCTTCACGTTCTTGCCCTGGTTCTTCTTCCGCTGCTGCCGCTTCTTCTTTTTTCGTTCCTTCTTCTTCTGCTTCTTGCTCTTCTTGTTCTTCTTTTCGGCCTTGGCCGCCGCGGACGCATCCCCGTCGGCGCTCGCCGGCTGGTCGGCCCCGGCCGCCGGGGCGGCGAGCGCTGACGGGGCGGAATCATAGACCGGACCGGCCGACGCCAGGAGGAGTATGGCGACGGCCAGGATGCTCCAGGCCCGCGCGATTCGTCCCATTCCGAACATTGCCCATCCCTCGCCGTCAGGGGGCCGTCGCGGCCCTCGATGCGTGGAAGCGATCCGCGACGGCCCCTCTCCGTCGTGGATCGACTTCATGCGAATCTCATACAAGATTCACATTGGAATCATGCTAGCATCATCCGCCGCGATGCGCATGGAGATGGGGTCCGTAAGATGCGCTGCCTTTTGGTACGGAAAACCGGCTAGCTCGAATGAGCCAGCCGGTTTCTCGCTTTCGTTCGTTTGTCTATGGGTGGGGTGGTCAGACTAAGAGTCGCGTGATCGATTCATGAACGCTGCGTGAACGGAATCGAATGGCCGTCTCGATGCCGGGGCGCGTCTCACGAAGCCACACGCCGGCCCCGTCATTCCGTGGTCGGGCGCGTCGCATCACGACGGAGGCGGGAACGAACGATTCGGCGAGCGGCGGGCAGCGCCGTCAGCGGCTGCCCGCCTGTGCCTCGAGCCACGCCTGCAGCATCAGCACGTCCCAGATCTGGGCCTGCCAGTCGCGCTTGCCGGAGAGATGCTCGGCCCACTTGCGGCGCACCGGCGCGGGGTCGAGCAGGCCATCCGCCCGCAACCGCCGCTCGGAGAGCAGGTCCTCGGCCCACGGGCGCAGCGGCCCGCGCAGCCACGCGCCGACCGGCACGCCGAAACCCATCTTCGGGCGCTCCACCAGTTCGCGGGGCACGTGGCGGTAGAGCACCTGCCGCAAGGCCCACTTGCCCTGCCCGCCCCGGATCTTCATCGCCATCGGCAGCCGCCAGGCGAACTCGACCACGCGGTGGTCCAGCAGCGGCGCCCGCACCTCCAGGCTGACCGCCATGCTCGCCCGGTCCACCTTCACCAGCACGTCGTCCGGCAGGTAGGTGAGCGTGTCGAGCAGCATCATCCGCTCGGTCGGGCCCAGGCCCGCGGTGCGAAACGCCCCGCCCGCGTCCAGCCGCGCGCCGTCGATGCCGAGCACGACCCGGCCCGGATCGGCCCAATCGGTCACCAGCAGCCGGTACATCTCGTCCGGGTCGGCCGCGTGCAGCACCCCGGCCGCCTTGTGGACGCGGTCGCCGGACACCCGGTCGCGCAGGCGCAGCGGCAGGATGCTGTCGGCCGCGTCGATGGCGCGGTCCCACGCCGCGGGCGGCGCGGCGGTGACCCCCGTCGCGGCGAGGGCGCGGGCGGGGCGCGGGACGCGGCGCATCCGGTCCCAGAGGCGGCCGCCGGTCAGGTGGCGCGTGTAGCCGCCGAACGATTCGTCGCCGCCGTCGCCCGACAATCCGACGGTGACGTGCCGCCGGGCCAGTTCCGACACGAGGTAGGTCGGGATCTGCGAGGCGTCGGCGAAGGGCTCGTCGTAGATGTGCGGCAGGCGCGGGATGACCGCCATCGCCTCGGCCGGGGTGACGTACAACTCGCGGTGGTTCGTCCCCAGGTGGCGGGCGACCGCTTTCGCGTGCTCGGCCTCGTTGTAGCCGCGCTCCTCGAAGCCGATGGTGAAGGTCTCGATCGGGCGCGCGCTCTGGGCCTGCATCAGCGCGACGACCGTGGAGGAGTCGATACCGCCGGAAAGCAGCGCCCCGAGCGGCACGTCGGCCACCATTTGCAGGCCGACCGTTTCGCGCAGCAGCGCTTCCAGCGCGTCGATCGCCTCGCCCTCGCCGCCGCGGAACGGGTCGGCCACGCCCGCCTCGGCGACCGCCCGCGCCGACCAGTAGGCGGCCGGCTCCGGCGCGTGCCCCGGCCTTGCGGGATCGATCGTCAGCATCGTGCCGGGCGGCAGTTTGGCGATCCCGCGGTAGATCGAGCGCGGGCCGGGGATGTACTTGTGGCGGAGGAAGAGCGCCACCGCCTCGCGGTCGATCTCGGCCGCGAAGGCGGGGTGCTCGCGCAGCGTCTTCAGTTCGGAGCCGAACAGGAACGTTTTTCCGGCCCAGCCGTAGTAGAGCGGCTTTTCGCCCAGCCGGTCGCGCACGAGGTGGAGTTTCCGCTCCTGCCGATCCCAGAGGGCGATGGCGAACATGCCGGCCGCGCGCCCGATCGCCCTGGCGAGCCCCCAGCGCTCAATCGCGGCCAGCAGCACCTCGGTGTCGGAGTGGCCGCGAAAGACGATGCCGGGGTCGGCCCGTTCGAGTTCGGCGCGGATGGCGCGGTAGGTGTAGATCTCGCCGTTGAACACCATCTCGTAGCGCCCGGAGGCGGACGCCATCGGCTGCCGGCCCTCCTCCGAAAGATCGACGATGGCGAGCCGCCGGAACCCGAAGGCGAGCCCGGCCGCGGGATCAACCCACGCCCCGGCGTCGTCCGGCCCGCGGTGGAGGATCGCCTCGGCCATGCGCGTGGCGACGGCGCGCAACTCGTCGGCGGGCGTTTCGCGCGCCGCGTCGATGAACCCCGTCAGGCCGCACATGGTCCCGCTCCCACTCGCTCGTACAGCGCCTCGTACCGCCCGACCGCCGCCGACAGGGCGTAGTGTTCCTCGATCCGGCGGCGGGCCCGCGCGCCGAGGGCCGCCCGCTCGCCGGGGTCCAGCGCCAGCAGGTCCAGCCACGCCGCCGCCAGCGCCTCCGGGTCGCGGGGCGGCACGACCAGCCCGGTGTCGCCGACCAGTCGGGCTGAATCGCCAACGTCGGTGACGACGCAGGGCACGCCGCACGCCATCGCCTCGGCGATCACCAGCGGCAGCGCCTCGACCGCCGCCGAGGAGAGCGTGCCGAGGTCGAGGCTGGCCTGCAACCGGGGCAGGTCGCGCCGGCGGCCGAGCAGGTGGACCCTATCCGCGATGTCGACGTCTTCGATCCAGCCGCGCAACTCCGGATTGTCCGGCGCGACGCGGTCGCCGCAGAGCAGGAAATGCGCGCGCGGGTTGCCCGCGCTGGCGATGGCGGCGGCGCGGACGAACGTCCGGTGGTCCTTCTGCGGGTCGAAGCGGGCGACGAGGCCGACCAGCAGCGCGTCCGGTGCGATCCCCAGTTCGGCGCGCACCGAGCGGCGGGCGTCGGGGTCCGGCCGGAACGTCTCCGGGGCGATGCCGTTCGGGATCACGACCAGCCGGTCCCGCCGGTAGCCGAGCCGCTCGTGCAGGTCGCGGGTGGATTCGGAGCAGCAGACGACCGCGCTCGGCAACCACCCCGAAAGCCGGGCGCAGGCGCGCGCGGCGCGGATCGTCCCCGGCTTGACGACGCCCGGCTCCAGATTGGAACTGTGCAGGCCCCAGACCACCGGCGCGCCGGTCGCGAGTTTGCCTGCGAGCCCGCCGAGGAGATCGGCGTGGTAGAGCCAGGTCTGGATCAGGTCCGGCCGCGCCTTCCGCAGCGTGCGCCCGAGGTGGGCGACCTGCACCGGCAGCGACGGCCCGGCGGCCAGCCCGAGCGCTTCGACCGGGACGCCGAGCGCCGCGATCTCGTCGCCGATCGGGCCCCAACCACCGAGCGCCAGCACCCGGGACGCGAACCGCTCCCGATCCGTGGCCGCCAGCAGCCGGGCGAGCATCACCTCGGCGCCGCCGGTGTTGAGGCCGGTGATGACGTGGACGACCCTCATGCCGCGACCGGGACCGGCCCGGCGGTGGCTGAGGACCGGCGCAGCCCCGCCACCTCAGCGGCGACGAAGGCGACGGCGAGCAGGATGTAGCGCTCTTCCAGTACGTTGTGGCTGAAGAACCCCCAGAAGGCGAGGAAGACGACGAAGGGAACGACGTCCGGTGCGCGTGACACGTCCGCGCCCCATACGGCGGCGAGCAGCAACGTCGGCAACAGGAACAATCCGATGAATCCGTGATCGACCATCATGGCAAGGTACATGTTGTGCGGGCCGAGTTCAAAGGGCCGCTCGGTCGATGCGCCGGTGCCGGCGCCCGCCAGCGGGTGGTCCTCGAAGGCCGACCACCCGAGCGCCGCCAATTGCTGCCGTTCCAGCGTCGAGGACTCGGCGAGGTTGCCGCCGCCGAAGACGTCCAGCCGTTCCCGCACGTTCTCGGTCAGCACGCCGCGCTCGGCCAGCGCCTGCTCGACTCCTGCCCACCACGGGGAAAGCAGCAGCAGCGCGGCGGCGGCGACCACCAGGGCGCCGGCGGCGATGGCCGGCCCGCGGTTGCCGCGGCGGGCGGCCCAGAGCGCCATGACCAGGCCCCAGCCGAGGATTGCGGCCCGGGACACGGTGGCGAGGATGCCCAACCCGACCGCCAGCGCATACGGCAGCCGCAGCCCGGGCCGCAGCGCTTCCGCGCCGAGGATCAGCCCGAGCACCAGCGCGGCCCCGCTCTGGTTGACGTTGGCAAACAACCCCGAGGCGCGGCCGGGGATGTCGCTGAAGGTCATCGGGAAGGCGACCTCGTAGAGGTTGAGCGCGACCGTCAGCAGCGTGGACGCGACGATCGCGGCGCGGGCCGCCCGCAGCGCCCGCGCCTCGGAGAACAGGTAGACCGCCAGCACCAGGAAGACGACCGAGAGCACGCGGGTCTGCACCTGCTGCCATGCGGCGGCGGATTGCGACGACGGCACGAACCAGGCGAAGGAGACCAGCAGGTAGGCGAACCCCCAGACGCCGATCGGCGCGATCCGCAGCCCGGTTCGGAACAGGTCGATGACGACCAGCGGCGCCGTGGCGGCGGCGAACGCCGCGATCCAGAAGACGGGCGGCACCCCGAAATTGAGGCCGTAGTTGGCGGCGTTGGTGAAGAACACCAGCACCAGCCCGACGGCCAGCAGCGTCCGGTACGTCCCGACCGTCACGGCCGCGCCTTTGCTGGCGGCAGGATTTGCTCCAGCGCACTCTCCGTGCGCTCGAACAGCAGCGGCAGCGAGAACCGCTCGACGATCCGCTCCCGCAGCGCCGTGTGGTCGATCGTCCCGGCCGCGAGCGCGTCCAGCGTCCCGGAGATCGCGTTGGCGAGGCGGTCCGGGTCCTTCGGCGGCACGACCGCGCCGAGGTCGCCGACCACGAACGCCCCGTCGCCGACGTCGCTCACCACGCAGGGGACGCCGCAGGCCATCGCCTCCCCCACCACGTTCGGGAACCCCTCGCCGTAGGCGGAGGAGAGCACCAGCAGGTCGAGCCCGTTGTAGACGGCCGGCACGTCGGCGCGGGCCGGGATCCAGCGCACCCGCTCCTCCAGCCCCAGATCGGCGGCGAGCGTTTCGAGGCGGGCGCGTTCGGCGGCCGGGCCGGAGCCGACGCACGCGAATTGCACCCCCTCCCGCTCGCGGACGATCGCCGCGGCAGCGCGCAGGAAGGTCGCGTGGTCCTTCTGCGGATCGATCCGCCCGACGATGCCGACCAGCGGCACGCCCTCGGCCATGCCGATCTCAGCCCGGAACCGTTTCCCGGCCTCCGGGTCGGGCCGGAACCGGTCGGTGTCGATGCCGTTCGGAATGACCAGCACCTTCTCCGCCGGGAACCCCTGCGCGACGACGGTGTCCTTGCCGGCGTGCGAGTTGGCGATGACGAGATCGGCGAAACGGGCCAGCGCGCCCTCGGCCCGGTCAATCGCGCGCTCCAGCCGGTCGAAGTCGCGCTTGTCAACCGCCGAGCCGCGCACGCCCCAGACGACCTTGCCCCGGTAGAACGGGCGCAGCGCCAGCGCCATCAGGTCCGGCATCGCGAGGTACCCGTGGACGACGTCCGGCCGCTCCCGGCGCAGGAAGGCCGCCAGCCGGGCCACGAACCCGGCGACGTCCCAGCGCCCCTTCTTCTGGAACGAAACGACGGGGATGCCGGCCTCGTGCACCTCGCGCTCCAGCGGGCCGCCGCCGTAGAAGAGCGCGACGGTCACCCGGTGGCCGCGCCGGTGCAGTCCCGTCGCCAGCGCCACGAGTTGCCGTTCGGCGCCACCGTAATCGAGCGAACGGGCGAGGATCACGAGGCGCATCGGCCCTCCAACGGGTGCTACGACGAGTGCCGAGTGCCGAGTGCCGAGTGCCGAGTGCCGAGTGCCGAGTGCCGAGTGCCGAGTGCCGAGTGCCGAGTGCCGAGTGCCGAGTGCCGAGTGCCGAGTGCCGAGTATGGCCCGTCCGTAGCACGTAGCACGTAGCACGTAGCACCCAGCACCAACTCGGCACCCGGCACTCGGCACTCAATCCTGGCGTCGGTCGCGGCGGACCATCGCGTAGGCGGCCGGCAGCGAGGCGGCCCAGAACACCCGCGCCGGCAGCGAATCCAGCGCGCGCGCCTGCCCTGCGACGCCGATGCCGCGGTGGAACGAATAGCGCCCGTAGAGGATGGCCGATTTCGCGAACTCGACCGGCGCGTAACGGAACCAGCGCAGGTCGTTGTTGAGGACCGCCCGGTGGTAGGCGTGGCGGCTGAAGGCGACGACCTCGGCGCGGTCGCGCGACATCGAGTCCGGGCTGGCGACTTCGTAGGTTCGAAGCGGCTCGTTGGCGTAGCGGGTCTTGTACCCCTCGCGGGCGATCGCGCTCCAGATCGTGCCGAGCAGGCCCCACGTCTGGTCGGCGCGGTCGGGGAAGAGGTGGCGGACGAGGATGTCGCGCCGCTGGAACCCCCACTTCTCGCCGTCGACCTTGTGGCGGAAGCGCATTTCGAGGTAGTCCGAATCGAGGATCCGCGCCGGGAACCGGTCGCCGACGATTTTCCCGTCGTCGTCCATGCACAGCACGGTGACGCCGCAGAACCGCTCCTGCTCCCCTGCCGGGATCGAGTCCCAGATGGCCTTGAAGCGCTCCAGCGCCTTCGGCTCGCACGCGTCGTCGGAGTCGAGTTCCAAAAAGAAGCGGCCCTTCGCCTCGCGCGCGCCGCGGTTGAAGGCGACCGGGAAGCCGCCGTGGTCCTGCCGGACGAAGCGGATCGGCAGTTCGCCGTCGGCGATCCACCCCTCGACCAGTCCCACGGTGCCGTCGGTCGAGCCGTCATCGACGATGAGCCATTCGAAATCCCGGTAGGTCTGGGCGCGCAGGCTGTCGTAGACGCGCGGCAACCGGTCGGCCCGGTTAAAGGTCGGGGTGAAGACGGTAAAGGTCGGGGATTCGTTCAACGCCTCGCCTCCCGCAGTACGTCGTCCCAGATCGCCAGCACCGGCTCCAGCCCGAATCGATCCAGCACCTCCGGCGCGCGTGCGGCCAGCCAGCGGCGTTCGGCGGGGTCGCCCATTAGCCGGTCCAGCGCGTCGGCCAGCGCCGGCACGTCTTCCGGCGGGACCAATATGCCGTCGGTGCCCGGCCGCACGATCTCCCGCGGCCCGGTCGGGCAATCGAAGGAAACCACCGGCAAACCGACGGCCATCGCCTCGCAGAGCGCCATCGGGAAGCCCTCGTAGCGGGAGGAAAGCACGAACAGGTCGGATGTGTCCAATGCTTGATGAATGCGGTCGGTCGTACCCGGCAGTACGACCCGCTTCCCCAGCCCGAGGTCGTCGCGGAGCGCCTCGAGGTCGGGCCGCAGCGGGCCTTCGCCCCAGATCACCAGCCGCCACGACGGGTGGTGCGGGGCGATGCGGGCGAATGCGCGCAGCAGCAGGTCGAACCCCTTCTGGGCATCCAGGCGGCCGACCGCGACCAGCGTCTCGCCGCGCCATCCGTCGCCGTCGGACGCGGGTGCGCCGTTGGCCGGCGGCACGATCGGGTTGGGGATCACCGCGACCCGGCGGCGGATCGCGGGCGGAAAGTGGTTCGCCGCCCGCTCGGTCAGCATCACCACCCGCGCCGCCCACGGGTAGGTGATGCGGCGCAATTGCTCCCAGCCGCGCCCGGCCGGGTGCCGGGCCGGGTCGTTGTGCTCGGCGACGAGGACCGGGATGCCGAGGCCGCGGGTGGCCAGCAGCACCAGCACGTTGGTCTGGTCCATGAACGAGAGGACGGCGTCGGGCCGGCTGGCGGCGATGGCCCGGCGCAGCGTCCGCAACCGCCGCAGGTTGTTGGCGACGGCGGCCAGCGGCGACCCGGACGCCCCGGCGATGCCCAGCGGCTCGCGATGGACGGCCGGGTCGAGCGGGTAGAAGGGCGGCTTCGCGCCGTCGTCGAAGGTCAGCAGCGTGATCGGCCAGCCGCGTTGCGCCCAGGCGTTGGCGAGGGTGGTCATCACCCGCTCGGCGCCGCCCGCTTCGAGGGCGGGAATCACCAGCGTCAGGCGCACGCGGCCATCTCCCGTTTCAGCAGGCGCGACAGCATGATCGAAAGGTAGATGAGGGAGACCACGTAGACGATGGCCGTCGCCAGCGCGATGCCGGCCACGCCGAGGATGTCCTTCAGGATGTAATTCCCCGCAATGTTGAGGACGAACGAGATGACCGTGCCGTACATGAGGATGCGGTTGGCCTTCAGCGACGAGATCAGCCGGACGTAGAGGATGCCGAGCGAATAGAACGGGATTTGGAGCGCGAGCATCGCCTGCACGTCGCCCACGATCGCCGTGTCCGCCGCGGTGAACGCCCCGCGCTCGAACAGCAGCCCGACCAGCGGGCGGGAAAAGGCCACCAGCCCGATCGTCAGCGGGATCGTCGCCGCCAGGATGATCCAGGTGTAGGTCCGCAGCGTGTGCTGGATGGCGGCCCAGTCCCGCTCCGCCACCATCCGCGAAAAGTAGGGCAGTACGGCCGTGCCCAGCGCCATCGTGCCGACGCTGAGGACGACGGCGACGACCCGGCTGCTGTAACTGAAGACGGCGGCGTTGCCGCCGCCGAGCGTCGCCGCCATCGCCTGATCGACGAGACCGGTGCTGGAGATCAGCAGCATCCCGGCGACCATCGGCACGTATTGCAGGATGACGAGGCGCACCGTGGCGGCCTGCCGGCGCCAGCCCGGCAGCGGCCACATGCCGGCCTTCCACACGCCCCAGGCGAGGATCGCGAGCTGTAGCGCGAACCCAACGACCAGCCCGACCGCCAGCGCGGTGATGCCGTGCGTCCGGCCCCAGCCGACCAGCGCGGCGATCGAACACGCGGCCACCGCCAGCCCCGAGGCGCTGCCGAGGGCGAAGTGCTCGTCGGCGCTGAGGACCCCGACCAGCAGCGTCGCCAACCCGCTGAGGACGACGCTCGGCAGCAGCATGACGAGCAGGTGCTGGGTGAGCGCGAGCGTATCCGGGCCGAACCCGGACGCCACTAACCCGAGCAGCGTCGGCCCGGCCAGCGCGACCACCAGCGAGGCGACCGCCAGCAGCGCGAAACTGACGAGGAGGACGCCGAACAGCAACTGGCGGGCGGCGGTGGCGCCCTCCCGGGTGCGGACCCCGACGAACGCGGGGACCAGCGCCGCGGCGAACGCGCCGCTGAAGACGTCGATAGCGTAGGCCGGCAGTTGCCAGGCGAGCACGTAGGCGTCCACCTGGGGGCTGGTGCCGAACAGCGCGGCCACGAGCAGTTCGCGCCCCATGCCGGCTACTTTGCCGAGCAAGGTCAGCGCCCCGACGACGACCGCGGCCGCGAAGATCTTCCGGTTGTCGATGCTGCCGAGGGACCCAAGACGGCTGAGCGTCGCCCCCATGGTGGCTTTCATTCCGCGGGGATGATCTCCCTGTGCGCTGCGTCGTGGCGATGCTGCCCGGTTCCTGGGCGCGTCGCCGGCGAGGATACGCCACGGACGCTCGCCGAACGGCCGCGGCGCGGCCGTTTTCGCGTAATTTCACCAACTTGTCATTGATGCATCATCGTCCATTGGATTCGGGATCACATCGTGCCGCGATAGTTGATGGCAGAGCCGATACGGTTGCCGAGAAGCCGTATCAGGACGGTCGCGGGTCCGACGACGCACGTCGCGCCTGCCTGGTCGCTGCGGCCATTTCGTCCCTTGCCGGGAATCCAGGAGTGTTCTGATGGTCGCCATCGTTGCCCCGCGCGAAGCGTTCACGGCCGAACCGGTCGCGCCTCATACGCCTGCCCCGACGATGACGGTGCCGCTGGTGCGCCCCGACCTGCCGGCGCTGGAGGAGATCGCCGCCGAGTTCGGCGACATCCTCGCCACCGGCCGGCTGTCGAACTTCGGCCCGTACGCCACCCGCTTCGAGCAGGCGCTCTCCGACAAGCTGGATGCCCACGCGGTCTCGCTGTCCTCCTGCACGCTCGGGCTGGTGTTCGCCCTCCAGGCGCTCGGGCTGCAGCCGGGGCAGAAGGTCGCCCTGCCGGCGTTCACCTTCGTCGCCACCGCGCAGGCCGTGCTGTACGCGGGCGGGGTGCCGGTCTACGTCGATGTCGATCCCGATTTCACGATCTCGCCGGCCGACCTGGCGGCGGTGCTGGCCGCCGAGCCGGAAATCGCGGCGGTGATCGGGGTCCACACCTACGGCCTGCCGGCGAAGGTCGAGGCGATCGCCGCGGTCGTCGCCGAGGCGGAAGCCCGCGCCGGCCACCCGATCCCGGTCCTCTACGACGCCGCCCACGCGCTCGGCGCGCGGATCGGCGAGCGCGCCGTCGGCACGTTCGGCAACGCCGAGGTCTTCTCGCTCTCCGCCACCAAGACGCTGGTGGCCGGCGAGGGCGGCATCGTCGCCAGCCGCGACGAGGCGCTGGTCGATCGCCTGCGCGCGATGCGCAACTACGGCTTCGCCGGCGGCTACAACGCCGTCGCGCCCGGCCTCAACGGCAAGATGAGCGAGTTCCACGCCGTCATCGGCCTGCACAACCTCGGCCGGCTGGACGAGCTGATGGCGACCCGCGCCGAAAAGGCGACCGCCTACGCCGACCGCATCGCGCGCGAAACGGTGTTCCTCGCGCCGCCGGTGCGCCCGGGCACGTCGCACACCTTCAAGGACTTCTCCATCCTCGTGCCGGAGCACCTGCGCGACCGGCGGGACGCGATCGTGGCGTACCTCAAGGCGCACGGCGTCGATGTCCGCACCTACTTCGCGCCGACCCTCGACAAGCAGGACTACTTCGCCCGCTTCGCCACCCGGCCGCTGCCGACCACCGACGACCTCGCCGCGCGCGTGATCGCCGTCCCGTTCTTCGCCAGCCTCACGCCGGAGGAGATGGACTACGTGGTCGAGCACCTGCGGCGCGCGCCGGAAGCGGCGAGCTAAGAATCCGATTCCATCGACCGTCGCCGTCTTCTTGCCCGTCCCCGACCAGCACCCCGTCATCCCGAGCCTGTCGAGGGATGACGGGGTGGGTGACGCCGGCGGCGTTCCGAGCACAGGCTGTGCGACCCGGCCACGCGATCTCGACCGCACCTGTGCTGCTCCCCGCGCATCCGCCTGCCCGATTGACGACGCCCCGCATGCCCGCTACCCTAATTCCGACTGAAACGGTCGGAATTAGCCGACGAGGAAAGGCGCCGTCCGCCACGGAGCGGGCCAGCGCCGCGGGAGGCAAAGCGTGTCATCGACAGGCATCGAGCGTGGGTTCGTACTTGGCCGCCGTGGACTGCTCGCAGGCGCGGCGGCGCTCGCCCTCGCCGGCGCGGCCCCGACCCTGGCGCGGCAGGACGCCACCCCCGACGCGGGGGATGAAGGCGGCTGGACGTTCGTGGACGACGCGGGCGTGACCATTTCCCTGCCCAAGCGGCCCGAGCGGGTCGTCGCCTACCTGCCAGTCGCCGCCGCGCTGTGGGACCTCGGCGTCCGCCCGGTCGCCTACTACGGCGTCGGGTTGCGGCCGGACGGCACGCGGGAATCCCTCGCCGGCGACCTCGACCTCGACGCGCTCGCATCGCTCGGCGAGGCCTACGGCGAGTTCGACATCGAGGCGCTGGCGGCGCTGCAGCCGGACCTGATCGTCAACGATATGTGGGCCTACCCGCCGGACTTCTGGGGCATGGAGCCGAGTGCCATCGCCCAGATCGAGGCCGTCGCGCCGATCGCCAACATCCTCTTCATCGACCAGCCGGTGACCGAGACCATCGCCCGCGTCGAGGAACTGGCGGCCGCCCTCGGCGCCGATCTCGACACGCCGGAGGTGATTGCCGACCGCGATGCCTTCGACGCGGCGGCGGCCGAGCTGGAGGAGGCCATTGCCGGCAACCCCGGCCTGACGGTCGCCTTCATCGCCGGCACGCCGGACAGTTCGTTCTGGGTCGGCAACCCGGAGAAGCTGGCCGACGTGCGCTACTTCCGCGACCTCGGCCTCGACGTCGTGCAGCCCGAGGACCGCGAGAACTTCTCGGAAGAATTGAGCTGGGAGGCGGTCGACACGTACCCGGCCGACCTCTTCATCGTCGATGATCGCCAGTGGAGCGCCACCGGCCCGGAGATGACGGCGCAGGTGCCGACGTTCGCGGCGCTGCCGGCGGCCAAGGCGGGCGCATTCGCGGCGTGGCCGTCGGAATACGTGCCGAGCCGGGCAGGTTTCACCCCGTCGCTGCTGGCCATCGCCGAGGCCGTCCGCACCGCCGACCCGGACATCGTCTGATCCGATCCGCGCGGGATGCCGCCCCGTGTCATCCCGCGCGGATCCTGTCATCCCGGCTGAACCCGTCATCCCGAGCCCGCCCACCGCCCGTCGTCCCGAGCCTGTCGAGGGATCTCGCCGTGA
>JAFAEX010000244.1 GCA_023423795.1 Chloroflexota bacterium | reverse complement strand
TTCGCGGAGTTCCCCGAGACGTTCACCGAGGGGACCGGAAGCCAGCCGTTCGGCGACACCTCGGGCGACGTGCCGACCGGGCGGGTGGTGCTGGAGGTCTTCTTCTACAACGGCTGCGTCGCCGGATAACGGTGGCAACCGATAGATCGGGTGCGAAAGGCCCTGTGCCCTGACGCTGCGTACACGGCGGCTCTCGTACCTGTGGCGGCCCATCGCCCAATGCCCGTACATTCCCCAGCGTGAACGACCATGCGACGAGGACGGGAAGGCGAAGGGCCAGTGCGACCGATCGAGGTGATCCAGGCCGACATCACGGCGCTCGCGGTGGACGCCATCGTCAACGCGGTGGACCCGACCATGTCCGGCGGCGCGCCCGGCAGCGTCGATTGGGCGGTCCACCAGGGCGCCGGGCCGGAGATGGCCACCGCCTGCGCCACCTTCATGCCCTGCCCGGTCGGGCGGTCCCGGATTACGCCGGGGTTCCGCTTGCCGGCGCGCTGGGTGATCCATACCGCAGGACCCGTCTGGCGCGGCGGCGGGCAGGGCGAGGACGGCCTGCTCGCCAGTTGCTACGTGACCGCCCTTACCCTCGCCAGCCTCTACGACGCGAGAACGGTCGCCATCCCCGCGATCAGCACCGGCACCTTCCGCTTTCCGCTCGAGCGCGCCGCCGAAATCGCGGTTCGGACCGTCGCTGACTATCTTGCGCAGGATGCCTCCATCCGGCAGGTACTACTCGTCTGCCGCGGCCGCTCGGCCTTCGCCGCGTTCGGAGACCAGATCGACCGCATCGAAGCGACGTTCGGCGGCGACCTGTCGAGCGCACAATTCAGTATTGGCTAACCCCTTCTGCCGTCGGAGCGGACCACCTTCGCCGACCCTTGGCCGAGAATTGCGCCTCGGAGGAGAGTAGGGAATCTCCCCAATGAACCCTCTCTTCCGCGTGGCCACGAAGCGGCCCCGTGCCGCCGGAACGGAGGAATTGCGCGTGGTTGGCCGAGTCGAAGCCATCGAAGCGAACATCACGAAACTGCCCGTGGACGCCATCGTCAACGCCGCCAACGAGGCCTTGCGCGGCGGCGGCGGCATCGACGCCGCCATTCACAATGCGGCCGGGCCGCGCCTGCTGGACGCTTGCCGCCAATTCGACGGCTGCCCGACCGGCGAGGTCCGACTCACCCCGGCGTTCAACCTGCCCGCGCAATGGGTGATCCACACGGTCGGCCCGAAGTGGCGCGGCGGCGCCACTGGCGAAGACGACATGCTGGCGCGCTGCTACCGCAACGCGCTCTGGCTGGCCTCGGCGATCGGGGCGCGTTCGATCTCGATCCCGGCGATCAGCACCGGCGTCTACGGCTTTCCGGTGCAGCGGGCCGCCGGCATCGCGGCGCGGGAAGCGACGGCCTACGTTCGCGCCCATCCGGAAATCGAGCGCGTCGTCCTGGTCTGCCACGGCACGGACGCGCTGGCGGTGTTTACCGACGCGCTCGCCCGGACAGGCTGATCCCACCGCCCATCGGCAGGCTGGCCCGTGCGGCCCGGTGCCGGAACCGGGCGCTTGGGTGCAGGCTGCCGAGGCAGGCCGTCCGCCTACCCGAATCGGAGGCTTCCGAGATGCCCCGCACCTCGTCCCGCAGCGTCGCAACACCAGCACCGCCCGCTCCGCCGGCCGGGATCGCGCCGCTCACCAGCGCGCAGGTGGAAGCGCAGACCGACCGCGCGAGTTTCGATCGGGGCCGCGCCTACGCCCGGCAGGACCGCCTGTTCGGGCGGCTCAGGCGCGGCCCGGCCATCGCCGCCGGTTGCCACGGGTCCAGCGGCGGCCCCCACCGGGTCACGGCGACGCTGGCCGCCACCGGCGACGGCGAGAAGCGGCCGAAAGCCAACCCGGTTGGGTACGCCTGCTCCTGCCCACGCGGCGGGTTCTGCAAACACGTCGTCGCGCTGCTGCTGGACTGGATCGCCGACCCGGCGGCGTTCGAGTAGCGCCCGACGACCGGCGAACTGCTCGCCGGCAAGTCCCGCGACGACCTCGTCGCCTTGATCGATACGATGCTCCGCCGCGCGCCCGACCTCGAATCCCTCATCGAGATCCCGTTGCCCTCGACGGCATCCCTGTCGTCGGACACGGTCGATGAAGCCGCCATCCGGCGGCAGATCCGGGACGCCATCGATGTCGCCGAAGGCAGCGTCTGGGACGGTTGCGACCGCTACGACGGCCGGTACCGTTCCTCCGGCCCGATGCACGATACCGACAAACTCGACCGCCTGCTCGCCCTCGGCACCGCCTACGCCGACGCCGGGCACTGGCGCGACGCGCTGGCGGTGTTCGGGCCGATGGTCGAGGTGATCGGGCCGGACATCGAGCACGCGCTCGACGAGGAAGGCACGCTGATCCACATCCTGCGGCAGGCGGACGCCGTGCTGGCCGCCGGCTTCGAAGCACAGATGCGGCTGCCGGAAGAACAGCGCCTCGCGCCGGGAGACCGGCAACGCCTGTTCGAACTGCTGATGGAGTTGTGGGAGGCCGACATCGAATCGGGCGGCTGGGACATCACCGCCGCCGGGCCGATCGCGATCTCCGTCGCCGCTTCGCCCGCCGAGCGGCAGGAGGTGCAACACCGCGCCCGGGCGTTGATCAAGCCGGAACGGGACGCCTACTCCGGCCAGCGCTCGATCAACCGCGCCGCCATCGGCTTCCTCGACCTGCTCGAAGGCCAGGACGGGATGCCGCCGGAACTGCTGGTGGAGGAGTACCGGCGGGCGGAACTCTGGGACGAAACGGCCGCCGGGCTGGTCGATCTCGGCCGGCTCGACGAGGCGGTCGGGCTGGCCGCGCGCCGCCTCGACAACCCGTCCGCGCTCACCCGTTTCGCCGACCACCTGCAGGAGTCCGGCGACCCCGAGCGCGTCCGCCGGGCGCTCGAACTCGTCGAAGCGCGGCTCTGGGAGCGGGAGGGGAAAGCGCCGCGCGACGACGTCCAGTACCTGGGCTGGCTGGAGTACCGCTACGCCGCCCACGGGAAACCGGACGAGGCGCTCGACGCGGCCAACCGGGCCTTCGCCATCGCGATGGACCAGCGTTCCTACAACCTCGTGCGGGACGCGGCGGCGCGGCTGGCCGGCGCCGGCGACCCGTGGCCGGCACCGCGGACGAAGATGATCGCCACGCTGCGCAGGAAGGAGCACTGGGGCACGCTGGCCGAGATCTTCCTGGCCGAAGGCAACGTCGCCGATGCGGTCGCCGTCTACGCGGAGTGGGAGCGCGCCGGCCGGCGCGAGCAGCACAAGGAATCCGATTTCGGATGGTTGGTCACGGAGTTCAACCACGCGCGGGAACTGCACCTGGCGCACGCGGCCGAGCGCGACTTCCCGGACATTGCAGTCGCGATCTACCGCCGCCACGCCGACCGGCTCATCGCCAACCGCCAGCGCTCGTCCTACAAGGAGGCCGCCAAGTTCCTTGCCAGCGTGAAAGCAGTACTGCACGCCGCCGGCCGCGCCGCCGAGTGGGACGAAACCATCACCGCGCTCCGACTCCAGCACAAGTCCCTCCGCGCCCTCCGCGAGGAACTGGACGCCGTCGGCCTGTAGCGATCCGACATGCCGAGGGCCGAGGGTCGATAATGGTAGACGGCCTCGGCGGCGCGTACGTTCCGAGCCTGCCGACCCGCCGACTTACCGACCCGTCCGCGCGGCACTCGGCACTACGTCTCCCGCGGCGTATGCGGCCGGAAGACCTTCGCGAGGACGGGGCTCTCGAACTCGGTGGCGAGGATGTCCATCACGATCTCGTCGTGGAGGACGCCACCGAGCAAGCGGCACTCCCGGCGGCGGCCGACCTCGCGGAACCCGGCCTTCGCGTAGCAGCGCTGGCCGGCGAGGTTGAACGCGTAGACCGTCAGCCAGATCGAATGCAGCCCGAGGACGGTGAATCCGACGTCGAGCAGCAGCCGGGTGGCCTCCGTGCCGTAGCCCTTGCCGCGCGCGGCCGGTTCGCCGATCAGCATCCCGATGGTCGCCGTGCGGTTCCGGTGGTCGATGTCCCGCAGTTCGCACGTGCCGATGGGCTCTGGTGCGGCGCGCTCGTAGATCGTGAAGACACGGGCCTCCCCCGAGATCGCCGCGTCGTACCACGCCTCCTCGCCCTCGATCGTCAGCGGCGCCGGCAGCACGCCGATGGTCCGCAGGGTGCCGAGGTCGTTGACCCAGCGGGCGTAGGTCGGGATCAGGTCGCGCCGCAGCGGCCCGAGCGCCACGAGGTCGCCGCGCACGTTGAGGATCGGCTCGCTCCCCTCGCCCATCGCTCGCCTCCCGGCGTCAGCGGCCCTCGCGTTCGCGACGCACGTCCAGCAGGCGGCCAACCGCGCCCGCTTCGTCGAGAAAGATCCCCAGCGACGCCTGCAAACCGCCGACGACCAGCGCGTTGACGTGCAGCGCCTGGTTGTCGGGACCGGTGCGCTCCGGGTGCGGCGGCGTGCGCAACCGCATGTCGGTCGCCATGCCGACGACGCCCCACCAGCGCGCCGGATCGACGCGCGTGCTGAGGCAGTCCATGTAGCCCGCCTCCCAGTTCGTGCCGGAATCCTCGGACACCTGCATCAGCACGACGTTGCACGATTCGAGGGCGGCGATGTCCACCTCGTAGATCTCGCGCGGGGAAACGTCGTCGCGCTCCTTGTTCGCGCCGGGTTCGCTCTCGTTCGGGCAGAAGACCTCAAACCCGTGACCGCGCAGCCGGGCAGCGAGCGCGAGGTTGTGCGCGGCGTCGGCGGCGGTGAACATCGGCCCGGCCATGTAGACCTTCATTCACCGCCCCCCGATGCGCCGGTGGCGCGACGGCGCCTCGTGGCGTCTTCGTCGGCGAGGCCTTCCAGCACCAGCGGGCCGACCACCGCGCCGTCTTCCTCCTGCGGCAGCAACGGCGCGTCGGATGCGATCTCGCGCTCGGCCTCGTGGCGCATCGCCTCGGTGCCCGGCGCGCCCTGGATGCGCTGCTTCGCAACATCGATCTTCTGCGTCAGCCAAAGCGAGAAAAAGATGAAGACGGTGCCGGCGAGGAACGGAAACTGGTAGCCGAACCGCTCCCACAGCGCCGCGCCGGCGATGGGCACCACGATGGCGGTCAGGTGCGAGAGCGAGATTCCCATCGCCAGACTCGGCGCGAGGTCGGCCGGGCGGCAAATCTTGCGCAGATACGTCGTGGTGCCGATCGAAAACAGGAACAGGAAGTTGTAGCCGAGGTAGGTGACGTAGAGCAGCCAGAGGTTCTGCGAAAGGGCGAACCCGAGGAAAACGGCGAGATGCCCGATGTAGCCGGCGGTGAGCACCCGCTTTTCGCCGTAGCGATCGACCATCCGGCCAACGAACCCGCCGGTCCGCCAGTTGATGATCGCCGAGACGATCAGCAACCCGGTCAGGTGGAGGGCATCGACGTTGAACTGCTCCACCAGCACGAACGGCGCGAACGCGAAGTAGATCTGCATCCGCGAGCCGTCGAGGAAGGTCAGCCAGTAGTAAAGGCCGTACTCCTTGCGCCAGGTGATGCGCGGCGCGGCCTTCGCCAGCGCGCGGTCGTTCGGAGAAACCGGGAAGCGGGAGATGACGACGGCGGCGGCGATCGCGCAGATGCCGGTCGCCACGTACATCCCGCGCAGCCACGGCCCCTGCGCCGCCCGCAGGTCGCCCGAGACCCGCTCGACGACGAACAGGATCGCGAAGGTCAGCACCAGCGCGGTAAGGGTACCGGCGAACCCGATCGAGCGGAACTTGCCGAGGACGCCGCCCTCCTCACCATGCTTCGCCAGCGAGAGCCCGAGCGCGTCCTGCAATTGCAGCCACGAGTGGTAGCCGATGGAGGCGATCAGCGTCGGGATGATCAGCGCGGCGAAGGTGTTGGCCGGCGCGAACAGCACGTACCCGACCCCGGCGACCGCCAGCGAGATCGCCGTCGCCTTCGCCAGCCCCTGCCGCAGCAGGAGCGCGGCCACGAAGATCAGCAGGAACCCCGGCAATTCGCGGATGGCGATGAGGTAGCCGTTGAGCGCCCCGTCCATCCCGATCTCGTCCCGGAAGAAGTTGGGCGAGATCGTCTGCGGGATGTTGATCATGATCAGGGCGAGGAAGGTGGTGATGCCGAGCAGACGGAATCCCCGCGCCAATTGCTCGGGCGTCAGCCCGCCGGCCGCGTCGGCCGCCCCCGCGTTCGTTTGTGCCGCTGCCACCCCGAAAGCCCCCGCATCCCCGACCGGCCGATGATGCCACGAGTGTATTCCAGCT
Source organism: Chloroflexota bacterium (assembly GCA_023423795.1). Lineage (GTDB taxonomy): Bacteria > Chloroflexota > Chloroflexia > Thermomicrobiales > UBA6265 > CADCWF01. The sequence goes on along the minus strand of JAFAEX010000244.1, from coordinate 46,369 downwards.
GGAGTCCGGGCGCAGGCGATTCGACCGTGACGATCCACGGTTGAATGGGAGAATCGTCTCAACTCGACAGGAGCCAACGAGGCGAGAAAGGACGGCATCATGGCTCAGCAGCGATTGGCGTCCCAGATTCCACTTGACGATGCGACGCGGAAACAGCAGGCCGACGAACTCATGGCGGCGCTCGATGCCCTGGTTGCGGAGGGTGGCAAAGCTGTCGCCAGGGGATCAGGAGCGGCTCGAGCGCGAACCCCGTGAAGCCGTAGACGGCGCAATTCGCCGCCGAGTCGATTACTTGGATCGGGAGGCGGCGAAGGTATCCCGTGTGTGAGGGTGCTGGTCGATGCGAGCGTCTTGACCAGCGCCAGGTTGCCGCCAAAGCGGACGGAAAATGCGTCTTTCGGACGCTCTTCGATGTCATTACCCACGTCATCGCCACGCTCCTGGTGGCAGATGAAATGAAACTGGAGGTACGCGGGCTACTCGAAACCAAACCGTGGCTTGCTCGTCACATTCCTGCAACTGTAGCCGACCGCTTTTTCGATGCCCTGTTGGTAACTGCTGAACTCCTCCCAATGCTTGCCTACGATGCTCCCCGGCGCTGCCGCGACCGCAAGGACGACGAGCTCCTCGAACAGGCGATCCGCTTCCGCGCCGACGTCCTCGTCACCGATGACGACGATCTGCTCGCGCTCGACGGTTCGGTCGAGCACCTGCGCATCCTGAAACCACGCGTACTCCTCGACGAACTGACCGCAGACTCTCCCGGATAACGCAACGAAGGGCGGCCGGATGGCCGCCCCTCGTCCTGGTGCGTCGTATCCCGTTCCGGGGACTACGCCTCCGGGGTGGCCGCCGCGCCTTCCTCGACGACGCCGGCCTCGACGCCACGCTCGGAGAGCGCGAGGTTGTCCTTGGTGATCAGCGCCGGCTCCAGGAAGGTGTCGTGCTCGGCCGGCTCCGTGCCGTCGGCGAGGAACGCCAGCAGGATGTCGATGGCGGTCGTCGCCTGGCGGCCGGGGAACTGCTCGATGGTCGCCGCCATCCCGCCGTTGTTGATGGCGACCAGCGCCTCCGGCAGCGCGTCGAACCCGATGATCGGCAGCTCCGCCAACCCCTGCGCCTGGGCGACCTGCATGACGCCGAACGCCATGTCGTCGTTGGCGCACACCACCGCCTGCGGCTCGGGGTTGCCGGCCAGCGCCGACTCGAAGACCTGCACCGCGGTGTCGCGGGCGAACTCGGCCGTCTGGCTGACGACGACGTTGACCGCGTCCTGGCCGGCCAGCGCCGCATCGAGGCCGGCGTGGCGGTCGATCGCCGGGGTGGCGCCCGGCTGGCCCTGCAGCTCGTAGATGTCGCCGCCCTCGGGCAGGATCTCCAGCACGTACTCGCCCTGGATCTCGCCGCCGCGGACGTTGTCGGCTCCGACGTGGGCCAGCGTCGGCACGTCGCCCGACACGTTGCGGTCAACCGTCACCACCGGCACCCCGGCGTCGATCGCGGCCTGGATCGCCGGGGCGAGCGCCGCGCCGTCGTTCGGCGAGATGACGATGCCCTGCACGCCCTGGGCGAGCGCCGCCTCGAGGTCGGCCGACTGCTTGGTGGAAGAGGGCGCGCCCTGCTCCTGCCCGTCGAGCTGCACCATCTCGACGCCCAGCGCGTCGCAGTGCTGCTGGGCGAGGTTCATCATGTGGACGAAGAACGGGAAGTTCAGCCCGGGCACCGAGAAGGCGATCTTGACCGGCTCCTGCGCCCCGGCGATGCGGGCCGAGGCCGGCAGCGCGGCGAACACGCCGGCCGCCGCGGCGACCTGCACCAGCCGCCGCCGGGAAAGGGATGCGTTCACGACGTTCTCCGACATCATCGTCTCCTCCGTAGATGCACCGTCGCTGGGGCCACCCGGCCCCGGACCTCGTGCCGACAATACCGCGCCGCGCGTGGCGGCGCGTGCCCGCCCGGCATCGTCGCACGCCGCGCGGCCGGGCGAAAGGGGGTGCGGCGTCAGCGCCGCCGCTTCTTGGCGAGTTGGTCGAACAGGACCGACAGCACGATGATCGCGCCGATGACGATCGGCTGGATGTACGGGTTGACGTTGCGGATAACCAGCGCGTTCTTGATCACCCCGACCAGCAGCGCGCCGATGAGCGTGCCGATGACGCCGCCCTGCCCGCCGAACAGGCTGGTGCCGCCGATGACCACCGCCGCGATCGCGTCGAGCTCGTACCCCTGCCCGGCGGTCTGTTCCGCCGACGACAGCCGCGAGGTCTGCAGGAAGCCGCCCAGCCCGGCGCACAGCCCGGAGATCACGTAGACGCTGGTCGTCAGCATGACGACGTTGAGGCCGGAGAGCCGGGCCGCTTCCGGGTTGCCGCCGACGGCGTAGATCCAGCGCCCGTACTGGGTGAACTTCAGGACGATGTGCGCCACCAGCACCAGCAGGAGGAAGATGACCACCGGCACGGGGACCGGCCCGATGAACCCTTGACCCCAAAAGGTGAAGTCCGGCGAGAACGAGCTGATCGGCTGCCCGCCCGACCACAGGAGCGTCGCCCCTCGCCAGGCCGTCAATCCCCCGAGGGTGACGATGAACGCCGGGATGCCGATTCGCGCCACCAGCGCGCCCTGGAACGCGCCGATCAGGAACCCGACCGCCAGCGCCGCGAGCACGGCGTACAGCACCCGTATCCCGCCCGGATCGGTCACGCCACCCGCCAACAACTCGCGGGTGCCTTTCGCCACCGAGGCGCAGACGATGCCGGCGAAGGCCAGCATCGAACCGACCGACAGGTCGATCCCGGCGGTGAGGATGACGAACGTCACGCCGACCGCAAGGATGCCGACGATGGAGACCTGCCGCATCACGTTGAACAGGTTGCGCGGCGTGCGGAACCCCGGTTCGAGGAACGACATCACCAGCACGAGCAGCAGGAGAAAGATCAGGGGCGCGAACCGGCTGAAGAGATCGACGAAATCGACCCTCCGCTGCTCACCGCCCACCGTCGCCGCGCTTGCCGCCATTCATCCCTCCGAATAGTGCCGAGTGCCGAGTGCCGAGTGCCGAGTGCCGAGTGCCGAGTGCCGAGTGCCGAGTGCCGAGAAATGGTAGGCCGCGTCGGCGCGTGCAACCCGCGTGCTCGCCGACTTGCCGATCCGCCCTCTCGGCACTCGGCACTGTGCACTCGGCACTTCGTTCTATGCCGCCCGCGCCAGCCCCGTGGCCAGCGCCATGATCCTTTCCTGGGTTGCGTCGGCCCGCGACAGTTCGCCGGCGACCCGGCCTTGCCGCATCACCAGCACCCGGTCGCTCATCCCCAGCACCTCCGGCAGCTCGGAGGAAATCATGATGACCGCGACCCCCTGGTGGGCCAGTTCGTTCATCAGGCTGTGGACCTCGGCCTTGGCTCCGATGTCGATGCCGCGGGTGGGTTCGTCCACGATCAGCACCTTCGGCCGCAGCGCCAGCCACTTGGCGATGACCACCTTTTGCTGGTTGCCGCCGGAAAGGTTGACGACTTTCTGCTCCAGCCCCGGCGTGCGGATGCGGAGCGCCTTGACGAACTCCGCCGCGCGCGCCCGTTCCGCGCCTAGCCGCACGAACCCGAAGCGCACCAGGCTGCCCAGCGAGGCCAGCGAGATGTTCTCCCGCACCGCCAGCCCGAGCACCAGCGCCTGCGCCTTGCGGTCCTCCGGGGCCAGCCCGATGCCGAGCGCGATGGCGTCCTGCGGCGAGTGGATCGTGACCGGTTTGCCCTCGAACAGGATCTCGCCCTTGTCGAACGGGTCCGCCCCGAAAATCGCCCGCACCACCTCGGTGCGGCCGGAGCCGACCAGCCCGGCGATGCCGAGGATCTCACCGGCGCGGACGCCAAAACCGACGTCCTCCAGCACGATGTTGGACGGATCGAACCGGTTGCCGACCCGGCCCAGCCCGCGAACCTCCAGCATGTAGGGCGCATCCGGCGCGAACGCCGGCGCGTCCTTCTGGAACAGGTCGCCCATCTCGCGGCCGACCATCATGCGGACGATCGTCTCCGCGGGCGCCTCCGCGATCGGCAGGTCGCCGGCGTTCTGGCCGTCGCGCAGCACCGTCACCCGGTCGGCGATGGCGGCGACCTCGTCGAGCCGGTGGGAGATGAAGACGACCCCTAGCCCGCGCGCCTTCAGGCCGCGGATGATCTCCAGCAGCGCCGCCACCTCGGTGTCGGTCAGCGCCGAGGTCGGCTCGTCCATGATGACGATGCGGGCGCTGAAGGAGAGCGCCTTGGCGATCTCCACCATCTGCTGCTCGGCCACGGACAGGTCGCGCACCACCGCATCCGGGCTCAGGCTCACCCCGAGCTGGTCGAGCAGGTCGCGGGTTTGCCGGCTCATCTCGGCCTGGCGCACGAACCCGCCGGAACTCGGTTCCCGCCCGACGAATACGTTCTCCGCCACCGTCAGGTTCGGCATCAGGTTGAATTCCTGGTAGATGATGGAGATGCCGAGGTCCTGCGCCTGCCGCGGCGAATGGAGCGTCACGGCTTCTCCGCCCAGCAGGATCTCCCCCTCGTCCGGCGCGTACACCCCGGAGAGGATCTTCATCAGGGTGCTCTTGCCGGCCCCGTTCTCTCCCACAAGTGCGAGGCACTCGCCGGGAAAGACCGAGAGCGACACGTCGTCGAGGGCGCGGACGCCCGGGAAGCTCTTCGAAATGCCGCGCATCTCCAGCAGCGGCGCGGGGCGCCCGGCGTCGGGCAGCGCGTCGGAACTCATCGTCGGGATCGACTCCGGTCGGTCGTGAATGACGTCCGCGCAGTATCGCAACCGGGGCCGGGCGAGACAAGCGGGAAGCACCGGGCGGCCGGCAGCGATGCCCGTCCGCGCGGACGCCCCAGGATGGCCCCGGTTGCCGGCATTCCTGGTCGCCGAGCACATCCGCCCGGGGCCGATGCCGGTTGCCAAAATGGTCCGGGCATCGGCGGAGCGGGCGCGAAGAATCGGGCCCCTACGGCGGGGCACGGCTAACGCGGGCTGTAGGGGCCCGATTCTTCGCGCCCGCTTCTGGCCCGGTATCCGCATCAAACAGGCAATCGCCATCATCGCCGGGCATACCCGGCGATCGGCAGAACTTCGCGACCGCCACCACGGCCGGGAGCGGCCAGCGATCGCATCGATCTCGCGCCCGCCGGGCGTCTGCAAGGTCCGTCCGGCGATGGCAACCCTATGGCCGCAAGCACCGCGAAGGGGCGAAGCCGCTTCGGCCCCGCCCCTCCCCTCGGCCGCCGGATGTGCCGGCGACTACGCCGCCTTCACCGCGGAGACAAGTTGCGTCAGCGACTCCTTGGCGTCGCCGAACATCATGCTGGTATTGTCCTTGTGGAACAGCTCGTTCTCGATGCCGGCGAAGCCCGACTTCATGCTCCGCTTCAGCACGATCACCTGCTGCGCCTGGTCCACGTTCAGGATCGGCATCCCGTAGATCGGGCTGCCGGGGTTGCTGCGCGCCGCCGGGTTGGTCACGTCGTTCGCGCCTACCACCAGCGCCACGTTCGTCTTCGCGAACTCGGGGTTGATGTCGTCCATCTCGTACAGGTCGTCGTACGGAACGTTCGCCTCGGCCAGCAACACGTTCATGTGCCCCGGCATCCGGCCCGCGACCGGGTGGATGGCGTACCGCACGTCCACCCCACGCTTCTCCAGCTCGTCGGCCAGTTCTCGCACCGCGTGCTGCGCCTGGGCGACCGCCAGCCCGTAGCCGGGGACGATGACCACCCGCTCGGCGTAGGCCAGCGGGATGGCCGCGTCCTCGGGGGTGACGGCCCGCACCGGCAGCGCCTCGCCGCCGCCACCGGCCGCGCCGCCGCCGGTGGCGACGGAGCCGAACGCGCCGAAGAGCACGTTCGTGATCGACCGGTTCATGCCCTTCGCCATGACCATCGAGAGCAGGATGCCGGACGCGCCGACGAGCAAACCGGCCACCACCAGCGCCAGGTTGCCCAGCACGAGGCCGGTGAAGATCGAGGCCACCCCCGTCAGCGAGTTCTGGATCGAGATGACCACCGGCATGTCCGCGCCGCCGATCGGCAGCACGATCGTCGCGCCGAGGATCAGCGACACGACCACGACGCCGACCAGCAGCATCCGCGCCTGCTCGACATCGCCGCTGATGACCACGCCGATCGCCATTGCCACGATGGCGATGCCGAGGACCGCGTTCACGACCTGCTGCGCCGGGTAGACGATCGGCCGCCCGGAGATCAATTCCTGCAACTTGGCGAAGGCGATCATGCTGCCGGTGAAAGAGATCGCGCCGATGATCGCGCCGAGCACGACGGTGATCGCGCCGCCGCGGTCGAGGTCCGACCGGTCCATGAACTCGGCCGTCGCGACCAGCGCCGAGGCCGCGCCGCCCGTCCCGTTGAACAGGGCGACCATCTGCGGCATCGCGGTCATCTTGACCCGCTGTGCCGCCAGGACCGAGATCACCCCGCCGATCGCCATGCCGAGGATCATCAGCAGGTGGTTGCGCAGCCCGGGCGTCACCATCGTCGCGACAACGGCCACCGCCATGCCCGCCGCCGCCAGCTGGTTGCCGCGCCGCGCCGTCGCCGGCGAGGACAGGAACTTCAGGCCGAGGATGAACAGCACGGCCGAAACCAGGTACGCGATCTGGATCGCGCCCTCCAGGTCGATCCCGCCCATTACGACCGCTCCCCGCCCGAAACCGGCTTCTTGCGGAACATCTGCAGCATCCGGTCGGTCACCACAAAGCCGCCGAAGACGTTGACCGACGCCAGGATCACCGACAGGAACGCGGCCGCGACCAGGACCGGGTTCTCGACGGTGCCGATGACCAGCACCGACCCGACCAGCACGATGCCGGAAATCGCGTTGGACCCCGACATCAGCGGCGTGTGCAGCGTTGACGGCACCCGCCCGACTAGCTCCAGCCCGAGGAATCCCCCGAGGATGAAGACGTATATCGTAAGGAGAACGACCTCGTTCATCCCGCCCCCTTGCTGAGCACTCGCGTCAGACGACCTCGCCCGCCGCGCCCCCGGGCTCCCGCTATCCCTCCAGCGAGCGCCCTCCCCTGTCCGCTTGGGTTAGCCGGCGGCCGCGGCTGCCGGCTGCCCGAGTTTCTCCCGCGTCGGCCCGTGCACGACCTCGCCGCCGCGCACGATGCAGGTGCCGGCCACAACCTCGTCGGCGAAATCCGGCGCCCAGGCGCCCTTCTTCAACAGCAGGTCGAGCAGGTTCTGGATGTTCTTCGCGTACATCTGGCTGGCGTGGTAGGCCATCGTGGACGGCAGGTTCAGCGTCCCGATGATGGTGACGCCGTGCCGTTCGACGACCTGCCCCGGTTCGGTCAGTTCGCAGTTGCCGCCGGTCTCCGCCGCGAGATCGACGATCACCGACCCGCGGCGCATCCGCTGCACCGTCTCGGCCGAGATCAGGCGCGGCGCGGGACGCCCCGGCACCAGCGCGGTCGTGATGACCACGTCCGACTTCGCGGCGTGGTCGGCCAGCACCTCCTGCTGGCGGCGCAGCACGTCGGCGGTCACTTCCTTGGCGTAGCCGCCGGCCGTCTGGGCGTCGCTGGTATCGACGTCGATGTCCACGAATCGCGCGCCGAGGCTCTGCACCTGCTCTTTGACGACCGGGCGGGTGTCGTACGCCTCCACCACCGCGCCGAGGCGGCGGGCGGTGGCGATCGCCTGCAACCCGGCGACGCCCGCGCCGACCACCAGCACCTTGGCCGGGGTAATCGACCCTGCCGCCGTGGTCAGCATCGGGAAGAAGCGCGGCAGTTCGTTCGCGGCCAGCAGCACCGCCTTGTACCCGCTCACCGTCGCCTGCGAGGACAGCACGTCCATCGACTGGGCGCGGGTGATGCGCGGAATGGCGTCCATGCTGAAGCCATCGACCCGCTTAGCGGCAAGCCGCCCGGCGAGTTGCGGATCGGTCAGCGGCGACAGCAGCGCGATCAGCGTCTGGCCCTCGCGCAGCAAATCGATCTCGTCCCGCCCGTTCGCGGGATCGACCTGCGGCCGCTGCACCTTCACGATCACGTTGGCCCGGCGGTACACCTCGCCAACGTCCGGCACGACCGTCGCCCCGGCCGCCGTGTACTCCTCGTCCTCGAACGACGCATCGAGCCCGGCGCCGGCCTCGACGACGACGTCTATCCCGGCCCCGACCAGCCGCTTCGCGATATCGGGCACGATCGCCACGCGCCGCTCCCCGGCGGCCGTCTCGCGGGGCACCCCGATGGTCGGGCGGACTCCCTCCGCACTCGTCGCAGTCATCCTCGACCAGCCTCCCGATTTCCGTCCGAGCAGCGCTGCCTCGGTGGCATTGGTCGCCGGATTCCCCCGGCAGCGAGCCCGGTACACGCGGTCCCGCCCGGCTTTACCGGGACGACGGGACGTGAGATCAACGGTTCGCCGAACGCATCATTGCGGTCCGGGCAGTATACATGGGCATCGTCGCGCGCCGGGACCACGCGCGCCGACCCTCAGGCGGGATCGGGGCGGCCGTCCGCCGCCACGCCTGCCGGACCGACGCGTTTCCCGATCAGGTTGAGCAACAGCACCCCGAGCGCCAGCGACAGCAGCGAGCCGCCGAAGATGCCCAGTTTGGCCGAAGCCAGCAGCGCCGGAGAATCGAACGCCAATTCGGCGACGAACAGGGACATCGTGAACCCGATGCCGCCGAGCACCGCCACACCGTAGAGCTGGGCCATGCCGGTTCCCGTCGGCAGCGTCGCGATACCGGCGCGAACCGCCAGCCACGCCGCCAACGTGATCCCGATCTGCTTGCCGATCAGCAACCCGAACAGCACCCCGAACGCCACCCGGTCGAGACTGGGCGCGGCATCCCCGCCAAACGAGACCCCGGCGTTGGCCAGCGCGAACAGCGGCACGATGGCGAAGGCGACCACCCCGTTGAGCCGGTGCTCGACCTGCTGGAGGGGGGTTTCGGCTTCTTCGCTGGCGATCTCGAGGTCCGCGATGGCCGCCTGCTGGCCGGCATCGGTTTCGCCGTCCAGCACCCCGTCGCGCTCGCCCGCTTCCAGTTCGTCGGCACGGGCACGGGTGCGGGCCACGAAGGCATCGACGTCGATCCGGTTGCGCGCCGGGATCGTCATCGCCACCAGCACGCCGGCCACCGTAGCGTGGACGCCGGATTGCAGCATCGCCAGCCAGACGAGCACCCCGACGACGGCATACGGCGCGATCCGGCGGACCCCCAGCCAGTTGAAGATCGCCAGTACACCGACCAGCGCCAGCGAAACGACAAGCGCCTGCACGGAGGTTTCTGCGGTGTAGAAGAGGGCGATCACCAGCACCGCCCCGAGGTCGTCCACGATGGCGAGGGCGGTCAGGAAGACCTTGAGCGGGAAGGGCACCTTGTCGCCGAGCGCGGTCAGCACCGCCAGCGCGAAGGCGATGTCGGTCGCCATCGGAATGCCCCAGCCGTGCGCCCCGGGGTGACCTGCGTTGAACATCATGTAGATGAGGGCCGGAACCACCATGCCGCCGATCGCGCCGAAGATCGGCAGGGCGGCCCGCCGCGGCGAGCGCAACTCCCCGATCAGGATCTCGCGCTTGATCTCCAGCCCGACCACGAGGAAGAAGAGGGCCATCAGCCCGTCGTTGACCCAGTGCTGGAGCGAATAGTCCAGCGACCACGGGCCAAGCGATATCGCCAGATGGGTCTGCCAAAGATCGGTGTAGGCGGCCGTCCACGGCGAGTTCGCCCACACCAGCGCCAGCGCGGTCGCCAGCAGCAGCAGCCGGCTCGACGAGACGTAGGTCTGGACGAACCGCTCGAACGCGCGCGCCGCCCGCGTCAGCAGGGGGTTGCCGCCCCCCGCCCCCGCGGGCGGTCGTCCGTATGATGCTTCGCTCATCCCCGCTCCGTGACTCCCCGTCGAGCGCAGCCATCCCGACGGCTGGCGGGCGCCGCCGCGTCGGTCACGATGGCTCGTGGAGCAAAGTGTCGCGCAGAAATCCCGGCGGGGGAATAGCGCCGGTTAACGCCCGGATGCCGCCGCGGCCGGCATCGGCGTCCCGGCGTTGGCCCCGTTTGCCGCCAGCGCCGCGTCCGCGGCGACGTTCCGCGACGACGCCGCCAGCAGCGCCGCCGCTTCCTGCCGGGCCATGGCACGCTCCCAGCCGGATTCGCCGGAGATCAGGCGCGCGCCGCGGTTGAACGTCAGGTACATCGCGACCCAGTTGATCAGCGCGATCAACCGGTTGCGGAACCCGTTCAGGTAGCCGAGGTGGATCACCAGCCACGACGCCCAGGCGAGGAACCCGGTGTACTTGATCGACCCGATCTGGGCGACCGCCTTGTTGCGGCCGACGATCGCCATGCTGCCCTTATCACGGTACACGAACGGGACGGCCGGCTTGCCGTTCACCAGCCGCGCCACGTTCAGCGCGGCATGGCGGCCCATCTGCATCGCCGCCGGCGCGACGCCCGGCACCGGCTTGTCGCCCACCCTCAGCGAGGCGAGGTCGCCCGCGACGAACACCTCCGGGTGCCCGGCGATGGAAAGATCCGGCTGCACCGGCGCCCGCCCGGCCCGATCGACCTCCACCCCGAGTTCCTTGCCCAGCGGCGAGGCCTTCACCCCGGCCGCCCAGAGCACGGTCTCGCAGGGCACGTCCTCGTCGCCGATGCGCACGACGCCGGGGCGGATTTCCTTGACCGGATTGCCGAACCGGGGCTCCACGCCCATCTGGTGCAACGCCGTCAGCGCCTTGGCGCTGAGGTCCGGCGGGAAGGGCGGCAGTACGCGGTCCAGCGCCTCGACGAGGATGATGCGCGCCTGCCGGGTGTCGATCCGGTGGAAGTCCCTGACCAGCGTGTGGTTCGCGATCTCGGCGATGGCCCCGGCCAGTTCCACCCCGGTCGGCCCGGCGCCGACGACGATGAAGGTCATCAGCGCCGCCCGCCGCACCGGGTCGTCGGTCTTCTCGGCGTCCTCGAACGCCTTCAGCACCCGCGCCCGGATGTCGAGCGCGTTTTCCAGCGTCTTCAGGCCCGGCGCGTAGGGTTCCCACTGGTCGTTGCCGAAGTACGAGTGGGTCGCGCCGGCCGCCACGATCAGGTAGTCGTAAGGAATCGCGCCGCCCGTGGTGAAGACCGTCCGGGCGCCGAGGTCGAACCCGGTCGCCTCCTCCATCAGCACTTCGGTGTTGCGCTGCTTGCGGAGAATGCCGCGGATCGGCTGCGCCACGTCCGACGGCGACAGTACCGCGGTGGCGACCTGGTACAGCAGCGGCTGGAACAGGTGGTGGTTGCGCCGGTCGATCAGCGTGATCCTGACCGGGGCGTGCCTCAGGGTCTTGGCGGCGTTCAGCCCGGCGAACCCGCCGCCGACGATGACCACGTTCGGCGTGCGATCGTTCGTTCCCGTGGGGCTGGACTTGACGGCGGCGTTCAGCGGAATGCTCCTGCGGACGAGTCTCGTGACATCCAGCGCGCAGAGCGCGGCAACCGACGAAGCGTAGTCCTCCCGCCCGCCGGCGACAACCGCCCGGAGCGGTCCGGGCTGGGCTCCGCGCACAACGTCCGGGCAGGCCCGGCGGCGGCTCCACGGGCAGGCGACGCGCCGGTGCGAACGCCGCCTGCCCCCACCTGCCGGATCGCGGCGAGTTCACCCGGATCAGTGCCGGAAATGGCGCACCCCGGTGAACAGCATCGCCACCCCCGCGGCGTCGGCGGCGGCGATCACCTCGGCGTCGCGCACCGAGCCGCCCGGCTGGACCACCGCGCGCACCCCGGCCCGGATCGCCTCCTCCAGCCCGTCGGCGAATGGGAAGAACGCATCGCTCGCGAGCGCCGCCCCGGCCGCCCGCTCCCCCGCCCCGCGCAGCGCGATCCGCACGCTTTCGACCCGGTTCGGCTGCCCGCTGCCCGCCCCGATCAGCATCCGGTCGCGCGCCAGCGCGATCCCGTTGGACTTGACCGCCCGAACCGCCAGCCACGCGAAACGCAGGTCGTCCAGTTCCTCCGGCGTCGGCTCCCGCTCCGTGGCCACGGTCCAACCCGCCGGATCGTCGGCAAGGTCGTCCGGTTCCTGCAACAGCAGCCCGCCCGCGATCGCCCGCACGTCCCACCGGCGGGCGGCGGCTCCGGCCGCGTCAGGCATCTGCAGCAGCCGCAGCGCCCGCTTGCGGCCGAGCGCGTCCCGCGCCTCCTCGTCGAACCCCGGCGCGACGATCACTTCGAAGAAACGGTCGGCGATTGCGCGCGCCGTCGCCCCGTCCACGACGCGGTTGCTGGCGACGATGCCGCCGAAGGCCGACACCGGATCGCCCGCCAGCGCCGCCTCGAACGCTTCCGCCACGGTCCCGCGCTCGGCCAGCCCACAGGGGATCGTGTGCTTGACGATGGCGACCGCCGGTTCGGCGAACGGCAGGACCGCCGCCCACGCGGCGTCGGCGTCGAGCAGGTTGTTGAACGACAACTCCTTGCCGGCCAGTTGCACCCCGTCGAGCACGCCAACCGGGCCGCCGCCCGGCGCGACGCGCCGGTACGCGGCCGCCCGCTGGTGCGGGTTCTCCCCGTAGCGCAAATCGAGCGCCTTGCGCCCCGCCACCGAGACCTCGAACGGCCATTCGCCGGGCTCGGGACCGCGCATCCACTCCGCGACCGCCGCGTCGTACGCCGCCGTATGGGCGTACGCCTTGGCCGCCAGCCCGCGCCGCGTCGCATGGTCCGGCGCGCCCGCGTTCAGCGCGCCCAGCACGAGATCGTAGTCCCCCGGATCGCAGACCGGCAGGACGTGCGGGAAGTTCTTGGCCGCCGCCCGCAGCATGGCCGGTCCACCGATGTCGATCTGCTCCAACGCCTCGGTCTCGCCCACCGCCGGGTCGGCGACCGTCGCCTCGAACGGGTAGAGGTTGACCGCGACCAAATCGATCCCGGCGATGCCGTGGGCGGCGAGTTGATCCGCGTGGGCCGCCATGTCGCGCCGGGCGAGGATGCCGCCGTGGATGCGCGGATGGAGCGTCTTCACCCGCCCGTCGAGGATCTCGGGAAATCCCGTCACCTCCCCGACCGCGACCGCCGGCACGCCCGCCGCCAGCAGCGCGGCGAGGGTGCCGCCGGTGGAGACGACCTCCCAGCCGAGATCGGCGAGCCCCGCCGCGAACTCGGCCGCCCCGGTCTTGTCGTAAACGCTGATCAACGCGCGCATCCCGTTCGACGGTCCTTTCCGTGCTTCGTTCGCCGTTCGCCCCGGCCAATCCTCGGTCGGGGCACGGATCATCAACGTCATTCCGAGCGCCACTTGGCGCCCCGAGCGCCACTTGTCATCACGAGCCCCACCTGTCATCCCGAGCCTGTCGAGGGATCTCGTCGTTCTGCGTCACGGACAAGGACGAGATCCCTCGACTGGCTCGGGATGACAGGTGGGGACGCAGGATGCGGGTGGTCCGATGGCCTCCCGATCCTTCGTCGGAGGGGAGGGACCTGTGCCTCCCCTACGACAACGCGGGCAACTCACCACCGGCCCGAGCCAGCACCGATTCCGCCAACCGCACGCTCGCCATGTCGATCATCACCCCGGCATGGGTCAGCGCGCCACGCCCGGCGGCAACCGAGGCGGCGTAGGCGGCCAGCAGCGCGCGGGCCGCGGCGACCTCCTCCGCCGTCGGCGAGAAGACCTCGTTGCATACGGGCACCTGCGCCGGGTGGATGCACCATTTGCCGTCGTAGCCGAGCGCGCGTGCCGTTTCGGCCGACCGACGCAGCCCCGGCTCGTCCCGAAAATCGGCGTACGGCCCGTCGATGGCGAGCACCCCGGCCGCGCGGGCCGCCACCAGGATCTCGTGCATCGCGTACCCCCAGCGGTGGCCGGGGTAGGCCGCGTCGTGGCGGTCCGGCATCCCGATCGCGGCCATCGGCGCGCCGACCGAGGCGGCGTAGTCCCCCGGCCCGAACACCAGCGCGGCTACCCTGGGCGACGCTTGCGCGATCGCCCGGCAATGCACCAGCCCGCGTGCCGTCTCGATCTGGACGTGCAGCGCGATCGGGACCGCGATGCCGTACTCCGCTTCGAGTTGCCGCAGCAGCATATCGACGAATGCCACCTCGGCGGCATCGTCCACCTTCGGCACGACGATCAGGTCCACCCGGTCGCCGCTCCCGCCAACGACCTCGGCGATGTCGCGCCAGCACCAGGCGGTGGAAACGGCGTTGACCCGAAACGCCCGCGGCTTGCCGCCCCAATCGAGGTCGCGAAACGCCGCGGTGACCGCCTCCCGGCCCGCCGCCTTCTCGTCCGGCGTCAGGGCATCCTCGAGGTCGAGCAGCGCGACATCCGCGCTCGTTGCGACCGCCTTCTCCACCATCCGCCCGTTCGTCGCCGGACAAACCAGCACGCTGCGGACCGCCCGCGCCTCTCCCGGCACGCTCACGCCGGTGCCCCGGCTGCCGGCGGCGCGAACGACGCCAGCAGCGGATCGGGTTCCTCCCCCGCGATAGCGGCAGCCGCCAGCATCGCCGTCGCGGGTGCTTCCTTCGCGCCGGTCCGGAAGTGGCCTGCCGCAACCCACAACCCGTCCAGACCGGGCACCGGGCCCATCATCGGCTCGCCGGTGCCGGAACCGGGCCGCAACCCCGTCCACGTTTCGGCCAGCGTGCCCTCCAGCAGGCGCGGGCAGAGCGTGCGGGCGAGGTCCAGCAGCCAAGCGACCCCATCGCCCGTCACGCGCCGGTCGAACCCGGCGTCCTCCTCGGTCGCGGCGACCATCGTCGTGCCGTCCGGGCGCGGCCTGACGTAGCCGCCGTGCCCGGCAATCACGCCCTTCGGGCGCACCGGCGCGTCGGCGAAGGCGACCAATTGCCCCTTCACCGGGTGGACCGGCAGCAACGCGCCGACCGCATCGCCGAGCAGCCGCGTCCACGCGCCCGTCGCCAGCACCACGAGGTCGGCAGGCAGGTCGCCGTCACCGAGACGAACGCCCGTCACCCTGTTCCCGGCGCGGATCAGGCTGCCGACCGGCGTCTCCGTCCGGATCGCCGCCCCGAGTTGCGCCGCGCCGGTCGCGAGCGCGCGGGTCAGTTTGTGCAGCGAAAGCGAGCCGACCCCGGGCTGGAACCACGCGCCGGCGAGCGGTTCCGGCAGCGCCGGTTCGCGTCGCCGCGCTTCGGCCGGATCGACCGCCTCGACCTCGTATCCCAGCGAGCGCTGGAACTCGGCGCGCGTCGCCTCGGCCGCCGCGTGCTCGGCGTCGGCCGCGATCATCCATTCGCCGGGCCGCAGGTAGTCAACGCCGATCCCGGTCCGGGTTTCGATGTCCGCGACCCACTCGGGATAAACCGCCAGGCTGCGCGCGCCGAGCTCGATCCGGTGGGCGCTCCACTCCGGCCGGTTCGGCAGCGACACGATGCCGGCCGAGGCCCACGACGCCTCCCGCCCGATCGGGCCGCGCTCGACGAGCGTGGCGCGCACGCCCCGCTTCGCCAACTCGAACGCGATGCCGCACCCGATCACCCCGCCGCCGACGATCACGACCCGTTCCGGCGCACCGGTCATCGTCCGCTCCCCCATCCCGTCGTCGCCCCGCTGGCCCGGGCAGCCTACGGAGCGCCGCGGCGGGCGTCAACCGCGCCGGCGCGGCACGCCCCCACAACCCGATTTCGGCCTTGGAACGGCTCCCATCCTCAGCCAAACGCGGCGTAATCGAGCACGGCGATGTAACTGCACGGCCCCGGCCCGGGGTTCTCGAAACGGTGCGTGGTGCTGGCCCGGAAGTAGAACGCATCGCCCGGCGCGAGGTCGTGGGTTTCCCCGCCGACGATCACCCGCAGCGCGCCTTCCTCCACCAGCAGGTACTTGTCGATCGCCGGGTGGTACGGCGCGAGGTCGTCGGTGACGGCGCCCGGCGGCAGGATGGCGCGGATGAACTCGATGCCCCGGCCGGCGAACGGAGGCGAAAGCAACTGCCGCTCGATGCCCGTGTCCGGATCGCGGAACACCAGCCGCTCCCGCTCGGGAATCGTCACCACCGGCCGGCTGTCCTCGTCGCCCAGCAGCAGCGCGAGGCCGATGCCCAGCGCCCGCGCCACGTTCGTCGCCGCGGTCAGCGACGGGTTGTGCTCCCCCCGTTCGAGGTTGGAAAGCGTGGCCCGGCTGATGCCCGCCGCCGCCGCCAGCGCATCCAGCGTCAGCCCTTGCCGCTGGCGGGCCGCGCGCACGCGCGCCCCGAAGCGCGCGGCGACCCCCGCGCCCTCGCCCTCCTCAATTCGCCGCTCGACTTCTATCATGTTCTGGAAAACTCCAGTATTATGGAATCACTCAAACGTGGTCTCGGCAAGCATAGCGGGAGGGTGGTCCCATGCGGCAGGCGGTGATGCTGATGGCAGCGGCCGGGTGCGCGGCGGTCGCCATTCTTTGTGGCAAGGAGCCCGAAACCGGCTGGAGCAGCGTCGTCCTCTCCGTCGTCTTCGCCGGGTCGGCCGGCGCACTGCTCGTCGGGGCCGCCGGCTGATCGAACACGCCGCGCCCCGGGCTCGCAGGGAGGCAACGATGGACCGGACCGGATTGCTTCGCGCCGACGATCTCCTCCTCGCCGCGGCGGCCTGCCGCGCCGCACTCGAACCGGGATTGGACCGCGACTGGTCGGTCGCCGCCGGGGACCTCGACTGGGATTGCCGAAGAACGCTCGACCACGTCGCCGACACGCTGCTGTTTTACGCCGCCCACCTTTCCAAACGGGCCACGCGGCGCCTCGTCCCACCGCGCAACGGCGACCCGGCCCGAACCCCGGCGGATCTGCTCGGCATCGTCGAAACGACCGCCGCGATCCTGTCCGGGGTGGTCCGTGCCGCGCCGCCGGACGCACGTGGCTTCCACGGCGCGGGCATGGCCGACGCGGAGGGCTTCCTCGCGATGGGCTGCGCGGAAACGCTCGTCCACACCGGCGACATCGCGCAGGGGCTCGGCCTCCCCTTCGCGCCCCCGGACGACCTCGCCGCGCGCGTCACCCGCCGCCTCTTCCCGTGGACCACGCTCGATGCCGATGGCTGGGACGCCCTCCGCTGGTCCTGCGGCCGCATCGCGCTGCCGGATCGCGAGCGGCTCGGCCCGGATTGGTACTGGCACTGCGCCCCGCTCGCCGAGTGGGACGGCACGATCCGCAAGCGCACCGCGCCGCCGATGTGGCAGTAGGCCCGGCCGTTCGGCGCGATCCCGGCGCCGTTTCCCCGGCTGACCGAACGAGCCGCCTGCGCGATGCGTCATGGTTACGCCGGCACGTGCGACGTTGCCGCCGGACGGCCGCGCCCGGCCAGCGCATCGGGGGACCATCGTGACACGCCGCCCGGCATGGGACGCGATTCGCCCGATCCTCGGCGGCGTGCTCGCGCTGGCGGCGGCGATGGGCATCGGCCGCTTCGCCTTCACCCCGATCCTGCCGGCGATGCAGGCGGGCGCGGGGCTGGATACGGCGCAGGCCGGACTGCTCGCCTCCGTCAACTACGCGGGATACCTCGCCGGCGCGCTGCTGGCGGGCGTGGCCGTACCCCGGCGGAAGCGCCCCGCCGTGCTGCTGGTTTCGGCGGTGCTGGTGGCGCTGACGACGGCGGCGATGGCGTTCGCGAGCGGCATGCTCGCCTGGGGCGTCATCCGGTTCGTGGCCGGGCTCGCCAGCGCCGGCGTCTTCGTCCTCGCCTCCGGCCTCGTGCTGGAGGACCTGCGCCTAAAGGGCCGGGCCGCGGCCTCCGGTTGGCTGTTCAGCGGCGTCGGCCTCGGCATCGTGGTCTCGGGCGCGGTCGTCGGGACTACCGTCGGCGCGCTCGGCTGGCGCGGAACCTGGCTGGCACTCGCGCTGCTGGCCGCCGCCGCGATCCTGCCCGCGTGGGGCTGGACGCCGCGGTCCGCGCCGTCGCCGGCAACCGGCGGCGCGCCCGGCGCCCCGGCTCATCGCGCGACGACCCGGCCGGTCGGCGCCGATGCCGTCGCGCTGGCGCTGCTGTTCGCCGCCTACTTCCTCGAAGGCGCCGGCTACATCGTCACCGGAACCTTCCTCGTCGCAATCGTGGAGGACATGCCGGGGCTGCGCGGGGCCGGGGCGTGGGTGTGGATCGTCGCCGGGTTGGCCGTGATCCCCTCGGCGGCGCTCTGGTCGATGCTGGGCGGGCGGTTCGGGTTCGCGCGGGCGCTGGTCGCGGCCTTCGTGCTCCAGGCCGTCGGGGTCGCGCTGCCGCTGGCCGGCGGCGCCCCCGCCGCGTTCGCCTCCGCCGTGCTGTTCGGCGGCACCTTCGCCGGCATCACCGCCCTGACGCTCACGCTGGCCGGGTTCCTCTCGCCCGGACGGGCGGCCGGGCTGGTCGGGCTGCTGACGGCGGTCTTCGGCATCGGGCAGGTCATCGGGCCGCTCGCCGCCGGCGCGATCGCCAGCAGCGGCCGCGGGTTCGGCCCCGCGCTGGTCGCCGCCGCGGTCGCCCTTTTCATCGCCGCCGGTCTGGTAGCGCTGCTGGTCCCGCGTGATCCGTCGCGACGCGTCCACCGCCCGGCCTGATGGAGCCACCGAGCAGCGACCACAGCGTTTGATCGACGCCCACCTGTCCATCATTCAGCGTCATATGCTCCGGCGTACGGTTCTTCTCCTCCCGTTCGAAGCGGTGCCCGCCCGAGTTTCGGCCTGCGCCCGCCCCCGAGTTTCTTCGGCATTCATTCTGGATTGATACGAAGTCCGGCTGTTTGCTACCGGTTCGCCCGGCGATGACGCCCAGCGTTCGTAGGGAGGGACCCGTGCCCTCCCTACGAACGACGATCGGATTCGCGCACGAATCAGCCGGATCTCGAATTACTCGGTCGTGAAACTCTGCGTACGTACGCGCAAGGTCAACCGAATCGGGCTTCCTTCGCCTGACCTCCCGCCCTCAGCGCCCGGACACCCCCACGCAACGGCGGGAGTCGGCGCAAGCGGCTTCCGGCCACCGGCACCGGCAAGTCAGGGGGCAACCGCCGTCGTGGCCGGTTCACCAGCGCCGGGCGGGATGCGGACCAGGGCGAAGACGCCGCCGACGAACCACATGAGTGCGCCAACACTCAGGACGGGCACCACGCCGAACGCGTCGATGGCTACCCCGCCGATCGCGATCCCGATCAGCGTCGCCAGGCTGCCGACCGCCCCGATCGCGCCGAACACCCGGCCCCGATAGGCGTCGGCCGCCCGCACCTGCACCATCGTGGCGTAGGCGGCATCCAGCGCGACCACCGGGAACCCTGCCAGCATCATGAACGCCGAAGCGACCAGAAGCGCGGTCGTCCCCTGCGCGCCGAGCGAACCGGCGTTGACCACCCCGAAATCGCAGATGCCGAGCCCGGCCATGCCCAGGCCGAACAGCAGCCGCGGCGAGAGTCGCGACGAGGCCATCGAGATCAGCCCGCCGGCAACGATGCCGCCGACCGCCTGCGCCGACATCAGCAGCCCGGCGCCGGTCGCGCCGATCGCCAGCGCGTCGATCACCAGCGGCGAGAACCCCACCTCGAAGGTGCCCTCGCTGACGAACCCGAGGCCGAGGGCGATGAAGATGGCCACCAGCACCCGGTCGCGTCCGATGAGCCGGAGCCCGTCGCGCCAGTCGGCGAACGCGCGCCCGAACGCGGAGGACGCCCCGTCGCCGGGCTCGTCCGCCCGGTCCGGGCGGGCCGGCGTGCGGATCGCGGCCACGAGCACCGCCGACAGCAGGAACGTCGCCACGTCGAGGACGACGGTCGGTCCCAAACCCCAACGGGCGTAAACCAGGCCGCCCAGCGCCGGTCCGACCAGCCGGCCGAGGTTGTTGTTGAGCGCGTTCAGCGCATTCGCCGCGACGAGGCGATCCTCGCCAACCAGCCGCGGTAGCAACGCGTTCTCGGCCGGGTCGAAGAAGAGGCCGACCGTGGCGGTGGCGGCCCGCGCGGCGAACGCCAGCCAGACCAGGTCCGCCGAGCCGACCAGCAGCAGCGGCAGGAGGAACAGCGCCCGCAACAGGTCGGCGACGACCATCGTCCGCTTGCGGTCCCAGCGGTCCACGAAAACGCCGGCCACCGACCCGAGCAGCGCCCGCGGCACCCACGACGCCGCGAAAACCCCGCCGGTCGCGAGCGCCGACCCGGTGAGTTCGTACACGTACAGCGGAAGCGCGGTCAGCAGCACGAAATCGCCGGCGACCGAGATCAGCCCGGCCGTCCACAGCAGCGCGAAATCACGATGACGCAGGGTCGCGAACATGGGTTCCCCGGCCGTGGCGCATCCGCCGGCCGGGCCGGCCGCCGGATGATACAGCGGCCGGCGGCTGCATTCGAATCAGGGCTACCCGTCATCCCGAGCCCGCCGCCACCGTCATCCCGAGCCTGTCGAGGGATCTCGTCGTTTTCCATACAGGGGTAGCGACGAGATCCCTCGACAGGCTCGGGATGACAGGGGTGCGGCCGCGGGACATCCGCGGTCCGCGCCCGCTAGACCGCGCGCACCGAGACCGACTCGGTCATCAGGCAGCCCTCGGTGACGACGAGTCCGACGCCGCCGCCGAGCAGCGGGCCGGATTCGTCGGTCGCGTCGAGGATCGCGCAACCGTCCACGCTGCCGACGATGCGGGTGCCCTCCACCCGCAGCGACAGGGCGTAGGGACGGTCAAATTGTAGCGGCAGCGGCGCTTCGGCGAGCACCGTCCGGCCGTCCCGCGCCTTGACGAGGCGGGCCACCCCGTCCCGCCCGAGCAGCAGCGCGTACCACCGGCGCTGGCCGCCCACGCGGGCCGCGATGCCGGCTTCCTCCGCCAGCGCAACCGTGATCTCGGCCGTCACCTCGTAGTCGCCCCACTCCGCCGTGCCCTGCGTGATGAGCGCGGTGCCCTCGTTCTGGACGATGCGGTACGCCTGCGGCCAGCGCGCTTCCCACTTGTCCACCCCGTCCACCCACGCCCTGCGCCAGAGCGCGCCGCCGTCGGCCGGCCGGGCGAACGTCGCCGTGGGCGAGCCGGTCCAGGTCAGCCGGTCGAGGACGACGGCGTTGCTCCCGTCCCCCATCGCGGCGATGCCGACTTCGGCCACCGGCGCACCGGCGGTGTCGGGCACGCGCCAGCGCAATTCGGCCTCCGCGCCCGGCGCCAGGTCCGCACCCTCCCCGTCGAGCGGGACCAGCGCATCGTCCGCCCCGTAGGTCTTGAGGACCAGTTGAACCTGCACCGAAGCGGGGTTGCCGGCGGGAGCGGCCACCCGGGCCGCGATCTCCTGCCCGGGGTAGAGCGTCGGCGAAGCGAGCAGGGTGTAACCCGGCATCGCGATCGCCTCCTCCGGGATGAAAGTCGGCGTCGTCGCGGTCGCCGCCCCGGCGAAACGCAGCACCAGCGCCCGCGTGCCGTCGCGCTCCTCGTTGTTGATCGTCGCGCCCTCGCAGGACGTCTGGAACCCCTGCACCGAACCGGGCAGGGAGAAATGGAAGCGCGCGCCGTCCTTCGGCCGGTCGTCCGGTTCGCCGGCGAGGGCGCGGGCGATGGCCACCACCTCGTCGGTCTCGCGCACCGCGTCGGTGACCGCCCGCCCGCCCTCGGCGGTGGCGAGGTACATCCGGTCCGCGACCGGGCCGCGCCAGTCGTAGGCCATCGCGTCGATGCCGGCCAGCCCGTTCTTGATCCCGAGGATGCAGCCGAGGTTGCCGGAGTTGCAGTCGGTATCCCAGCCGCTGGTGTTGACGATCGTCAGCGAGCGGGTGAAATCGTCCTCCCCGTGCAGCAGCGCGTGCACGATCAGCGCGTGGTTCGGCACCATGTGGCACGCGCCGATGTACTTGTCGTAGCCGTAGTTGGCGACGATCTTCTCGCGGTTCGCCCGCCAGTCCTTCTCGGCGGCGTGCCACCCGCGCACGTCGTCGATCAGCCGGCGAATCGTCGAATCAGCCGGGATCAACCCGACCGCCGTGTCCAGCAGTTTGTTGATATCGCTTTCGATGAACGCCTGCGCCTCGATCGCGGCGATCACCTGCGCGCCGTAGATCGCCTCGCCGTCGTGGCTGACGCTGCCGGCGCGGCGGGCGAAATCGGCCGCCTTCTCCGGATCGCCGGGGCAGATCATCCCCCAGCCATCGATGAAGATCTGCGCGCCGATCTGTTCGGCGATCGTCTTGCCGTTGGTGGCAATGGAGCCGCTCTCCGGCGCGGGAATGCCGTGCTTCAGCCGCATGTAGGCGGTGTGCTCGGAGGAGTTGCCGATGCCGCCCCACCAGAGGATGGTCCGCTCCTCGATCAGGTAGTTGAGCCAGCTCTCCCCGATCTCGCGCGGGGTGATGTCGGCCCGGTTGCCGTGGTCCGGCAGCGCGCGCAGGAAGGTGAAGGTGCCGGACACGTCGTCGTCGGTGAGGACCAGCGGCGCGCCGCGGGTATCGGGCACGTAGCGGTCGAGTTCGCCGTATTCCTCGGTGATGCGCTCGTAGGTCCACCCTTCGACCGGGCGGCCGAGGTACACGCCGATCAACTTGCCGAGCACGCCGGCATAAACGCGCTCGGCGTAATCCTGGGGAAGGGGCACGGTACGGTGTCCTTTCGTGCGTAATGCTTGACGTTTGGACAACGGGATGCGGACGACTTGCCGCCGAAGGCGGGTTCCCCTGCCGTCAGGCCTCCTTCCCAGCCAGCGCGGCGAAAATGCCCGCCCGCGCCTGGGCCTCGGCCAGTTGCCGCTCCTGCAACGTCAACGCAAGGCGCGCCAGCCCGGCGGCGTACGGATCGAGGTCGATCCGGTTGGCGGCATTGATCTTTGCGATCCACTCCGAACGGATCGCACCGTCGCCGTGCAGCGCGCCGGCGACGGTTCCGGCGATGCCGGCGATGGAGTCGTTGTCGCGCCCGTAGTTGGCCGCGCCGAAAATCGCCTGCTCGAAATCGCCCCCGGCGATCAGCAGGAACCCCAGCGCGACCGGGACTTCCTCGATCGACTTCAGGCGACTCGGCGCCCAGTCGTCGGTGCCGTTGCCACGGTCGCGGGTGCCGTCCTCGGCGCTCCCGTCGAAGGGGCGCATCGCCTCACGCAGCGGCCCGATCGCCTCGCGCCAGTCCGAAAAATCCCGCGCCCGTTCGGTGACGGCGGCGATGGCTTCCCGCGTGCCCTCCTTCGCCAGGGCGAGCGCGACGGCGACGACCGAATCGACCGTCGCGCCGGGCCGGAACGCCTCGGCGACGCAGGCCGCGGCCACCCCGGCCGCTTCCAGCCCGTAACTCCACTGGTGCGCGGCGAACACCTCGATCGCCTCGCGGTAGGCGGCGGCCGGGTCGGCGGCGTTCACCATTCCGACCGGCGCGGCGTACATCGCCGCACCGCAATTGACCATGTTGCCGACGCCGCCCAGCCGGGGATCGGCGTTGGCGAGCCGCAGCCGCATCAGCAGCCACTTCTCGGGGTAGAAGAGGCGATCGACCAGCAGCATCTCCCGCCCGCGTTCGGCCACCCAGCGCGGCTCGTCCGCGATCAGCGGGACCACCGCGCGGGCGAACACGAACGGGTCGAGGTGGTCGCCGTGCTCGATGTAGATGCGGGCGAGCACCTGCGTCATATGGGAATCGTCGGTGTAGCGCCCGTCCCCCTTGCCGACGTCCGACGGCCCGTCCCACCCCTCGACCAGGTCCGTGATCTCGCCGTAGCGCTCACGGATCTCGTCCGGGAATTTCCACTCGGCCGGCGCGCCGAGCGCGTCGCCCACCGCGCCGCCGTAAAGCGCGCCCCGCATCTTGCGGAACAACGCCGTCGCTTCGATGCCGCCACCCATGATCGGTGCAGTCCCCCCCAAACGAAGTGCCGAGTGCCGAGTGCCAAGTCGGCAAGTCGGCGGGTCGGCAAGCATCAGCAGCCGTGCGGCCTACCGTTTCTCGGCACTCGTCGTCATCCCTTGAGGCCGCCCTGCGTCAGCCCGTCGATGAAGCGTCGCTGGAGCAGCAGGAAGATGACGATCACCGGGGCGATCATCATCAGCGCCGCCGCGCTGGTCAGGCTCCAGTCGCGGCTGAAGCGGGTGGCGAAATTGGCGTAACTGGTGACGACCGTGAACAGGTGCTGGTCGGTCAGGAACACGGTCGCCAGCAGGAACTCGTTCCAGACGTTGAGCGCGACCACCAGCCCGACCGTCAGGAAGCCGGGCCACGACAGCGGCACGACGACCTTGCGGAAGACCTCCCACTCGTTCGCCCCGTCCACCCGCGCCGCGTCCTCGAAATCGGACGGGATCTGGAGCATGTAGGAGCGCAGCAGGAAGACCGCGAACGGCGCGTTGGTCGCCACGTAGATGAGGGTCAGGCCGAACAGGTTGTTGACCAGGTTCAGCCGCTGCCAGGTGAAGAACAGCGGCACGAGGTAGAGCTGGATCGGCAGGCTCGTGCCGATCAACAGGTACATCGTCAGCAGCCCCGCCCCGGGCAGGTTCAGTTTCGCCAGGCTGTAGGCGGCCATCCCGCCCAGCAGCAGCACGAGGAAGACGGTGCCGAGCACGAGGACGCCCGAGTTGCGGGTCGTCACCGCGAAGTTGCCGACATCCCACGCCCTGGCGAAGTTCTCGAGCGCGAGCTCCCGCGGCAGGCCCAGCGGGTTGCGCCCGAGTTCGGCCCGCGTCTTGACGCTGTTGAACGTCAGCACCAGCAGCGGCCCGAGCGCGTACACCAGCAGCACCAGCAGCACCGCGTAGTTCGGGACCAGGCTCTGGTCGCGCCGGCCGGACCGGGGAACGATCGTGTTGCTGGCCATCTAGATGTCCCATCCCCGCTTCCGGAGGACGACGAAGATCCCGATCACGAACCCGACGAAGACGCTCATCGTCAGCCCGATCGCCGCCGCGTAGCCGGCGTTGAAATTGCGGAAGGCTTCCTTGAAGACCAGCACCGCCAGCACCTCGGACGCGCCCGCCGGGCCGCCCTGCGTCAGGATCCAGATGTAGTCGAAGGTCAGGAACGACCAGATCGTGGTCATCAGCAGCATGAACACCAGTGTCGGCCGGATGCCCGGCAGGGTGATGTCCCGGAACTCCTGCCAGCGCCCGGCGCCGTCGAGGCGCGCCGACTCATACAGATCGGCCGGGATGTTCTGCATCGCCGCCAGGAACAGCACCATCAGGAAACCCCACCAGTGCCAGTTGTCCACGAAACCGATGGCCGGCAGCACGGTGCGCGGGTCGCCGAGGAACGCCTTGTCGAATCCGGGAATCCCGAGGTCGGTCAGCACCGCCGGGATGCCGCGATCCGGGGACAGCAGCCCGCGCCACAGATTCGCCGAAATGACGCTGGGCAGCACGTAGGGGATGAACAGCGCCATCCGGAAAACGAGCGCGCCGCGCTTCACCGGCGCGAGCTGGCTGGCCGCGCCGAGCGACAACGCGATCGGAACGGTCAGGAACATCGCCAGCCAGAACACGTTGTTGGCGAATGCGCGCCGGAAAGCGCCATCGCCCGACAGTTGCCGAAAGTTGTCCAGCCCGATGAAGGTGGCCTCGCCGATGCCGCTCCAGTCGGTCATCGAGTACCAGACCGAAGCGAGCGCCGGCCCGAGGACGACGGCGACGTTGATCGACAGGATCGGCAGGACGAACAGCCAGGGGACGACCTTCTTGCGAACAAAGGCCTTCCGGCTGCGCCTTGTCCCGGCCGCTGCGGGCGTGGCCGGCATGGCGACGGAGGTGGGCATCACGTTGGTTCCTCGGGCGGGGCGGCGCGAATCGCGCGCCGCCCCGCCGGACGTGCTGCGTTGGCGCGCGGCTGGCCGCACCGCGAAGAGCGGCACTCCCCCCGGCGCCGGGAGCAACGGGCTACGCGAACGGAATCCCTCCGGAACCGCGAACGGGCTTCGCAACCGCGTCCGTCGTCCTCAGCCCCGGAGGGGCTTCGTTTCCGTAGCCCGGGCCTTCGGCCCCGGGCGGTCGGCAATGACCGGAGCCGCCGAACCGTTCTACTCCGGCTACCGCTCCGGGATCGGCGGCGCCGCGCCCGCCTCGCGCTCGGCGTCGAACCGCTCCTGGTGGCCCTGCAGGTAATCTTCGGGAGTCACGTCGCCGGCCCAAACCTTCTCGACTTCCTCGATCAGGTAGGTCTCGGTCGCCGGCGGCCAGAACGTCCAGGTGGTGTACCCGTAGTTGCCGGCGGCGTAGGCTTCGTTCAGGGCCGCCTGCATCTCGGCCAGCCGGGAATCGACGCCGGACAGGTCCTGCCCGGTCAGATCGACCGGAGCCGGGGCGAGGCTGCACTCGGACAGCAACCGGGCCTGCGTCTCCGGCGAGAAGTAGAAGTCGAGGAACGACGCGGCGGCCTTGGGGTTGGCCGAGTTGGCGTTGACCGAGTACGTCTGGCCGATGCCGAGGGTGAAGATCGCCTCGCCGCTCTTCGACGGCACCGGCGCCCAGCCCCAGTCATTCTCGTTGCCGGCTTCCTCGCCGAAGTTGAGCAGCGCGTCGGAGACGAACCACGTGCCTTCGATCTTCATCGCCGCTTCGCCGAAGCCCAGCATCGACGCGGCGTCGGCCGAAGTCGTCGTGTAGTAGCGGTCGAGGCCGCCCATGAACCAGCCGTTTTGCTGCATCTGGTTCAGCAGGTCGATCGCGGCGACGAAGTCGGCGTCGGTCCACTCCAGTTCGCCTACCAGCGCCTGGTAGACCTTCTCCGGCCCGGCGTTGTGGTTGAGCAGTTCGCCGACGAACCACTCGTTGGCGGGCCGCCACTCGGCGTTGGTGTGGGCGAACGGGATGATGCCTGCCTCGTCGACCTGCTGGGCCAGCGCCATCATCTCGTCGAGCGTGGCCGGGACCTCCCAGCCGTTCTGCTCGAACAAGGTCGCGTTGTAGTAGAGAACCAGCGTCTCGATCTCGGCGGGAATCGAATACAGCGCGCCATCGACCCGCCCGAGGTTGAGCGAGTTCACGGCGAACTGCTCGTCCCAGCCGAATTCGGCGGCGAAGGCGTCCAGGTTGGCCAGTTGCCCGGCGAGCGCGAGTTGCATGGCGAACGACGGGCCCGGCGTGCCCACGATGTCCGGTCCCGCGCCGCCGGCGAGAGCCGTCCGGGTGGCGTCCCAGGCGTTCGCCTGCATGGTCGCGTTGACCGTTGCCCCACCGAGCGCATTGAACGGCTCGATCGCGGTGGCCACGATGCACTCGGCGGTCTCCGAGCCGCCGGTCGTGTCCATCCACATCGTGAGTTCGGCGTTGTCCTGCGCCCGCGCCACCGGCGCGAGCGTTCCCAGTCCGGCCATCGGGGCCAGCGCCGCGACGGCGAGCACCGCCGCCAACCGCTTCATCGTCCGCATCGTTGCCTCCCCACGGCCGCCTTCACCGGCGGCGTGTCAATCCCGTACCCGGTCCCGGCGACGTCCCGGCCGCCTGGTCCTCCTTCCCCGCCTCAGGCGGACTCGCGCACGACGAGATCGGTCGGCTGCCGC
This sequence comes from Chloroflexota bacterium, assembly GCA_023423795.1. Classification (GTDB taxonomy): domain Bacteria; phylum Chloroflexota; class Chloroflexia; order Thermomicrobiales; family UBA6265; genus CADCWF01. The sequence goes on along the minus strand of JAFAEX010000244.1, from coordinate 18,972 downwards.
TCGCGCCGGCCGGTCGGCGGCGCGCCTCCGGCCAGCCGCTCGAGGACCAGTTCGGCCGCCCGCCGCCCGATGCGCTCGGGGTACTGGGCGACGGTGGTCAACGGCGGATGAACGAGGCGGGCGGCCGGGATGTCGTCGAATCCGGCGATGGCGATGTCGTCGGGCACGCGGATTCCCTCCTCGCGGAAGCGGATCATCGCGCCCATCGCGATCAGGTCGTTGGCGGCGAACACCGCGGTCGGGCGATCGGGCAGTTTCAGCAACTCGCTCGCCGCCTGGTAACCTCCCGTCTCGGCGAAATCGCCGTGCCGGATCAGCACCGCGTCGAGCGGCAGGGCGTGGGCACGCAATGCCGCTTCGTACCCGCGCACGCGGCCCTCCCGTGGCGGGGTGCCTTCCTCGCCCGCGATCATGCCGATGCGGACGTGGCCGCGGCCGATCAGGTAGTTGACGGCGCTGGCGGCGGCGGCGGCGTTGTCGATGCCGATGACGTCGATGCCGGCCGGGGTCGGGTCGTAGGGAACCTCGCCGTTGACGACGACGACGATCCCGTCCTCGGCCAGCGGCAGCAGGTCGTCCAGGTCGAGATGGAACGGCGTGACGATCAGCCCGGCCACCCGGCTCTCGCGGGCGGCGCCGATCGCCTTGCGCTCCTTGTCGCCGACGCCGTCGGTATTCCAGGTCACGACGTCGTACCCGGCCTCTTCGGCAACGTCCTGCACCCCGCGCTCGAACGCGGGATAGAACGGGTTGGTGATGTCGGGGATGATGCCGGCGATGATCGTGCTGCGCCGGTTGCGGAGGTTGCGCGCCATGCGGTCCGGCACGTAACGGAGTTCGGCGATGGCGGCCAGCACCCGTTCGCGGGTTTCCGGCGCGACCGGCGCATCCGGGTCGCCCGACAGGACGTAGGAGACCACCGGCTGCGACACGCCCGCCAAACGGGCGACGTCGGCCTGGGTTGGCCTGCCGGCCCGGTTCGGGTTCCGCGCCACGCCACGCTCCTCGAGGTCACACAAAGGGGATCGCGCTCGGCAGTCCAATCGGCCAAGCCCGGTCGCGTCCTCTCCCCGGAACGCCTTGATACGTATCAGATCCGAGCCGAAGATTGCCGGATCGGCCCCCGCCTGTCAACAGCCCACGAACGATCGGCCTCCGGCCGAGTCATACGGGATGCGCGCAGCCGCCGCTTCGCCCACCCGCAATACCCCCCGGATGCAGGGAAGGGGCAGTGCCCTCCTGCGCCCGTTCGCGACTCCGGATGAGGGAGGACTCGGCTTCCCCCTTCGACCTACGCCCGGTGTGCGCCGACGATCGGCCGGAGGTCATGCCAGGCCGGGCCGATTCGGCAGCAAACGTCCATCATCGCAACCCGGCTCGGGGCGACGCGGGATCACCAGCGCATCCACCGCGACCGCGCCGTCGTGGCCGGCGATCAGCGGGTTGACCTCGGCGGCCTCCAGCCACGGCGCGAAGGCGGCGAGCCGCGAGAACGCGGCGATCGCCGATGCGATCGCCGCGCGATCGACCGGGGCAGCGCCCCGGAATCCGTCCAGCAGCCGCGCCCCGCGCAACCGGCCGAGGAGATCCAGCGCGGCCGCCTCGTCCACCGGGGCCAGCGCGTGGGCGACGTCGCCGAGCGCTTCGACCCAGACGCCGCCCAACCCGACTGCCAGAAGCGGCCCGAACTGCGGATCGACCGTCAACCCCAGCAGCAGTTCGACCGCGCCGTACGTACGTACCTGCCGCTGCACGACCACCCGCGGCCCGAAGCGGGCGGCGAGGTCGTCCCACGCCGCGCCGGCGGCATCGGCGTTGGCCAGCCCGAGCCGCACGCCGCCGCGATCGCTCTTGTGGGCGATGCCCGGCACCGCGGTCTTTATCGCCACCGGCCAGCCGAGATCGGCGGCGGCGCTCAACGCGTCCTCCCGCGACTCCGCCAGCCGCTCCGGCACCACCGGCACGCCGAGCGCCGCCACCAATGCCTTGCCGGCGACCTCGTCCAGCGGTTCGCCGTTGGCGGCCATCAACGGCTCGCTCCACTGCTCGACCAGACCGGGCGGAAGCGCCGCCACAGTCGGCGCGTGAGACCGGGGCCGCCACGCCAGCGCATGCCGCGCCGCCGCCAGCCCCGTTTCGGTCCCGAGCAGCACGGGAATGCCCGCGTCCCGCAAACGGGCGGCGACGGCCCGATCGACGGTCGAGCCGAGGTTGCCGAGCACGCCGAACGGCACACCGAGCGACGCGGCGGCGCGCTCCGCCACCCCGGCGTACCCCTCCAGCAGGCGGCTGCCGCCGATCAGGTCCACCGCGAACAGCAGCAGCCCGACGTTCGGATCGGCGGCTAGGGCGCGCAGCGCGGCGTCACAGGACGCTTCCCAGTTCCGGCCGCTGCCCCAGAGATCGAGCGGGTTGGCCGGCTCCAACCCCGGATCGAGCACCGCCGCCAGCGCGGATTCGGTCTCGGCCGCGAGCGGCGCCCATTCGAGGCCGAGGTCGGCGGCGAGATCGACGATCATCGCCCGCTCCCCGCCGGAATCGCTGGCCAGCGCCAGCCCGCCGCCGGCCGGGCGCTTCGGCGCGGCCAGCAATTCCAGCGTATCCGCCAGTTCGTCGAGAGTTCGCACGCGCAGCACGCCGTGCCGCTCGCAGAACGCGCCGAAGGCGGCATCCGACCCGGCCAGCGCGCCGGAGTGCGCCCGCGCCATCTCCAGCCCGCGTTCCGAGCGGCCAATCTTGAGCGCGACCACGGGGATATGACGCGCCGCGGCCTCGTCCAGCGCGGCGGCGAACCCTGCCGGGTCGCGCACCGTTTCGAGGAACAGGCCGACCACCCGCGTCCCCGGTTGCCGCAGCACGAAGCGCAGGCAGTCGGCAACCGACACCACCAGTTCCTGCCCCGGCGACATCGCCCAGCCAAGGCGCAGCCCACGCCGGGCATTGGCCAGCGCCGAAAAGGCCGACCCGCTGTGCGACACGATGGCGATGCCGCCGGCCGGGTTGCGCTCCGCCGGCGGATACCCGGCGGCGAACAGACCGTCGCGGTAGTTGAAGAACCCCATCGCGTTGCCGCCCAGCAGCGCGACGTTCCCGGCGCGGGCAATCTCCCGCAACCGCTCCGGGAGCGGCGTGCCGTCCGGCAGCGGCGCGGGCATGCCGGCGAATACCACCGACGCCGGGATTTCCGCGTCCGCGACGGCCGCCAGAGCCGCCGGCAGCCGCTCGTCGGCCACCGCCAGCAGCGCGCAGTCGGGCCGCGCCGGCAGATCGGCCAGCGACGGCCAGCACGCCATCCCGCCGATCTCGGCCCGGCCCGGATTCACCGGGTAGACGGTGCCCGTGTAGCCACCGGCGGTCACCCCGCGCAGCAGCGCGCTGCCGAAAGATCCCGGCGTGGCGGACGCGCCGACCACCGCGACCGAGCGCGGCCGGAACAGGGCGTCCAGCGGGTCCGGCTCCGCCTCCTCGCCCGCCGGGTCAGCCATCGGCGTCGAGCAGCGCATCGAGCCCGCGCTTCTCCAGCGCGCGGGCGACCACCAGCCGCTGCATTTCCGAGGTGCCCTCCCAGATGCGGTCCACCCGGGTGTCCCGCCACAATCGCTCGACCGGGTTCTCGCGCATGTAGCCGCGTCCGCCGAAGATCTGGACCGCGCGATCCGTTACCCGCCCGACCATCTCCGAGGCAAACAATTTGACCATCGACGCCTGCCCGTGGGCGACCTTCGGGTCGAGCCCGCCGGCGACCGCGGCGGTCGTCTGGTACAGGAGCGCGCGGGCCGCTGCCAGTTCGGTCGCGGAGTCGGCCAGCATCCACTGCACCGCCTGGTAATCGGCGATGGGCGAACCGAAGACGACGCGCCGGCGGCTCCAGGCCGCCGCTTCGTCGAGGCAGCGGCGGGCCGCGCCGACGCAGCGGGCGGCGATCATCAGCCGCTCCTCCCGGAACCAGTCGTGGGTCAGCGAGATGCCCTGTCCCACCCCGCCCAGCACGTCCTCCGGCCCGACGCGCACGCCGTCCAGCCGCAGTTCAGGGTGGCCGTACAGGGTGTTGTTGGTGAAGCGCGGCTGCCGGCCCCAGACCATGCCCGGCGCATCCCTGGGCACGAAAAAGACGGTCGGGACCGGATCGCTGCCGTCGTCGGGCGCGGCCATCGCGACCACGAGTGCGAAGGCGGCGACGTCGCCGCCGGTGACGAACCACTTGTCGCCGGAGATGCGCCAGCCGTCTCCATCGCGGCGGGCGATGGTTGCCAGCCGGGACACGTCGGAGCCGGCGTCGGGTTCGGTCACGGCGTAGCAGCCGCGAACCTCGCCGCGGGCGTACGGCAGCACCCACCGCTCGCGTTGCGCCGGCGTGGCGGCGGCGAGCACGCTCGGTGGCCGCCAAAGCGCCGCCCACAGGCAGTTGGTGAGCCGCCCGAGTTCTTCTTCGAGGATCACCTGCTCCGGCAGCGACAGACCCGCCCCGCCGCACTCCGGCGGGAGGTTCGGCGCGAACAGCCCCGATTCAACGCAGATGCGGACGATCTCCCGCTCGAGCGCGACAGGCACGGCGTCGTCGGCGTCCTCGACCGCCTGCTCGTACCCGCGCAGGCCCTCGGCGAGGGCACGCCCCCTTGCGCGCACGTCCGCCTCGCCCGGCGCACCGGTAATTGCCGCCATGCCCGCTCCCGCTGCGTGACCATCGACGAGGGCGGCATTCTGGCAGAACACGGAACGCCGCGGCGTCCGGTCCTGCGGCGCGGTCAACGCCGGCCGGGAATGAACACAGGGCGGCGGCGGCGCGATCCGCCGAAGCGGTGTATTGTCGGCATCCGAACATTCGACGCACCACCGGATCGCCGCGGGCCGTCGCCGTGCCCGGGCGGCCGGCATTCCCGGAAAGACGTCGGTGCCGATTCCCCCCTGGTTCACTTGGCTCATCGTCGGCGCGGCCGCAATGGCCGGGTTCGTCGTTGCGCCGGAAACGCCGATCGGCAACGCGTGCTTCGCCCTCGTCGTCGGCGGCGCGGTTGCCGCGGTGGCGCTCGGCATCCGGCGGCATCGGCCCGCGCCACCCGGCCCGTGGAAGGCCATCGCCGCCGCACTCGCCCTGTCCGGCCTCGGCGACCTGCTCGAGGAAGTGCTGACGCCCCACACGCTGGAACCCGGTCCGTCCTGGCCGGATGCGCTGCACCTCGCCGCCTATCCCCTGCTCTGGTGGGCGGCGGTGCGGTTGCTGCGGCGCGACGGCGACGCCGACGACACCGAGGCCATCGACGGCGCGATCGTCGCCATCGCCATCGGCGCGGTGGTGTGGGCGTTTTTCGTCGCGCCAGCCACCCCGGCCGAGACGTTGCCTACCGGCGCTCGCGTGATCGCCGTCGCCTACCCGCTCGCCGACCTGCTGCTGCTGGCTATCGTCGCGCTCGTCGTGGCCCGGGGCGGCTGGGCCCTGCCCTCCGGGCGCGCCCTCGGCGTCGCGGTCGTGGCCCTGTTGCTGGCCGAAGGCGCATTCGGCTGGTTGCGCCTGCGCGGCGGCAACTCCAACGACCTGACGCCGAACCTCCTGTGGCTGGCTTCGTTCGTGGCATTCGGGATCGCGGCGCTGCATCCGTCGATGACCGTCCTCGGCGCAGCCGGCGCGCCGGCCGGCGGGCGGCTCACCACCGGGCGGATCGTGCTGCTCGGGGCGGCAGCACTGGCCGCCCCGCTGCTGTTCACGGCCCGGGCGCTCGGTCTCGTCGCGTTCGACGCGCTGCCGGTCGCGGTCGCGTTCACGCTGGTCTCGGTGCTGGTGCTGGCCCGCATCGGCGTGCTGAGCGTCCGGCTCGAACGCATGGCCGGGCGCTACCAGGCGCTCGTGGAACGCATTCCGGTGACCGTCTACATTCGCCCCGCCGCGCAGCCGGAGCGGGTCGATTACGTCAGTCCGCGCATCTGGCGGGCGCTCGGGTACGACCCGGCCGCGGTCGCCGGCGCCCCGCGGTTCCTCGACGACCGCGTCCACCCGGACGACGCACCCGTCCTGGCGAACGCCAACCGGCAGGCCGAGGAACACGGCGAGCCGTTCGTTTCCGAATACCGGATCAGGGCCGCCGACGGATCGTGGCGCTGGTTCCGCGACGAGGCCATCCTCGTCCCCGGCGAGGACGGCAGCGCGCTTCAGTGGCAAGGGGTCCTGAGCGACATCTCCGCGCTGAAGGCGGCCGAACTCGCGCAGCGCCAGAGCGAAGACCTGTTCCGCGCCGCCTTCGCCGATGCGCCCATCGGGATGGCGCTGATCGGCCTCGACGGCCACTTCCTGCGCGTCAACCAGGCCCTCTGCACGATTCTCGGTTACGCCGAAGCCGACCTGCTGGCCCGCACCTTCCAGGAAATCACCCACCCGGACGACCTCGAACTCGATGTCGCCAACGTAGGCCGGTTGCTCGCCGGAGACCTCGACAAGTTTCAGATGGAGAAGCGCTACCTCGGCGCCGGCGACGCCGTCGTGTGGACCCAACTCAACGTTTCATTGGTGCGCGACCAGTTCGGCGCGCCGCTCTACTTCGTCTCCCAGATCCAGGACATCACCGACCGCAAGGCCGCGGCGGCGGACCTCGCCGCCGAGCGGGACCTGCTCGCAGCCCTGATGGAGCAGATTCCGGACGCCGTCTTCGTCAAGGACACCGACCTCCGCTTCGTCCGGCTCAACGCCGCCACCGCCCGCCTCATCGGGGAGTCGAACCACCCGGACGCCATCGGCAAATCCGACGCCGACTACTTCCCGGCGCAGCACGCCGCCGGCCTCGCGACCACCGAACGCGCGGTGATCACCGGCACGCCGCTGCTCAACAACCTGGAAACCACGACCATCGACGGCCGCGAGGGGTGGCTCCGTTCGAGCAAGGTCCCCCTACGCGACCGCGATGGACGGGTCATCGGGCTGATCGGCGTCAACCGCGACGTGACCGACGAGCACCGGGCGCTGGAAGACCTGCGCGCCGCCGAAGAACGTTTCCGCAACCTGATCGAATACCTGCCGCTGGTGGTGTACGTCGATCCCGCCGACGACCTCGGCACGCCGAGTTACGTCAGTCCGCAGATCGAGTCGCTGCTGGGCTATGCCCCGGAGGAATGGCTCGGCAACGCGGACCTGTGGCTCGACTGCATTCACCCGGACGACCGCCCGGACGTGCTGACGGAACTGCAACGCTCGCGGGAACGCGGCGAACCGTTCCGCTGCGAATACCGGGCGCGCTCGCGGGACGGCCGCACCGTCTGGTTGCGCGACCACGCGCTGCCGGTGTTCGACCAGACCGGGAAACGCGCCTACTGGCAGGGCATGCTCATCGATGCCACCGACCGCCGGCTCGCCGACGCGGCGCTGCACCGGCACGCGAGCCGGCTGGCCGCGGTGATCGACGCCCAGATCGAAGTGGCTTCGGCTACCCTCGATCCGGCGGCGATTATGGAGATCGTCGTCGCGCGGGCGCAGGCTCTGGTCGATGCCGATGGCGCAACGATCGCGCTCCTCGACGGCGGCGACCTCGTCACCCGGGCAACCAGCGGCGCGGCGATCGTCTACGCCGGCCAGCGACGCTCGCCCGCGGGAACCCTCGCCGGCATCAGCATCGAGGTTGGCCGCGCTTTGGTCAGCAACGACATCCTCGCCGATCCGCGCGTCGATGCAGCGGCAGCCGCGCGATCGGATTCACGCTCCACCGTGGCCGTTCCCCTCAACCACCGCGGCCAGATCGTCGGCGTCCTGCAAACGCTGGCAACCCGACCCGGCGCCTTCACGGACGGCGACGTGCAGGCGCTCCAACTCATCGCCGGCCTGATCGGCGGCGCCCTCGCCAACGCCGAGGCGTTCGCGGCGATGAACGACGCGCGGGCCGCCGCCGAGGCGGCGAGCCGGCTCAAGAGCGAGTTCCTCTCGACCATGAGCCACGAATTGCGGACGCCGATGAACGCCATCATCGGCTACGCCCACCTCCTGCTGGAGGGCATGGCCGGCGACCTGACCGAGGCGCAGGCCGCCGACGTGCGCCACATCGCCGAGGGAGCCGACCGGCTGCTCGCCCTGATCGACGACGTGCTGGACCTCTCGCGCATCGAGGCCGGCCGGGTGGAACTGGCGCTGGAGCAGGTACCGGTCCCTGCCGTCGTCGAACCCGTGCTCGCCAGCGTCGCGCCGCAGGCGGCCGCAAAGGGGCTCGACCTCCAGGTGGACATTCCGGCCGACGTGCCGCCGGTGCTGGCCGACCCGCTGCGTCTGCGACAGGTGTTGCTCAACGTCGTCGGCAACGCGGTCAAGTTCACCCCATCCGGGCACGTCCGCATTTCGGCGCGCGCGGTCGGGAGCGACGTCGAGATCGCGGTTGCCGACACCGGCATCGGCATCGCGCCCGAGGCGCTGACCCACGTCTTCGAGGAGTTCCGGCAGGCCGATTCCTCGACGACGCGACGGTTCGGCGGCACCGGACTCGGGCTCACCATCGTCCGCCGGCTGCTCGACCTGCACGGCGGCGCAATCGCCGTCCAGAGCACGCCGGGCGCCGGTTCGACATTCACGATCCGGCTGCCGTCGGTCGTCGCCGACGAGGGCAGGGCGACCGTCCCGCCGGGTTTCGCCGGATAGCACGGGCGAGCAAACGGCCACGCTTCGGCGGGTCTACTCGGAATTGATGCCGTTTGTACTACCATGGCAATGGGTCACCAGTTCCCGCGACGGATGTGATTGATGCAGGCGCTCCGACCGGTCACCACGGCCTACATCGCGTGCCTTGCGATCGCCGCCGTCGGCGGCATCGCCCTGCTCTTGCCGCCCGCGCTTCCAACGTCCCCGGCATCTTCGCTCACGGCGCTCGTGGTGGCGGTCTGCACCGCCGCGGCGTGGCGGTTCCCGATCCGGTTCGCGCCAAACACCGACATCTACGTCGCCACCGCCGTGGTTATCGCGGCGATCCTCCTGCTGCCGCCCGCACTTGCGGCGGTCGCGGTCGGCTGCGGCGTGCTCACATCGCACGTGCTGCCGGGACGCAACCGCGACGTCGTCGAAACGCTGTTCAACGCCACGCAGTCCGCGCTGACGACCCTCGCCGGCGGCCTGGTCATGGGCATCGCCGGGTGGGACGCGACGATCCCGGACTTTGGCAGCGTGGCGTCGCTGGCTGCAGTACCGGTCGCGGCTCTCGTCATCCACGCCCTGAACGTGGCGACGGTTGCGGTGGCGCCGGCGCTGGAGGCCAATCTTCCGCCGCTGGCCGCAGTCTCCGAATCGCTCCGGGAAACGCCGTGGCTGGACATCGCCAGCGCGTTGACACTCGTACCGCTGGGGGTGCTCGGAGCGCTGGTGGCGGTCGATGCGCCATGGGCGCTGTTGCTGTTCCTGCCGCCGATCGCCATCGTCTACGCCGTCCTCGACCGCCAGGTCGCATTGCGGCGGCAAGCGGAACAAGCCCGCCTGACCAGCGATGCGAGCCTTGCCGAAGCGCAGCGCATCGCCGACCTCGGCAGCTGGGAGTGGCGGCCATCGACCGACCGGCAGGTCTGGTCGGAGCAGACGGTCCGCTTGCTCGGCGCAGACGCCGCCTCGGTGAGGCCGGGCTATGCCGCGTTCCTGAACGCGGTGCTTCCCGAGGACCGGCCGATGGTCGAACGGTCGCTTCGCGCCGCGGCCGACGGTGGCGCGATCGTCGGCATCCTGTTCCGGACGGCGCCGCAAGGCGGGGAAGAGCGCGTCGTCCAGCTTCGCGCCCACGCCGTCCCCGGCGACGGGACCGACCGGACGGTGGTGCGCGGGACCCTGCAGGACGTGACCGAGCGTGCCCGCACCGAGGCCGCCCTCCAGCGCGAACGCGACATCGCGGAAGCGGCCACCCGCGCCAAGGACCGGCTGCTCTCGATGGCATCCCACGACCTGCGCTCGCCGCTGACCTCGATCCGCGGGTTCTCCGAGCTGATGCTGGACGGCGCCACCGGCGACCTCACCGCGGACCAGCGCGAATTCCTGGAAACGATCCACGCCGGCTCGATGCGGATCGCGACGCTGGTCAACGACCTGCTGGACCTCGCCCGGCTCGAAGCCGACAGCCTGGAACTGCACGTCTCACCGCAACCGCTGGCAGACGTGATCGACGAGGTCGCGCGCTTCCTCGGTCCGCAGGCGGCGGCCCGGGACATCACGCTCGATACCGACGTGCCGCCGGACCTCCCCGACGTCGCGATCGACCCGGACCGGATCTACCAGGTCCTGCAGAACCTCGTGGCGAACGCCATCAAGTTCACCGACCAGGGCGGCGTTCGCCTCGCCGCCCGCCGCTTGCCGGACGCCGTGCGGCCGATGGTCGAGGTCAGCGTGGCCGACAGCGGCATCGGCATCCCGCCCGAGATCCTGCCGCACGTCTTCGACGAGTTCCGGCAGGAGGGCTCGGTGAGCCGTCACCGGGGCGGCAGCGGGCTCGGTCTCGCCATCGCCCGCCGCCTCGTCGCATTGCACGGCGGGACCATCCGGGCCGAGAGCGAAGTCGGCCGCGGCTCCACCTTCGTCGTCACGCTGCCGGTGGCGACGCCGGCGCCGGGTCGGCAACCGGACCCCGGGCCGGAAACCGCCCTCGCCGTCGCGTCGCCGCCGCCGCATTCGTCGCACCGATCGTGAGAACGGAGGGTGTCCGAGGGTTCGGGCGCCGAAACGTCGGGAGCAGGGGAAAGGAAGGCTCGAGTCCATGCCGCCGTTCGACGCACCCATCGACCGCCGCCGGATCATCACCGGCGGCCTCGCCGGCGGACTTGCCGTCGCCGCCTCCGGGCTCGCCATCCCGTCGGCGTCGGCGGGCTTTCGCGGCTGGTGCCGGACCGATCCCCTGATCTCGCTTGACGGGGAATTGGCCAACATCTTCGTCTCCGCGCCGCTCCAGATGCTCGCCAGGAACAACGGCCCGGTCGAGTACGTCGTGACCGTGCCGGAGGACGTCAGGGCGCATTTGATCCTGATCGGCGTCGGGTTCGGCCGGGGCGAACGGTGCCGGTTCGAAACCTCGCGCAAACTCAGGAAGACGGACGAAGGGATCGAGTTGAAGATCGCGGTCACCGTGCCGGCGAAGACCGACCTGCCGCTCGCGCTCGAATTCGCGCCCCGCGTTCTCGGTCTGCTCTGGCCCGAATCGGCCGAGGGACGCTCCAACGAGAAGGTCGTCATGAGGACGAGGTTCTAGCGGGAACCGTCGCGGCCGGGATGCCGGTAGAATCGGCGTTCCGGCCGGGAGCGGTCCCGGCTTCGGTCGCAGCGAGGTTCCCGACGAATGCCGCTCTTCTCCCCCGGCGCGCGCGTGCTCGACGTGACGGTGCCCTTTTCGGCCAACGTGCCGACCTGGCCCAGCCACCCGCCGACCGCGGTCGAACCGATGACCCGGATCGCCGACGGGGCGCGCTCCAACGTCAGCCTGGTCGCGATCTCCAGCCACGCCGGCACCCACCTCGACGCCAACTGGCACTTCATCGACGATGGCCGCAAACTGCTGGAGATCCCGCTCGAACGCTGGTGCGGCCCGGCGTGGCTGGCCAGCATCCGCGAGGACGTCCCGGTCGTCGAACCGGAGCACCTGGAGGCGGCGGCCATCCCGGCCGGGACCGAGCGGCTGCTGCTGCGCACCCGCAATTCCCGCGAGTGGGCCGGGTGGGACGGGCAGACCCCGATCCCGTTCCGCGAGGATTACGTGGGCGTCTCCCCGGCCGGGGCGCGCTGGCTGGTCGAGCGCGGCGTGCGGTTGCTCGGCATCGACTACCTCTCGGCCGGGCCGTACGGTCCCGCCAACCGCGAAACCCACCTGACGCTGCTCGGCAACGACGTGCTGATCGTCGAAACCCTCGACCTTTCGGCGGCCGAAGCGGGACCGTACGAGATGGTCTGCCTGCCCCTGAAACTGGCCATCGGCGACGGCGCGCCCTGCCGCGTGCTGCTGGTCCGGGAAGGATGAGCGAGCCGGTTGCCGGGCCGCGGATCGCCGCGCTGGGCCTCTGCTCGTGGGACCGGCTGCTGGTGGTCGATACCCACCCGACGCCGCGCCAGCAGGCGATCGTCCAGCAGGAAGTCACCGCGCCGGGCGGAACGACGACCAACACCTGCGTCCAACTCGCCCGCCTCGGCGCGGCGGTGACGGCCATGACCGCGGTCGGCGACGACCCCGAAGGCGAGGCGGTGCTGGCCGGCCTCCGCGCCGAGGGCGTCGATCCGGCGTGGAGCCCGGTGCGGCCGGGCGAACCGACCGACCGGGCGACGGTGCTGGTTACGCTGGACCCGTTCGACCGCACCATCATCTGGCACCCCGGCGCGACGCTGCGCAAGGGGGACCGGATCGACATCTACGCGCTCTTCGCCCACGACGTGGTCATCCTCGACTTCACCGACATGCCGTTGCTGCGCTTCCTGACCGACCTGCCGGCCCATTTCGCGCCGCGCACGCGGCTGCTGGGCACCCTGAACTACGTCGCCGACCCGGCCATCCCGGACCGGATGGAACTGGCGCTTCGCCACGACTGCATCGTCGGCGCGGAACACGACCTGCTGCTGCTGACCGGGCTGGACGACCCCGAAGCGGCGATCTCGCTCCTGCAGCGGTCGATGATCGGCTCGAACCTGCGCGCGGCGGCGATCACCGCCGGGCGGCGCGGCTCGGTCATCGTGACGGCGGACGACCGCTGGGAGATCCCGGTCTACCCGGTCGCGGCGGTCGATCCGACCGGGGCCGGCGACGCCTACGCCGCCGGGATCGCCTGGGGCATGGCCAGGCGCTGGCACTGGCCGCGCACGGGCCGGTTCGCCTCCGCCCTCGGGGCGCTGGCCACGCGCGCGCTCGGGGCGCAAACGTCCTACGCCACCCTTCCCGAAGCCGAGTCCTTCCTGCGCGACGCCGGCGAACCCGGACCATCGGCCTGACCGAACGGCGAAACCCTCCGCCGCCCGCACGCGTCCGGATGGGCAAGACCGGGGAATCCGGCCGCGCGGAGTGTACGTACATTCCGCACGGAGACCCGACCGGGACCGATGGGGACGGCCCGGGGTCGCCGCCGCCACCGCCCGCGTGGCACGTTCGACGCAGCCGGTTCCGCAGCCGGTCTCCGTCACGTTCCCGCCCGCAGGGAGCCGAGGGAAGGGGTTCCTGCCAATGTCGCGGACGTTCCGCATCCTCGCCGCGCTCGCGGTGCTCGGATCGTGCCTCGCCGCCGCGCTCTCCGGCGCCATCGTCGCCCGTGCCGCCTCGACGCTCCGCGACGACACGCGGCTACTCGACGCGCCGAACTGGGACGCCGGCGTCGTGCTCATGCTGCCCGCCGGAACCGAGATCGCCATCGCCGGCGCGCCGGACGGATCGTTCCTGCCGGTGAAGGCGGGCGACGTCTCCGGCTGGGTCCCGAGTTCTGCCGTCGCCGCCGAGAAAGCGCCGCAGCCCGCCGCGCAGTGGGAAGAACCACTCGCGTCATCGGCGGCCCAGCCGGCCGACGGCGCGCCTCCGGCAACCGAGGAACTGCCTTCGGTTCCGCCCACGCCCGCCGCACCCGAACCCGATCCGGCCGCGCCGGATGCGAATTCACCCACGGACGCACCGCCGGCAACCGACGCGGTGCCGCCCGCCGCCGGTGTCCCGGAGAGTCCCCCGGCTGGCCCGACCGAGCCTGCACCGGCGACCAATCCGACCGCGACACCCGCCGCCGGTGAAGCAGGTTGGACCCCGCAGGGCGAAACGCCCAACCCGGACGGCGCACCGGCGGCAACCGCATCTCCGCCCGCCTCATCTCCGCTGCCCACCCCGCCGCCGCCCGCGACCTCGTCGCCGCCGCCCGCGACCTCGTCGCCGACGCCGCTGCCCAGCCCGACGCCGACCCCGGTCCCGACGCCGGAACCGCTGGTCAACGGACCGGCGACGGTCGCCACCGACGCCGGCCTGCTCGAATGGCCGGGATTCGACGCCCCGATCGTCTTCATGGTCCCGGCCGGCAGCCTCGTCAACCTCCAGGGCGAGGCGCGCAACGGCTTCGTGCAGGCCGAATTCATGTGGATGTATGGCTGGATCGCGGACGACCTGCTCCAGCCCGCCGCGCCGCCGGAGGAGGAGGCGATCCCCGATGACGCCGAAGCGACGGAAGTGCGCACGCCGCGAGCAGGCTCCGGCTTCGCGTTCGCCACGGTGGACCTGACGATGCGGGCCGGGCCGTCGGCGGGCGAAGAAGCCGTCGGCAGCGTGCCGGCCGGCGCGCGGGTCGAACTGACCGGCGTCATGCAAAACGACTTCCAGCGCGTGATCTACCAGGACCAGATCGGCTGGATCGCCAACGAGTTCCTCCAGTTGCCCGCCACGCCGACGCCGGAAACGTCCGGCAGGGGCAAGGGCCGCAACGGGTCGAACAACCGCGCCCACTACTCCGAGCGGCAGATCATCCGCATCATCTCCAACGCCGCGGACCGCTACGGGCAGAACCGCGAGGACATGCTGCGGGTCGCCCGCTGCGAATCCGGCCTCGACCCCTACGCGGTGAACCCATCCGGCTCCTACGGGCTGTTCCAGTTCATCCGCTCGACCTGGAAGAGCACGCCCTACGGCAACGAGGACATCTTCGACCCGGTCGCCAACGCCAACGCCGCCGGCTGGATGTGGAAGGAAGGCCGCAAGAGCGAGTGGGTCTGCAAGTAACAGTGCCGAGTGCCGAGTGCCGCGTGCCGCGTGCCGCGTGCCGCGTGCCGAGAATGGTAGGCCCGTTCGGCGGCGCGCACCGTTCGTGCTTGCCGACCCGCCGACTTGCCGACCCGTCCACTCGGCACTCGCCACTCGGCACTCGCCACTCGGCACTCGCCACTCGCCACTCCGTCGGCGTGGTGAAGATCGTGCGCTGACGTTCCCAGCGGCGGGCTAGATCGCCGGCAGGACGAGCACGACGGAGGATGGCACGATGGATTTCCTGAGCCGGTTGTTCGGCGGCGGCAACGCCGACCGCGAGCGGGCAAGGCCGAGCCCGCGCACCGGGGCCAACCGCGCGCCGATGACGGACGACGAGCGCGCGATTTCCCGCTACCACTACCTACTGCGGACGGCGCCGCCGGAAACGCTGGAACAGGCCCACGCCGATGCGTTCGCGCACCTGACGCCGGAGCAGCGGCGAATGGTGCTGCAGGACCTGTCCGCGCAGGCCCCGGACTACGAGCGGGACGCCTATTCCGACGATCCCCGATCGCTCGGCCGGCTGGCTACCCGGCTGGAGCAGCGGCAACCCGGCACGCTGGAGCGTTCGTTCGCCGGGATGGGCGGACCGGGCCGGACGGGGATGCCCGGCATGGGCTCGATGATGGCCGGGTCCTTCCTCTCCACCGTCGCCGGCGTCATGGTCGGCAGCGCCATCGCCAACGCGTTCCTCAGCGACCAGGGCGTCCCGGAGGGCGCCGCGCCAGAGGAAGCGGCCGACATGGGAGACGCCGGCTTCGACGGCGGCGAAGGGGAAACGGGTTCCGATTTCGGCGACGGTGGCGGCTTCGGAGGCGATTTCGGCGGGTTCGGCGATTTCGGCGGCGACTTCGGCGGGGATTTCTAGCCCTTCGCGGACCGCGCCGCCCTCCCGGAACCGGACCACGCGGGCGGCTCGCACCTCCATTGCCCGGCCGCGCGGGCGGTATCATCGGGAATCATCCGCACCGCGCCCGAGGCGACGATGAACCCGGTGGACGAAACGCAGCCAGACGCCCCGGCCACCGTCGCCTGCCCGTACTGCGGGCAAGCCACGCGGCCGGGGCGATTCTGCAGCACCTGCGGCCTCGCGCTGCCGGCGCCCGGAGCGGCAGCGCCCCGCCCGCCCGCCCCTCCCCGCCGCTGGCGGGTGGTGCTGGCCTGGAGCATCGTCGCGCTCATGCTCGTGTGCGTGGTGCTGCTGGTCATCCTCTCCGTCGGCAGCGTCACCGCATTGGCGCTGGGCACCGTCGCGGCGGTCGTGCCGGCGGTGGTGTATGGCCTGATCGTGCTGCGGCTGGACCGCTACGAACCGGAACCGCCGCGCATGCTGGTCGCCGCGTTCGGCTGGGGCGCCGTCGGCGCGATCCTGCTGAGCGTGCTGGCCGGGATCGTGGCCCAGCCGCTGCTGCGCACCGAAGAAGCCAGCGCGGTCATCGGCGCGCCGTTCATCGAGGAGACCTTCAAGGGCCTCGCCCTGCTGGTGATGCTGGCGTTGCTCCGCCGCGAGATCGACAACACGCTGGATGGCCTGATCTACGGCGCGCTGATGGGCCTCGGCTTCGCGATGACCGAAAACATCCTGTACTTCGGCTCGGCCTACGTCGAGGACGGGCTGGTCGGGCTGGGCGTGCTCTTCATCGCGCGGGCGGTCATCGGCGGTTGGGGCCACGCCGTCTACACCGGCGTCACCGGCGCGGCGGTGGGCTGGGCGCGCGGGCGATACCGCCGGGGCATCCTGCGGTTCGTGGTGCCCATCCTCGGCTGGATGCTGGCGGTTGCCCTCCATGCGGCATGGAACGGCGGCCTCGTGCTGGTCATCAGCGGGCTGGGCGACGACGCGAACCTGTTCGTCGCGGTCGGCATCCTCGCGCTGCTCGTCGTGCTGCCGGGGCTGGTGCTGCTCGGAATCGTGGCGCGCATCTCCCACCGCAAACAACTGCAGGTCATGCGCGAGCAACTCGCGCCGGAAGTGCGGGCGGGCGTCCTCTCCCCCGCCGAGTACGCGGAAATCACCGACGACGCGCTGCGGAGGGCGTCGCTGCGGCAGGCGGCCCGCGTGGGCGGCAAGGACCTCGTCCGCCGCCAGCGCCGGTTCTTCGAGACGGCGGCGGAACTGGCCTTCCGCAAGCACCACATCGCCAACGGAGAACCGCTCGCGCCCGGCCAGCGTGCGCCGGATGCCGTCTATCGCGAGGAACTGGCGGCCTTGCGCGCCCAGTTGCCACAACCGCCGACGGCCCGGCCCGCCTGACGCGGCCGGCAGCCACGCGTTTTGCCAACGGAGGCGTCCATACCGCCCCGGCCCTGCCGGCCGATCGCGCAAGCACGGGATCGGCCATGGAGACGGCGATGACCGCGAATCCGGTCGAGACCACCCACGCGTCCGCCGTCGGCTGCGCGCTGGTCGGACGGGAGTTCGCCGAGCGCAAGCAAGCAATCGCCCGCGACCTCTTCGCCCACGCGGACCGCGCCGAGGAACTCCCCGACGGGTACGGCTGGCGCTTCCCGGCGGCGGAACCGTGGGCGGCGCGGGCGCTCGAGTTCGTCCTGACCGAGCGCCAGTGCTGCCCCTTCTTCGGGTTCGACCTCGTGCTGGAGCCGCACGACGGCGCGTTCTGGCTGCGGATGCGCGGCGGACCGGACGCGAAGAGCTTCGTGCTGGAAGAACTCGGCGAGATCCTGCCGGAGGGATTGCGGCCCGGCGAATAAGCGCGACGGGGCACAGCGCTCGGCGCTGCGACGCGTACCGAAAATTGGGAAGACTGGTCGCCGGCGCGAACGGGATCGGTCCGCGGCCGTTTGCCGTCTTCGGCAGCTCGTCCGGATCGACCACGGCGATCCGCTACCGGGGCTTGGGCAGATCGATTGCCTCGGCCGGCTCCGCGATTCCGGCGCACGGTCCGACGACGACCCGCTCGCCGAGAGCGACCACCGCCAGCAGGCCGTCGCCCACCGTCAGCCGTCCTGCGCCAGCCACCGGTTCCCGGCCGGCTGGCCAATCCCGAAGCGGCGGCACGCCTCGGCCGTGCCGCCCCGCCCTGCGCCCGCGCCGCGAACGCGCCCGGCTCCCGCTCGTCAGTCGTCCCACGAAACGGCATCGGCGGGCCTTCCATCAGGCCCAGCATCCGTCTCCCGCGCGGAATGCACCATCTCGAACATCCGCAATGCATCTCCCCGGTCCAGGCGGACACGCCCTGGACGACGCGGTGGCCGACGTCACAGGCGCGTGACGCGGGCTCTGGTCGAGAACGCTCCGGATACGCATCGCCCCATGACGGCGAGCGGGGTGATTCGGGACCGCGGCCGAGCCCGCGACCGGGTGTGCCCGTTCCGTTACGATGACCGGGCAGCGGCGTCCGCCGGTGCCTCGTTCGCCGACAGCCGAGGATGGTCGATGGTTCGCTTCCCGTGGTTCGCCCGTGCCGTCCTGCTGTTCGCCGTGGTGCTCGGCTCCGTCCGGGCGACGCTCGGTCCCGCCGCCGCGCTGGACGACGCCGCGATCGACGCCGCGATCGACGCCGCCGTCGCCGCGACCGTGCAGGTCGGGGTGCTGATGGACGCGCCGGACGGCCGCCGGATCTGGGTCGGCGTGGGCAGCGGCGCCGTCGTGGCCGCCGACGGGCTGGTCCTGACCAACTTCCACGTCGTGGACGAGGAGACGATCCGCACCGAACTCGCGCCGCAGGACGTCGCCGACTACGCGATCGTGCCGGGGTCGTACGCGATCGCGACATCGGACGGGCGAACGCCGCCCGAATTGCGCTTCATCGCCACCGTCGCCGCGCAGGATGCCGCACTGGATCTCGCGGTCCTGCGGATCGAGCGCGACGACCGCGACCGGCCGCTCGATCCGGCCGGGCTGGCGCTGCCGGCGCTGCCGCTGGGGTCGGTCGCCACGCTCGACCTCGGGGACCAGGTGAACCTGTTCGGCTATCCCGCCATCGGCGGCGCGACCCTGACCTACACCCGCGGCATCGTCTCCGGCTTCACCTTCGAGCCGGGCATCGACGGGCCGGCGTGGATCAAGACCGACGCGGTGATGTCGGGCGGCAACTCCGGCGGCGCGGCGGTGGACGAAGCGGGCCGGCTGGTCGGGGTGCCGACGCGCGGCAGCCAACTGGATTGCCGCCCCGGCGATTCCAACCGCGACGGCGTGGAGGATGCCGCCGACGCCGGCTGCGTGCCCACCGGCGGTGCGATCGGCGAGATCCGCCCGATCGACGTCGCGCTGCCGCTGCTGCGCTCGGTCGCGCCGGACCTCCCGCTGCCGGAGGGCGCTGCGGAACAGCCG
>JAFAEX010000211.1 GCA_023423795.1 Chloroflexota bacterium | reverse complement strand
TTCGCGGAGTTCCCCGAGACGTTCACCGAGGGGACCGGAAGCCAGCCGTTCGGCGACACCTCGGGCGACGTGCCGACCGGGCGGGTGGTGCTGGAGGTCTTCTTCTACAACGGCTGCGTCGCCGGATGATCCCGGGC
Organism: Chloroflexota bacterium; assembly: GCA_023423795.1. GTDB lineage: Bacteria > Chloroflexota > Chloroflexia > Thermomicrobiales > UBA6265 > CADCWF01. The sequence continues at coordinate 11,656 of JAFAEX010000211.1, read as the reverse complement.
CGCGCACGCTGCGCCGCCCGGTCTGCATCGTCCGTGGCGATCGACGATTCGGCCGGCGCAATGCTCCCGCTTGCGGAGAAACGGCCACCGCGACGCGGACCGCAATGCGGCGTCGGGTTGACCGGCGAATGACGGACAAGCACAGGGGGATTCGGTGAGCGAACCGAACGGGGAACGGATGCTGAACCTGACCGAGGAGCAGGCGCTGGACATGCTGGCGTTCCTCGCCAGCGCGGCCGAAATCAGCCTGCACGAGCCGACCTACTACGGCTCGTTCCGGCTGATCGACGCCGCGAGCCGGCTGATGGGCGCCCTCATCGAGACCAACCCGGACCTTGCCGATTCGTTCATGCCGGCCTGGAAGGCGGACATCGATACCCGCAAGGTCTGGATGATGTGGGACCGGCCGGCGTTCTACGCGTTCCTGAAGGAATCGCCGGCCACGGTCGCCGCCGAGATCAAGCGCCGCCAGCAGGAGGAGGGATCGTGACGGCCCCGGTGGGAAGCGAGCGCGCCGAACAGTTCTTCCAGGTGCTCAAGTCGCGGCGGGCCTGCCGCTCGTTCACGCCGGAGCCGGTGCCGGACGAGTACCTGCGGCGGATCACCGAGGCGGCGCGCTGGGCGAGCAGCGCCGGCAACCGGCACATCCACAAGTTCCTGGTCGTGCGCTCGGCGGACCGCATCCGGCAGATCCGGTCGGTCGCGCCGGGGATGCTCACCGACCCGCCGGCGTTGATCGTGATTCTGACCGACAAGCAGGCGGCGGCGCGGGAGTGCGTGCAACTCGGGATCGATTCGGCCAACGAGGGCGACATCGGTACGGCCGCGATGAACATGCAGAACATGGCCCACGCGCTCGGGCTCGGCGCCTGCCCGGTGACGTCGTTCAGCCATTCCGGGGTCGGCGTGATGCTGAACCTGCCGGACTGGCTGGACCCGGAGTGGATCCTGATGGTCGGGTTCCCGGCGCCGAAGCCGCGCCAACTCGGCTCCGGCGCGCCGAAGCCCGTGACGGCCCGCGACCTGACGTGGTGGGACGAGGTGGGCCGGCACGATCCGTAGGCGCTCGCAGCTGCGCAAGAGCCCGTTTCGTGCACCGCGGGCGTCACGTCCCCATCATCCCGAGCCGCTCGAGAAATCTGGTTGTTCTCCCTCGTTGTGGGTACCGACGAGTTCCCTCGACCGGCTCGGGATGACCACGAAGGCGGGTTCGAAACGCGAGTTCGCGACCGCTCCGGCGGGGAACCTACCCGGAGGTCGAGCGGCCGGATTTTCGGCGCGACGATGGGTATACTGCGCGCACCCCCGCGACGGCAGGTGTGCTATCCTTTGGGAAGTATTGGCGGCCCGAGCGGGCCAGGGAGAACGAACGACGTGGCCAACCTGCCCGAGATCAGCGACGCGGTGTTCGAGGACGAGGTCATCAAGGCCGACAAGCCGGTGCTGGTCGATTTCTGGGCGCCGTGGTGCGGCCCCTGCAAGACGCTCGGCAAGGTGCTGGAAGGCATCGCCGAGGAGCGGGACGACCTCAAGATCGTCAAGATGAACATCGACGACAACCACGAGCAGGCGATCGCCCACCAGGTGATGCTGCTGCCGACGGTGATCCTCTTCAAGGACGGCAAGGCGCTCGGTCGGTTGCAGGGCGGGGTGCCGCCGCGGCAAGTGACCCAGTTGATCGAGGCGCACCTCGGCGAGGCCGAGTAGGGAACGTTTCCTCGACAGGACGCGTGGTGAGATGGAAACGGGCCGCATCGCGAAAGCGATGCGGCCCGTTTTTGTCCTCGTCTGATACGGGTTCGGATGCCCCTCGCGATTCCGGGTGCGGTTTCGTTCGCGTGACCACGGGTGCGTCGGAGCGGGGCTGGGCGGGCGTGAGGCAGCCGTCAGGAGGCGCTGCCGCCGGAGCCGCCACCATTGTTGGCGCGCATGCCTTCGACGGCGCGCACGAGGTCGTCGAGGTCGGTGAACTGGCGGTAGACCGAGGCGAAGCGGATGTAGGCGACCTCGTCGAGTTCCTTGAGTTCGCGCAGGACCGCTTCGCCGACGGCGGTCGTCGGCACTTCGGCCTGGCCGAGCGCGAGCAGTTGGCCCTCGATGCGCTGGATGAGGGCGTCGATCTGCTCTTCGCCGACCGGGCGCTTGGTGAGGGCGACCCGGAGTTTCTGGCGCAGTTTGGCGGGATCGAACTCCTGCCGGCGGCCGTCCTTCTTGACGACCACGAGCCCGGTGTTCTCGACCCGCTCGTAGGTCGTGAACCGGCGGCCGCAATTGGCGCACTCGCGGCGGCGACGGATGGACGCGCCGCCGCCGAGTTCGCGGCTGTCGGTCACGCGGCTGTCGCTGGTCTGGCAATAGGGGCACTTCATGGCGCCATGGTGACAGGCGGCGGCGGGTATCGGCAACCCTCGTCAGGCGACAGGCGACAGGCGACAGGCGACAGATATGGGCGGGCGATCCCGGTGCCCGGCGCGTTCTTCGCCTGTCGCCTGTCGCCTCGTCCCGCTAGCGTTCCCGCAGGAACTTGATGATGGAGGACTCGGCCACCCATTCGTCTTCCGGGTACGCGGACTGGGGTTGCTGGCGCGAGGGCGCGGCCTGCGGCGCCGGGCTGGCTTGCCGGGTCGCACGCGGTTCGGGAGAGAAGCCGCGATCGCGGTCACGTTCGCGGTCGGCGACGCGGCGGATGACGGGCTGGTCGTAGGCGCGGCCGCCGTCGAAGCCGGTGGCGATCAGGGTGATGGTGACCGCGTCGCCGAGGGCGGGATCGATCGAGGTGCCGTAGATGATCTCGGCGTCCTCGTCCACCGCGGCGCGGATGATCTCGGCCGCCTCGCTGGTTTCGAGCAGCGTCAGGTTGGTGCCGCCGGTGATGTTGTAGAGGACGCCGGTCGCGCCCTGGATGTTCATCTCCAGCAACGGGCTCTCGATGGCTTCCTTGGCGGCATCGATGCAGCGGGTTTCGCCCTGGCCGTAGCCGATGGCCATGAGGGCGGAGCCCGCATCCTTCATGATCGTCTTCACGTCGGCGAAGTCGAGGTTGATGATGCCGGGCTTGGTGATGAGGTCGGAGATGCCGCCGATGCCCTGGCGCAGCACGTCGTCGGCGATCTTGAACGCTTCGGTGACGGTGGTCTTGGGGTCCACCATCTGAAGCAGGCGCTCGTTGGGGATGGTGATGAGCGCGTCCACGGTTTCGCGGAGGCGCTCGATGCCCTCCTCGGCGGCGCGGCGGCGCTTGGTGCCCTCGAAGGAGAACGGCTTGGTGACGACGCCGACGGTGAGCGCGCCTGCGGCCTTGGCCAGCTTGGCGATGATCGGCGACGCGCCGGTGCCAGTACCGCCGCCCATGCCGGCGGTGATGAACACCATGTCGGCGCCGCGCACCAGTTCGGTCAGCGTGTCGCCGCTCTCCTCGGCGGCGCGCTCGCCGACTTCGGGCCGCCCGCCCGCGCCGAGCCCCTTGGTCAGCTTGTCGCCGATGCGGACGCTGATCGGCGCTTCGGAGACGAGCAGGGCCTGGGCGTCGGTGTTGACGGAAACGAACTCGATGCCGTCCACCCCGGCGGCGATCATGCGGTTGATGGCGTTGCCGCCGCCGCCGCCGACGCCGATGACCTTGATCTTGGCGAAGGTGTCGGGATAGGGAAGACCGGCGTCGTCGCGGCGGGAGTCCTCCGGGCGGCGGCGCGGCGGCTGCGCGCCGGCCTGGGGCGCGTGCATCGCCTCCCGCTCCGGGTCTCGGCCGCGCCCACGGTCGTCCTGCGCCGCGTTGGCGGCCTGCCGCTGCGGGTAGTCGTACTCGTCGTGGTGCGGCGTTCGCTCGCCCGCTCCCGGTTGGGACGGGCGCTGCTGGCCGCGGCTCGGCCGTTGCGCCTGTTGCATATCGTTCCCCATCCCCCGGCGACCGGGCCGCTGCGGGTCGAATCCGGTGAGGGCGCCGCGCCGTCGGCGCAGGCCTCAGTCGCCGATTCGGAGGCAGCGCGGCGCCCCATGCCGCCGCGCTGCTCCACCCCGGCGCCGTTGCTTCGCGGCAGTATAGCAGCGGGTCTTGTCCGGACGGTCTGCACGTTTCCTGTTGGTCACCGGCGAGGCGCTCGCTCGTGCACGATCCGCCGGGTTGACCGAGGCCATCCGAGGGTCGAAGGACACGACGGCTCGTGTCCGGCAGCCGGACCGGTCCGAACGGCGCAGCACGTTTGCGGCGGGCGCCGAACGGGTTCCGACGCGTTGCCGAGCATGTTCCCTGAATGATGAACAATCGGTTTTTAGGGTCTTCGAGCGGATCAGGCGGACTGTCGGACGTTGCCCGCCATGCGCCTTCCCACACGAACCCCGGCAAAGAATGCGCGTCCGTACGCGGATTGACGGATGGACAACGAACATTTGTTCTGATAGAATGCGGGCAACGGAAGGAGGAGGCGACGATGTTCCTCGGCTGGTACGACCCCGACCGCAAGAAGCCCGCGCGGGCCAAACTCGCCGCGGCGATCGAGCGCTACGAAGAGAAATTCGGCGTCGAGCCGGAGTTGGTGCTGACCAACCCGACCGACGCCGCCGAACTGATGACGGCCACCCGCAAGTTCCCCGGCGAGCCGCCGCTGCCGATCCGGCAAGCGCCGTGGATCGCGCGCTGGACCTACTACGTTGGAGCGGAGGAAGACGCGGCCCTGGTCGCCGCCTGATCCCGTTTCCAGCACCAACAGGGTTGCGGATGACGGCCCCGATCGCGCGATCGGGGCCGATTGCGTTGGCGTAATGCCGGGTTGCCGGGACCGACGGTGGTAGAGTACGGACACCCGCACGACGCCGAGGCCGCGCTGCCCGGCGGCCCGCGTCCGACACTTCTTCCGCCCGGACAGGACCCGATGGTCGCCAGCGACGCCCAACCCGGCAGCACGCCCGCCAACGCGGCCGGCGAGGAGCGGCAGGACAGCCGCCGGTTCACCGTGGGCGGGCGCTACGACCTGGACACGGAGCGCCCGCTCGGGACCGGCGGTCAGTGCCTCGTCTACCGCGGGCGGGACCGCCGCACCCGGCAGGCGGTGGCTGCCAAGACGCTGCGCGCCGAATACCGCAACGATCCCGCGACCCGCGCCCGCTTCCGGCGCGAAGCGCGGTTGCTGGCCTTCCTCAAGCATCCCAACATCGTGCGGGTCGAGGCCTTCGTCGAGGAACGCGACGCGTTCTGGGTGGTGCAGGAGTTCCTGGACGGCCCCAGCGTGCGGACGCTCGCCGGCGAACGGGGACCCCTGCACCCGGAAGACATCGTGCCGATCCTCGACGGCGCGGCGGCGGGGCTGGCCCACATCCACGGCCGGGGGTTGGTCCACCTCGACGTGACGCCGGAGAACCTGCTGTCGGACGCGCAGGGGACGGTCAAACTCATCGACCTCGGGCTGGCCCAGCCCGCGGGCAGGCCGCAGGAGGCGATGGGCGGGCGCACGCTGGCGACGGCGGCGTACCTTTCGCCGGAGCAGGCGTGCGGCGACCCGGTCGATTCCGGGAGCGATCTCTACGCGCTCGGCTGCGTCGTGTACGAGTTGCTGACCGGCCGGCCGCCGTTCGTCGATCCGTCGGGACGGCAGTCGCTGCACGACCTCGTCTCGGCCCGGCTGGGTGGCGATCCGCCGCCGCCGACGCGGGTCCGGCCCGACCTCGCCATCCCGCCGTGGGTGGACGACGTGCTGCGGTGGGCGCTGGCTCGCGACCCCGGCGCGCGCTACAACGACGTGGAGACGTTCGCCCGCCTGTTCCGCGACGGGGTGGAAGGCGACCTCGAAAGCGAGGTGCCGCCGCCGCGCCAGACGCCGCTGGACGTGGCCCACCGCCCGGTCAGCCGCTTCGACCGCCAATGGCTCGGCGGCGAAATTCTGGGCCCGTTCCCCTCGGAAGCGGAGCCGGACGCGCCGCCGGTGGACGGCGGGCGCGCGCCATTCCCGCGGCAGTGGACCCGGTTCCTGTGGGCAGGCGTCGCCCTGTTGCTGGCGGCGAACCTGATCGTCGCGGTGATGTTGCTGGCGCGAAACGGGGCGCTGCCGCCGTTCGGAGCAGGCCAGCCGGACCTGCGCGCGGGCGAACCCGCGCGCGTGATCGGGGAAGGGCTGGTCGTGCGCTCCGCGCCGTCGCAGGACGCGCCGCCGCTGGGGGAACTGCCGGCCGGGACGCGGCTGCTGCTCGGCGATGCGCCGGTGGTCGAGGGCGACCGCGTCTGGTGGCCCGCCACGATGCGGCTCGGCGACGAGGACGTAACCGGATTCATCCCGGCCGACTGGCTCGCCGCCGAAGACGGGTAGGCGTCTACGACTCTGCGCCGCTGCCCGTCGTCCCGAGCCGGTCGAGGGATCTCGTCGTTGCTCCAATCTTGGGGAAAAACGAGATCCCTCGACCGGCTCGGGACGACGGGGAAGTGATACGAAATCCGGTTGATTAGTGTGGCAATGCGTTCGTCGGTCGTTGGGGGAGGGACCGGTGCCCTCCCGTGCCGGAAGCCGTTTACGGACGAGGGAGGGCACCGGTCCCTCCCCAACGACCGCTCGCCGTCGGGGGCGGGCGCGACAGCAGCGAATAGCCGGATTCCGTATGAACCCGGTGCGGTCGGGCAACCCGCGCTTGCGCGCATCGCCCGAGTCGGATCAGTCGGCGCTTGCCCCGAGGCGGACGGCGTTGGCGAGCGGTCCCAGCGTCCACGAGCCGTCGATGAGGAGCGAGTGGAGGCCGGCCAGCGCCGGGTCGGGTTCGGGAAAATCGTCGCGGTAGTGCGCGCCGCGGCTTTCGGCGCGGTGGGCGGCGCCGGCGATGACGGCCGCGGCCGCGAGCGCCATGTTGCGCGCTTCCCACAGCGGCCGGCCGAAGGTGCCCGGCAGGGCGGCCAGCGCCGCATCCTGTTCCGCCACGATGGCTGCCGCCCGGGCCAGCCCGGCGGCGTCCCTGACGACGGCGACGTCGCGGCTCATCGCCTGCTGGACGGCGGCGCGCGCGGCGCGGATCGCCTCGGATTCCGGGTTGGCGGACGACGCCGGAACCGCGTGAATGCCGGGCTCCGTCGCCGGCGCCGCCGGTGCGAGCGATCGGCCGAGCGATTCGGCGGCGGCGATGCCGAAGACGAGGCCTTCCAGCAGCGAATTGCTGGCCAGCCGGTTCGCGCCGTGGACGCCGGTGCAGGCGGCCTCGCCGAGCGCGAGCAGGCCGGGCAGGGCGGTGAACCCGTCCGATCCCGCGATGGCGCCGCCGATGAAGTAGTGGGCGGCCGGCGCGACCGGGATCAGGTCGGTCGCGAGGTCCAGCCCGCGGCTGGCCAGTTCGGCGCGGATGGTCGGGAACCGGGCGCGCATGTCCGCCGCCGAGAGGTGGCGCAGGTCGAGCCAGACGTGGCCGCGGTCGTCCAGCCCCATCTGGCGCTGGATGCCGCGGGCGACGACGTCGCGGGGCGCGAGTTCGGCGAGCGCGTGCAGGCCGGGCATGAAGCGGTCACCGGCGGCGTCGCGCAGGTACGCGCCCTCGCCCCGGATCGCCTCGGTGACGAGGAACGGGCCGGTGCCGGGTTGCGCCAGCACGGTTGGGTGGAACTGGACGAACTCGAGATCCGCCAGCGGCACCCCGGCGCGCAGGGCCATTGCGACGCCGTCGGCGGTCGCGCCGGCGGGGTTGGACGTCGTCGCCCAAAGTTGGCCCGCGCCGCCCGCGGCCAGCACCGTGGCCGGCGCGTCCAGCCGAACCGGCGGCGCACCCGGCGCAAGTTCGGCGACGATGCCGGCGCAGCGTCCGTCGCGCACGACCAGGTCGAGGGCGAACGCGCCGGCAAATACCGTCACGTTCGGGTCTTCGGTGACGCGGGCGACCAGCGCCCGCTCGATCTCCGCGCCGGTGGCGTCGCCGCCCGCGTGGAGGACGCGCCGCCGGCTGTGGGCGGCTTCGCGCCCGAGCAGGGGCTGGCCGTCCGGTCCGGCGTCGAAGTGGGTCCCGATGCCGATCAGCCAGTCCACGGCTTCCGGCGCGCCCTCCACCAGCGCGCGGACGGAATCGCCGTCGCAGAGGCCCGCGCCGGCGTCCATCGTGTCGATGAAGTGCAGTTCCGGGTCGTCGTCGCGCCCGACGGCGGCGGCGAGGCCGCCCTGCGCGTAGCGGGTGTTGCTTTCGCCCAGCGCGCCCTTGGTGAGCAGGGCCACCCGCAGGCCGGGCGGCAGGCGCAGCGTGAAGGCGAGGCCCGCCACGCCCGCGCCGACGACGATGACGTCGAAGGGCAGGACCGGCAGCGCGTCGGCGTCGGCAAGGAGCGGCAAGGGTCGGTCAGGGGTCGTCATGGCGGGATAGTGTAGAGCAGACACGAACTGCCCGCGTGGAGCGCCATATGCGGCGGTAGAATGGTGCCGGCGACCGGCGACGAGGAGGACACGATGACGGCGGCCATCGCGCCATTCCCCGAAGAGCGGCGCATCCCCATGACCTACGACGAATGGCTGGAGTGGGCCGAGGGGCCGCGAATGTCCGAGTGGGTGGACGGGGAGGCGATCGAGTTCATGCCGCCGACGGAGCGCCATCAGGATGTCGTGCTCTTCCTGGCGATGTTGTTGCGTGCGCTGGTCGAGTTGCGCGGCTTGGGCTCGGTGATCGCCGCCCCGTTTGAGGTCAGAATTCGCAGTCGTGGCTCACGGGAGCCCGATGTCATATTCGTGGCCCAGCATCGCCGGCACTTGCTCGACGGCAAGCGGCTGAACGGCGCTCCAGATCTCGCGATCGAGGTGATTTCCGACGACAGCGTGCGCCGGGACCGCATCACCAAGCGGGACGAATACGCGGCGGCCCGGGTGCCGGAGTACTGGATCGTCGATTGCCGGCCGGGGCACGAGCGCGAGGAGTTCCTGCTGCTCGACGAGGGCGGGCGCTACCGGGAAGCGGACCTCGACGAACGGGGCCGGTTCCACTCCGCCGTGCTGCCCGGGTTCTGGCTGGACCCGGCGTGGCTGCGGGCCGATCCGATGCCGAGCGCGTTCGCCTGCCTGAAGGAGATCGCGCCGGACGCGTTCGCCTAACCGGCGGCCGGCCGCTCGTGGATGGCGGCCATGATCGCCTCGCTGACGGCCTCGTAGTCGTGGGTATTGGCGACTTCGCCGACGACGCGGTGATCCTTCATCACGAGGATGCGGTCGGCGAGCCGGATCATCTCCGGCATGTCGGAGGAGATGAGCAGGATCGCGAGCCCCTGCCTCGATAGGTTCCAGATCAACTCGTGCAATTCGTGCTTGGTCTTGACGTCGATGCCGACCGTCGGTTCGTCGATGATGAGCACGCGCGTGTTGGCGGCCAGCCACTTGGCCAGCGACACCTTCTGTTGGTTGCCGCCCGACAGGTTGCCGACGGCCTGGGCCAGCGACGGCGTCTTCACCTCCAGCGCGCGGACGTGCGGTTCGACGGCGTCGCGCTCGGCGCGGCCGCCGATCCAGCCGAACGCGTTGCGCAGCCGGTCCCATACGGTGACGGCGACGTTCGACTGCACGGAGTGGGGCAGGATCAGCCCTTCGCGCTGCCGGTTCTCGCTGACGTAACCGATCCGGTAGCGCTCCAGCGCCTCGCGCGGGCTGGCGATCCTGACCGGTTTGCCGTCCACCAGCACCTGGCCGCCGGTCACCCGCGCGTCGCCGATGAGGGCGCGAGCCAGTTCGCTGCGGCCGGCGCCCACCAGCCCGTAGAGACCGAGCACTTCCCCGGGGCGCAGCGCGAACGAGACGCCGGCCGCCCCGCTGTCGGCGCGCAGGTCGCGGGCTTCGAGTACGGGAGTCGCTAAGGTCGCGTCCGGTTTTTCGCCGAGGTCGGCCACCCGTTCGGAGCGGCCGATCATCAGGGTCACCAACCGGTCGCGGTCGAGGTCGGCCAGTGGCAGGTCGAAGGCCGCCTGCCGGCCGTCGCGCAGGACGGTGACGCGGTCGCAGAGGGCGAAGACCTCTTCAAGTTTGTGGGAGACGAAGAGGATCGCCGCGCCCTCGTCGCGCAGCCGCCGGAGGATGCCGAACAGGATGTCGGCCTCGTGGGGCGTGATCGAGGCGGTCGGTTCGTCGAGCAGGAGGATGCGCGTCCGCAGCGAGAGCGCCTTGGCGATCTCGACCAGTTGCATCTGGGCAACGCTCAGGCGTTCGACCGGCGTATCCGGGTCCAGCGACAGTTCGAGCGCGTCAAGCCAGCGGCGGGCTTCGTCGTTCATCCGCGCCCGGTCGATGAACGCGCCGCGCGCGGGCGGTTGTTCCAGCGTGACGTTCTCGGCCACCGAGAAGCGCGGGATGAGGTTGCGCTCCTGGTGGACGACGCCGATGCCGGCCCGGATCGCGTCGCGCGGGCTGGCGAACGATTGCTCCGTGCCCTCGACGCGGATGGTCCCGGCGTCGGGCCGGTACACCCCGGTGACGATCTTGAGCAGCGTGGACTTGCCGGCGCCGTTCTCCCCGAGCAGGGCGTGGATCTCGCCGTGGCGCAGCACGAGATCGACGCCGGCCAGCGCCTGCACGCCGGGGAACGATTTCGAAATGCCGCGCAGTTCCAGCGCCGGACCAGAACCGTAACCGGGCGCGCCGGACGGGCGGTCGAGAATGGCCGCGTCGCTCATGCGTCGCTCCCGGAGGTACGCGGCTTGAGCCGGTTCAAGCCGACCGCGCCGAGGATGATCGCGCCGAGCAGGAACTGGATCCAGTACGGGTCGGCCTTGACCAGGACCAGCCCGTTCTCGATCAGGGCGATCAGGAATCCGGCGAGCACGATTGCGCCGACCGGCGCGCTGCCGCCGTTGAGGGCGACGCCGCCGACGATCGGGATCGCGAAGGAGGGCAGCAGCCAGTCCGAGCCGATCGACGGCTGCGCCGAGCCGAGGCGGGCCATCAGCAGGATCGCGGCGGTCGCCGCGAGGATGCCGGACAGCACGTGCACGATCACGACCACCCGGTCCACCGGGATGCCGGAGAGCGTCGCCGCCCGCGGGTTGCCGCCGACGGCGAGGATCTGCCGCCCGAGCACGGTGCGGGTGAAGAGGACGGCGACGGCAACGACCGCGATGACGGTCACGATGCCGATGAGCGGGAACGGGCCGACCCGCGCCTGCCCGAACGCGACGTAGCCTTCTGGCAGGTTGTAGAACGGTTTGGCGTCGTTGAGCCCGATGGTGATCCCGGTGAAGGCGCTGCCGGTGGCGAGGGTGATGACGAAACCGTTGATGCCGGTGCGGGTGATCAGCGCGCCGTTCGCGAGCCCGGCGACCGCGCCGATGCCGATGCCGGCCAGCACGGCCAGCGGTGTCGGCCAGCCCCAGATCTCCATCATGCCGCCGGTGAGGACGGCGACCATGCCGCCGATCGCGCCGACCGCGAGGTTCATCTGCCCGACCGCGAGCACCACGAGTTGGGCCAGGGCGACGACCAGCGTGACCGCCAGTCCGCGCAGCAGCACGTAGGCGTTGAACTCGGTCAGGAAGTTCGGTTCCAGCGCGTAGAGCAGCGCGCCGCCGGCGATCAGGATCAGCAGCAGGCGCGCCCATTCGGCCTGGAGCAGGGCCAGCCCGCCGCGCCGGTTGTTCTCGGGAACGACGATGGCGCTCATTGGGCCGTCCCCGGCGCGGCGGGCTCGGCCGGCGTCGGCGGGACCGCGCCGGCCCGGCCGCGCGCGACCGCCACGC
>JAFAEX010000207.1 GCA_023423795.1 Chloroflexota bacterium | reverse complement strand
CTTCCGGGGCCACCGCTTCGGCGGCGGGTGCGGGCGCGTCCGCCGCGCCGACGTTGGCGGCCGCCGGAGCAGCCGCGAAGGAGGGCGTCGTCGAACCGGCGGGATCGCTCGCCGCCGCGTCCTGCGCCGGAGCAGCCGGGGCCGAACCCGTCGTGGCCGGGTCGGTCGTCACGGAATCGGTCGTGGCCGGGGCCGTCTGCGCGGCGGTGTCGGGCGCGACGGCGTCAGCCGCGGCGCTCGTGTCGATCGCGGCGGCCGGCTCGGCGTTCGCGGGCTGGGCGGCTGGAACCTCTGCACCCCCCGCGGCCGGAGCGGCGCCGCTTTCGGTGGCGGACGCGACGGCGATCGCCGGCTCCGGTGCGGCATCGCCCGTTGGCTCGATGGCGGCTGCCGCCGCGGCGTCCGTGGCGGCGTCGGCGGGCGGGGCGTCCGAGACCGGCGCGGCGACCTCGGCGAGCGGGGTCAGTTCCGGCGCGGCCACCACCGGGGCCGCCGCCTGCTCTGCCGACGGATCGGGAACCACAGCGGCGGGCGCGCCTGCGGCGCACCCCGCCAGCCCGAGCGCCAGCCCGAGCATCGCCACCGTTCCCCACCGCCGCTGCGCGGGTCCGCCCATGCCCCTCCCCCATTTGCGGTGCCGGGTGCCGGGTGCTGCTGCTCCACCTTCGGTCGGCGCACCCAGCACCCAGCACTACGTCTACCAGATGCCCAGTTCGTCTCGCGCGTCCTCGCTCATGCGCTCCGGGGACCACGGCGGCGACCAGACCAACTTGACGTCCACCGCGCCGATGCCCGGCAGGTCGCTCAGGGCATTCGTCGCTTCCTGCACGATGACCGGCCCAAGCGGGCAGCCCAGCGAGGTCAGCGTCATCGTGATCAGGACGTCGCTGCTCTCCTCGGCGACATCGACGTCGTAGACCAACCCGAGATCGACGATGTTGATGCCGAGTTCGGGGTCGAAGACGTTCTTGAGGTTGTCGATCACCTGTTCGTCGTTGAAGGCGGCCATTGGTGTGGGCTCCTCGGGATCGGTTCGGCCAAATACACGGGGAAGTGTACGCCGCACCCGCCCCCCTTATCAGCGCTGGAAGCAGGCTTGCCGTTTCGCGGGGCGGATCGCGCGCCCGCGGTCGCGGCCGGTTGTACGCTACCGCAGCGGCCAACGCGATTCCGCACCGTGTTCTCGACCATCGGCCCGCGCGGCCAGCGGCGATGCCCGCTCCCGCGCTCGCCCCTTGTTTGGAAGGACGCCCGATGCCCTGCTCCCTCGCCGGCCGCGCGCGGTTCGCGCCGATCCTCGCGGCGGTGGCCGCCGTCGTCCTGCTGGCGGCGCTGCTCCTGCGGCCCACGCCCGGGCGGGCGCAAGGCGGCGGTGTGCTGGAAGCGGCATCGCCCGCGTCAAACGCGCGGCTCACCGAATCGCCGGCGGCAATCGGCCTGCGGTTCGCCGGGCCGATCGACCCCGCGCTGCTCGACATCCGGCTGTACGGACCGGGCGCGGTCCCGATGCCACTGGCCCCGGCAGAGCAGGACCCCGCCGACCCGCAGCAGGCATTCGCCGGCCTCACGCAGCCGCTGGGCGACGGCGCGTGGACGGTGGCGTGGTCGGCGCGACTCGCGAGCGGGCCGGTCGTCTCGGGAACCTACGGGTTCATCGTCGGGCCGCCGCCGACGCCGGGCGCGGCGATCCTCGACAGCGATTGGCCGAGCACGGCGGCGAGCGTGGCCCGCTGGCTGGTCGCGCTGGGGCTGGCGCTCGCGGGCGGCGCGCTGCTCGCGTCGCGGCTGGCCGCGCCGGGGTTGCTGGCGCCGGCGGGCATCGTTCCCACGCGGGGCGCGTGGCTCGGCGCGGGCGCGGCCGGGGCGACGCTGGCGCTCCTGGCGGCGGTCGCCCAGCCGTTGCTGCTGTCGTTCGCCTCCGCCGACGCGAACGTGCCGCTATCGATCGGCGGGGCCATCGCCCAGATGCCGCCGGGGTGGCTCCAGACCGTGGCAGGATCGCTGGTGCTGGCGATCGGGCTGCTCGCGCTGCTGGCGATGGGGCACGCCGCCGACCGCGTGCCCGGCTGGACCGAGTGGCTCGGGCTGGTCGTGGCGCTGGCGGCGCTGGACGGGTTCGCGCGCTCCGGCGGGGCCGCACCCGATATCGGCGCGGCGGCTGCCGCGGCGGTGCACACGTGGGCTTCCGCATTCTGGGCCGGATCGCTGGCGATGGCCGCGATCGCACGCGGCGGCCGTGGTAGCGCTGCCCCCGCTGCTCTCCCGAACGGCGGCTCGGCGCCGGTCGGGGCGCGCACCGCGTCGATCCGATTGGTGCGGTTGTCGTGGGCCTTCCTCGGCGTGGCCGTCGTCTCCGGCGCGGCGGCGAGTTGGGCGGCGTGGCCACGGTTCGCCATGCTCTGGTCGAGCACGTGGGGTTGGGCGCTGGTTGCGAAGTTCGTCCTTGTCGTCCTCGCGGCCCTGCTGGTCGCGGTCCTGATCTGGTTCGGGCGCGGCCGCGCGGGAGGCCTCGCCGCCGCGCCGAACGCGGCAAAGCGGCCGAAGTCCGCCACCGTCGGCGCTGGAGCGCAGGTGCCGGAGAACGGGGCGCGCTCCGCGATCCGGGCCGGCGCGGCCGTCCTCGCGGCGTTGGCGCTGCTCGGCGGTTCGCTGATGACGCTGTCTGCCCTGCCGGCGTCGCAACTGACCCCGACGCTGGCCTCGGTCGTCCTTGCGGCGGCGGCTCCGGTCGGGCCGGAGCGGGAGGCCGGGCGGCTGGATCTGTCGCTGACGCCGGCGATCCCCGGCGAGAACACGGTGGTGGTCCGGGTCGCCGACGCGAACGGCGGCACGCTGCCGGCCTCCGAAGCGCCGATGCTGGAGGTCGCGTTCCGCCCGCTCGATCACGCCGCGCCGGAGCAAATCGTCAACCCGGTCCCGAGCCAGACCGGCGGTTTCGCGCTGGCGGGCGTCAACCTCACCGGCGCCGGGTGGTGGCAGGCCGACGTCACGATGGTGCCGCCCGACGGGCAGGGCACCCGAGTCACCCAGTACTTCGTGCTGCCGGACCCGAACGTCACCGGCTACGGCCCCACCCCGCCGTTGGACCCGGCAGCGCGGGCGGTGTTCGACCGCGGCATGGCCTTCTTCGACCAGTTGCGCTCGGCCCGCTACGCGCAGCGGTTGGGCGACGGGTCGGGTGTCCTGTTCCAGAGCGTGACCGAAATCTCCGACGCGACGGACGACCACCCGGCGACCTACCGCACGGTGACCGCGCGGGAAGAGTTGATCATCTACGGCGACACCCAGTGGTCGCGTCGGTTCACCGGCGACGGCCAATGGGAGGAGCGGGCCGCGTCGTCGCTCTTCCTGCCGTCCGAATGGGCCGACGTCTACGCGGCGTCGCGCGGGTTCCAACTCGGCCCGGTCGAGGAGGTGGACGGCGAACCGTCGCAGGTCGTGACCTTCTACCTGCCGCGAGGCCGGAGCAACGCGCCGGCGTGGTACGCGTGGTGGGTCGGGCAGGAAACGGGAGCGGTCCACCGCGAGGCGATGATCTCCCAGCGGCATTACATGGTGTACAGCTTCTCCGACTTCGACGCCGACTTCGGCATCGTGCCGCCCGCCGAGCGCCAGGGCCCGCCATCGGACGACGAGCCGGCGGCATCGCCGATTCCATAGCGGCCGCCCGAGCCGGGCCGGGCCATACCGAACAACCCGGGGCAGCGACCGCCGGTAATTCATGGCCGCCGCCATCTCCCGGCAGCCACCACCGGAGGATGGCGATCCGCTGAAACCGCGATCCTCCGCCGCGTCGGAGCCCCAAAGGGGTCGCCCCGAACCCCTAAACGGTCATCCCGCACCCCATCCACACCCCAAAGGGGTCATCCCGAGCCTGTCGAGGGATCTCGTTCTTGCCAACGACAGGGAACGACGAGATCCCTCGACAGGCTCGGGATGACGACGGACCCCGGTCCGAAACGCCCCAACCAGACGTCGCGACCGGCACGAACTACCGATGCTTCAGCGCCCGGTGCGGAGCGCGCGCCAGCCGCAGCCCGTTCAGCGTGACGACCAGCGAGGTGCCGGTATCGGCGAGGACCGCGATCCAGAGGCCGACGAACCCGAGCGCGCCCAACACCAGCGCGACCGCCTTGACCGCCAATGAAAGTGCGATGTTCTGGCGGATGATCGCCGTCGTGCTCCGGGAGAGCCGCACCGCGTCGGCGAGCGCCCCGAGGTCGTCGCCCATCAGCGCGATATCGGCGGTTTCGAGGGCGACAGCCGTGCCGCGCCGGCCCATCGCCACGCCGACGTCGGCGGCGGCGAGCGCCGGGGCGTCGTTGACGCCGTCGCCGACCATGGCAACCGGGCCGGAGCGGGCGCGCAGTGCGGCGACGGCGGCGGCCTTGTCGGCCGGCAGCAACTCGGCCATCACCGTATCTGCGCCAACGGCGGACGCGACGGCGCGCCCGGTGGCGGCGGTGTCGCCCGTGAGGACGGCGACGGTTTCGATCCCGGCCACCCGCAGGTCGGCTACCCCTGCGGCTGCGTCGGACCGGGGCTCATCGGCGACGGCGATCATCCCGAGCGCCCGCCACGGCTGGCCGGGCCGGTCCTGCGCGGCCACGATCAGCGGGGTCTGCCCGGCGTTTGTCGCCGCGGCCAGCAGCGCGGCGAGATCGACCGCTTCCGGCTCGGGGTCGCTCTCGCCGTCCTCGCGTACGGCATCGCCTGCCTGCGACTGGCCCGCGCCAGGTCCGGGGTTGCCGACTGCCGGCTGGGGATCGAGCAGCCCGCGCTCGGCGGCCCAGCGCGCGCTACCGACGCCGATCCGACGCTGGTTCACCGTCGCCTCCGCGCCGCGCCCGGGTTCGGCGGCGAACGCGCTGGCCGCCGGAATCGCCACCGCCTCATGGCGGGCATGGGCGACGACCGCCGTCGCCAGCGGGTGCTCGGAAAGGGACTCGACCGCCGCGGCATCCGACAGCAACTGCCGCGCGTCCTGCCCCGGAAGCGGCGAAACGGCAACCACCCGCGGCGTGCCGGCGGTGAGGGTGCCGGTCTTGTCGAAGGCCACCGCGCGCACCCCGCCGAGCGCTTCCAGCGCCGCGCCGCCCTTGACCAGCACGCCACGCCGGGTGGCCGCGCCAATGGCGGCGACGATGCTGACCGGGGTCGAGATCACCAGCGCGCAAGGGCAGGCGATCACGAGCAGGACGAGTGCCCGGTACACCCACGCGCGCGGATCGTCGGCGACGACGAAGCCGAGGAGCGCGATCAGCCCCGCGCCGCCGATCACGGCCGGGGTGTAGACGGCGGCGAAGCGGTCGATGAGCGCCTGCGACGGCGCCTTGCTGCCCTGCGCCTCCTCGACGAGGTGGACGATGCGGACGAGCGTCGAATCCTCGGCCGGCCGGGTGGCTTCGATCAGGAGCGCGCCGGGACCGTTCAGGGTGCCGGCGAAGACCTCGTCGCCGGTCGCCTTGTCCACCGGGATCGATTCGCCGGTGATCGGGGCCTGGTCGATCGCGGACGCGCCCTCGACGATCCGCCCGTCGGCAGGCACCCGCTCCCCCGGCCGCACGCGGACGAGGTCGCCGATGCGCACGGCGGACGCGGGCACGATCTCCTCGACGCCGTCGCGGAGCACGCTCGCGACCGGTGGCGTCAGGTCCATCAGGTCGCGGATCGCGCCACGCGTGCGGTCGAGGGTGAGTGCCTGGAGCGTGCCGCCGAGGGCGAAGAGGATGACCACCATTGCGCCCTCGCTCCACTCGCCGAGGAGGGCCGCGCCGACGGCGGAGATCGTCATCAGCGCGTTCATGTCCAGCCGCCGTGCACGCACCGAAAGCAGCGCGGCGCGGGCGAACGGCAGCCCGCAGGCCAGCATCGCCGCCGCCCAGAGCGCGCTCGGCAGCCAGCCGGGCGACGTTCCGGCACGGTCGAGCAGCGCGGCGGCGATCCAGAGCAGCGCGGCGACCGCGACCGGAAGCAACCGGCGGTCCTTCCACACGGCCGGGCACGGGGGGGCCCCGGTTCCGCGCTGCCGGGCGGCGTACCCGGCCCGCTGAACCGCCGAAGCGACGGCGCGGGCGGGGTCCGTTGCACCCGGGGCCGGAACCACCTCCAGCGTGCCTGCGCCGAAGTTGACGCTGGCCGCTGCGATGCCCGGCAGCGCGGCGACCGTCTTCTCGACGGTGCGAGCGCAATCGGCGCAGTCCATGCCGGAAACGTCGAAGAGCAGGCCCGCGCCGGCGCGGATACGGGATTCGGCCTCGTAGCCGAGCGCCTTCACGCGCGCGACGGCGCGGTCCGGCCCGAACAGCGCGGGGTCGTAGGCGAGGGTCGCGGTGCCCGCGCCGAAGGAGACGGAGGCGTCGCGAACGCCCGGGGTGGCGCGCAGGCCGGCGGCGAGAGTTTCGGCGCAGGTCGCGCAATCGAGGCCCCGCACGGTCAGCGTGGTTTCGGCCATCGCCATCGGGCAGCCTCCCGCCTAACCGGGGTCCGCGTCGGCGCCGGTGTGGGCGGCGTGCGCCGTACCCATCGCCAGCAGCGCCCGGACGTGGTCATCCGCGAGGGAATAGAAGACGACCTTGCCGTCCCGCCTCCGTGCCACGACGCCGCCTTCCCGCAGCGTACGGAGTTGGTGGGAGACCGTCGTCCGGTTGACGCCGGTGGCGGCGGCGAGGTCGCAGACGCAGAGTTCGCCGTCGCCGAGCGCGGTCAGCAACCGCGCCCGGGTCGGGTCGGCGAGCAGCGAGAAGAGCGCGGCGACCGACTCCGGCGGCGGCGCATCGGCAAGTCGCTCCCGCGCGGCGGCGACCGCCTCCGGGTGGAGTTCGGGCGTCCCGCAGTCATCAGTATTCGTGGACGCGGTTTCGGGTTGGGACAACATGTGCGCCGTCATGCACATGATTGTACCCGTTGGGCAGGTGGTTCACCAACGGTTCGCCCGCGAGGAGGACGGAACACGTCGGCTCCGTCCGGGGCGGGAGCGCTCGACGGCGATGCTCGCCGGGAACCTGCTGCCTGAACATCACGGCCACCCCTCCCCCGTCATCCCGAGCGTGTCGAGGGATCTCGGGTCGGAGTGGCGCAGGTGGGAGATCGAGGAGTCGATGAGCGCCGAGATCCCTCGACACGCTCGGGATGACGACGCGGGGGGGTGCGACATGCGCCCCGAATAGCAACGGGTCATCCTGCCCAGTCGCTGTGCGAAACGAAGAACGCAGGCGCCTCCGGGTCGATCGGCGGCAGGCAGGCCCACTCGTTCTCGCCGTCGTCGCCGTACTCCTCGGCCACCAGCCAGCGCCCGGCCTTGTGGAGCCGGACGCGGTGGCCGTGGACCCCGTCGTGGTTGCTCTTCTTGTGCCAGCCCACGCTGGGAAACTCGACCATCTAGCCCCCGTTCTGGCACTGCCCGATCGACTGGCCGGGCGAGACCACGTTGCCGCCGGAGGCCACGATCTGGGTCCGGTTGGTCGCCGAGGCGTTCTGGTCGACATCGTCGCGGTCGTCGACGGCGACGTTGATCTCGCCGACCCGTTCGGCCAGCAGGTTCACCTGCGTCGCCAGGTTCGAAATGTCCAGCGAATGGTCCTGGAGCACCCGGCTCAGGAAGCCGATGCTTTCGTCGATGTCGTCCAGCCGGTCGCGCAGGTGCAGGAAGGCCCCTTCGGAGACGCCGACCCAGTCCGGCGGCCGGTCGGCGTGGCCGCAGCCGCACGTCGGTTGTGCGGCTGCCTCCCCCGAGGCCCTGGCGACGCTGGTGCCGACGCCCACGCCGAAGGCGGCGGCGACCGTGGCGAAGAATCCCTTGCGGTTCATGGTTCCGTTCCTCCAGGTGCGACCGGCGATGCCGACCAATCACGATCTCGCTGATGACTACGCATCAAGCCATTCGGTTAGTTCCAGTGGGCGTTGGTCCAGGACCCGAAGGGCATCACGGTCCTGCGGACGAAAGTGCTGACCTGACACGCGCGGCTCCGCGCCACGTCTGGAGGCTGCCGAGGCCGACACGAAACCGGGAGACCGGGCATGGCGGTCATGCCGGCGCCGCCGGGTATACTGCCGAACCGGCGCCGCCGTGCGCCGGGCCGGAGCGTCCGGCCGCCGTCGCGTGCCCGGTGGGGCGTGCGCCGCCCGCCGGAGTCGTCGTGCCGAACCCCATCGCCCAATCCGAGGAGGCCGCCGCGCCGGGGCTTGCGCCGCGCGGGCGTCGCTGGCAGGCGTGGCTCGGTCTCGCGATCAGCGCCGTCTTCCTCGTCATCGCGTTCCGGGGCCAGCACCCGTCGGAGGTCTGGGCCGTCCTGCGGCAGGCCGATCTCGTCTGGCTGGTTCCGGCGCTGGCGCTGTTCGCGCTGGGCGTGCTCGTCCGCGCCGTCCGCTGGAGCGTGTTGTTGCGCCCGGTCGCGCCGCTGTCGGGCCGCGACGTGCTGCCGGTGCTGCTGGCCGGGTACACGGCGAACAACATCCTGCCGCTGCGCACAGGCGAGATCGTGCGCGCCTTCCTGCTCGGCAGCCGGTTCGGCGTGCGCCGCAGCGCCGTGCTCGGCACCATCGCCGTCGAGCGGCTGTTCGACGGCCTGACGATGCTCGGGTTCCTGCTGGCGGCGATGACGATGGTCTCGCCGACGCCGGAACTGCGCCGGCTCGCGCTGGCCGCCGCGCTCGCCTTCGCGCTGGCGATCGCCGCCATTGCCGCGCTGCTGCTGGCCGGCGACGCCTGGCGGAAGGTCCTCGACATCGCGTTGCGGCCGCTGCCGGCCGGGCTCGCCATCCGCGTCCGCTCGATCGCGTCGGCCTTTCTCGAAGGGCTCGGGGCGCTTTCCCGCCGCGGCGACCTCGCGCTGGTGACGGCGACCTCGGTCGTCGCCTGGGGGTTCGAGGCCGCCATGTACTGGGCGCTGGGCCGGGCGTTCGGCGACCCGCTGGCGGCGCTGCTCACCCCGGCGGCGGCCGTGCTGACGACCGGCGTCGCCAACCTCGCCACGCTGGTGCCGGCCGCGCCCGGGTACGTGGGCACCTTCGAGGCGGGCGTGCTGCTCGCCGTCCACGGCGCCCTCGGTGCGCCGCGCGCGCTCGCCCTGTCGTATGCCCTGCTGGTCCACGCCGCGCTCTGGTTCCCGGTAACGGTCGTCGGCGCGTGGTGCTGGTGGCGCATCACCCGCCGGACGAAAACCGCGACCCCACCGCAACCCATGGCGGCGCCGCACACGCCGCCGCGCCACCCCGACCCCGCCTGATCCCGCTCAATTTTCGTCTCACGCCTCGCGCCTCTCGCCTCTCGCCTCACGTCTGACGCCCCGGAGAATCCCACGTGGACCTGATCCAAGCCATCGTCCTCGGATTGGTGCAGGGGCTGGCGGAGTTCCTGCCGATCTCCTCCTCCGCCCACCTGATCATCGTGCCGTGGCTGCTGGGCTGGGAATCGCCGGGGCTGGCCTTCGACGCCGCGCTCCACCTGGGAACCCTCGCCGCGGTGCTCGCCTACTTCTGGCGCGACCTGCTACGGATGGCGTTGGCGCTGCCGAAAGCGTTGGCCCGCCCGATGGCGACACTGCGCGGCCCGGCGCCGGGGCAACCGGAATCGATCGACGACCCCGACGGGCGGCTGGCGCTGCTGCTCATCATCGGCACCGTGCCCGGCGCCGTCGCCGGCCTGCTGGGCGCGGACGCGATCGATGCGGTCTACCACGGCGACGGCGGCACCTCGCGGGCGGCCATCGTCGCCATCGCCATCGCGCTGATGGCCCTCGCGGCGGTGCTGCTGCTGGCCGAGCGGCTGGCGAAGCATGTCCGCCCGTTGGACAGCACGCGGCTGCCGGACGCGCTGGTCATCGGGCTGGCGCAGGCGCTGGCGCTGGTTCCCGGCGTCTCCCGCTCCGGCGCGACGATCACCGCCGGGCTCTTCCGCGGGCTGCAACGCGCCGACGCGGCGCGTTTCTCGTTCCTGCTCGGGGTGCCGCTGGTCGCCGTCGCCGGCGGGATGGGGCTGATCGACATCCTGCAATCCGGGCTGGCGCCGGGGGAGATCCGGATCTTCTTCGTCGGCATCCTCGTTTCGGCGCTAAGCGGGTTCGCCGCGATCTGGGGATTGCTGCGTTACCTCCAGCGGGCGGGCACGGGGGTCTTCATTGCCTACCGCTTCGCGCTGGGCATCCTGCTGCTGGTGCTGGTGGCGACGGGGTTCCGGTAGTGGACGACCGAGCCGTCGGCCGGAAAGCGTGGGCCGTCGCTGGATGGGATGACGAGTGCCCGGCGGCGGGTCCGCGAGGCGGCGGCGATGCCGCTACACTCGTGGCAGCAAACCAGTGTTCAGGGAGCGACGCGCCATGCACGCCATCGATCCCCTACGCGATTCGGACTGGGACGACGTCCCGGCGTTCGTCCACCTGACGCCGGAAGAGGGTCGCGCATTCTTCGACCGGGCTTGCCGGCGGGAACTCGGCATGTCGGGCGAGGAGTTCCTGCGACGCTACGACGCCGGCGAATTCGACGGCATCGAAGAGGACGAATTTGGGCGCAAGGTCATCGGCATCGAGATGGCCATCCCGTTTGCCCGGCCAGCCTAGCTGGTGAGTAAGCAGCTGGCTGAATCCGTTGCGGCGCTCCAGTCCTGCACGTCGTGTGTTGCCCGGCAGCCGTTGCTGGTGGCTCCGCCACAAGGCTTTCCGCAACCCGTTTGGGCGGTCTCCTTCGACACGCCTGCGCCGTTGCGCGGCACCGGGCTCCTCAGGGGATCGTCCCTAATGGTGAGACTCACGCTGGCGCAGAATCCCGATCTCGAGGATGTCGTGGTGACGGCTTATCAGTTTTCGCTGCGCGATCACGCCGGGCGCGAACTCCTCGCCTTCCATTGGCACCCCCATGGGAGCAGCCCGATCGCCTTCCCGCACCTGCACATTTCGGCGGCGCTGCGCGGCACGACGCCGTCCGGCGCCAGCGCGGTGCTGCCGCTGGACAAGGTCCACATCCCAAATCGGCTGCCTCTCCGTTGCCGATGCCGTCCGGTTGCTGGTCGCCGAACTGGGCTTCGGGGCGCTGACGACCGATTGGACGGAGCGGCTCGGCCGGGCGCTGCCAATGCTGCCGGCATTCCCGGCCTGAGCAGCCTCCGGCGCGGGCGCGGGGTACCATTGCCGGGCAATCGTCGCTCGTCGCGCCGGAGTAATTGGGTATGGCCTCTTCGTCCGTTTCCGCGCCCGTGCCGGCCCCGGCCGCCGGGAACCGCTGGCCCACGATCCTGTTCGTCGTCACCATCGCCGCTATCGCGGCCATGACCTGGCAACAGGCCGTTGGCGGCAGCGGCGACCCGTTCATGCGCACGGTCGCCTTCCTGATCCCGATGCTGATCCCGGTCGGGATGGCCTACTGGGGCCTGCGCGCGCGCATGGTCGGCCCGGCGCTCGGCGCGATCTCGATGGCGGCCCTGTTCTGGCTCGCGCTGCTGATCGGCGGCGGCCAGTGAGCGACCAGGCCGCCAACACCATCGACGAATCGGCCGAAGCATCGGGCAACCCGTGGTCGGACCGCCTGTGGTGGGTCGTCGTCGCGGCGGTCGCCGTCATCGCCGCGTGGGACATCACGAAGGCGATGGCCACACCGGGCGGAATCGGCGAGGGCATCGGCGAAGCGTTCCCGCTGCTGATCCCGCTCGGGTTCGCGTTTTGGGGCAAGCGCATCGGTAGCCTCGGCTTCAGCATCCTCGCCGTCGCCGTGATCGTCGTGGAAGTCGCGGTGATGCGGCTGGAACTGCTCTTTCTCTAAAGCGCGTTTCGGATTGTCCCGCGGGCTCGCATCCACCAATTCGTCTCCACCAATTCGTCTCCACCAATTCGTCTCCACCAATTCGTCTCCA
>JAFAEX010000199.1 GCA_023423795.1 Chloroflexota bacterium | reverse complement strand
GCGATCACCAGGTCGGCGGCCAGCACCGGCGGCCCCGGCGCCGGCCGGTCCTCGCGGCAACCCGGGCAGCCGCCGCGGCGCTGCGCGCGGTCCCGCTTGTGGGCGCGCCGCCGCTTCGCCGGCTGGTGATCCTGGTGGTCGGAACGATCGGGGGACACGGCGTCAATCCAGTTTCAGCGACCCGTCCTCGCCCTGCCGGGTGAGGTTGGGGTTGTAGAACGGGTCGTGGTCGATGAAGCGCGACCAGCGGTTGCGCAGGCGGCCGATCTCGCGCGGGTGGGCGATGACGTTCTTGGTGACCGATTCGTGGTGGATCAGCACCGCGTGCGGCGTGTAGACGTTGCGGTAGCCCGCTTCCACCGCGCGCAGGCAGAAATCGACATCGTTGAAGGCGATCGGCAGGTTCTGGGCGTCCAGCCCGTTGAGCGCCTTCAGCAGGTCGGTTTTCATCAGCGCGCAGGCGAAGGTCACGCCGAGGTAATTGCGGACCGCGTCCGGCAGCCCGAAGTAGCGCGGTTCGTCACCCGGGAAATACTTGAACGCGTGCCCGGTGCCGCGGTACGGCCCCAGCAGCACTCCGGCATGCTGGATCGTGCCGTCCGGGTAGAGCAGTTTGGCGCCGACCACCCCGATATCCGGCTGCTGGGCATGCTCCAGCATCGCCTCGATCCAGTCCGGCGTGACCACGGTGATGTCGTCGTTCAGCAGCAAGGAGTAGGGCGTGTCGAGGTGGGGGAGGGCAGCGTTGATCAGCGCCGAGAAGTTGAACGGCGTCAGATCCACCGGCACCCGCCGCAGGTTCGGGTGCGACGTGGCGAGATCGTCCACCAGCGCGGCGACCTCGTCGCCGTTCGAGTTGTCGAGGATCAGGATGTGCAGGTTCGGCCAGGTCGTGCGGTGCAGCAAATCGTCGAGGCACGGCCGCAGGAACTGCATCTTGCCGCCGCTCGGCATCACGATGGTGACGCCCGGGGCGTCCTCGATCGCGTAGCGGACCCGCCACGTTTCGGGGTGGTTGCCCGGCTCGACCGTGGCCTCCAGCCGGCGCCGCTCCACCGCGTCGGCCAACGCGCGGGCCTCGGCGGCGCGGCGGGACTCGTCCGGCGTGGTCGCGGCGGCATCCGGCGCGACCCGGCGACTGGAGAGCATCAGCGGCAGGTGCCGGATGCGCTCCGTCGCTTCGGTCGCGCGCAGCGCAAGATCGTGATCGGCGGCTTCGGCAACCTCGGGCCGCAACCGGCCGACGCGGGCCAGCACCACCCGCCGGTAGAAGGTTGCCGGCCCGAAGTACGCCCGCGAAAGGTGCAGTTCGGGCGACCAGTCGGGTTTGAAGAACGGGTCCCAGCGGTCGCCGGTCTCGGGGTCGAACTTGTCCTCGTCGGCGTAGACGATATCGACCGCGGGCTCAGCGAGGACGCTCAGCGCGACCTCGGCCAGCGCCTGCGGGGCCAGCCGGTCCTCGGCCGGGAGCACCGCGACCCAGTCCGCGGTGCAGGCGGCCAGCCCGGCGTTGGCAAGATCGACGAACGACCCCGGTTCGCCGGCGACGCTGACCCCGATCCGCCGGTCGCGCTCGATCAACCCCCGCGCCCACGCCTTCACGTCGTCGGGCGCGTCACCGGAGACCGGCAGCAGCAGCCGCCAGGCCGGGTAGACCTGCGCGAGCAGGCTCTCGACCATCTCCGAGGCCGCCTCGACCGACCCGCCGGTTGCCGGCACGACGAGGTCGAACGTCGGCAGCACCGGGTTCGCGGCGACCCGCGCGGCGAGGGCGTCCAGCGCCGCCTGATCGGGCTCGTTGCGCGCAAGCCACTCGGGGTAGCGGGCGGTGAGGTGTGGCACTTCGCCGACCGCCGACGCGGCGTCCACGGCGAACGGGATCGAGAGTTCCCCGACCTTGCCGTCGGTGGCGGTGGCGCGAACCGTCAGCACGTGGTCGCCGGGGTCGAGGTTGGCGGCCCGGAACGAGCCGGCGAACCCCGAGTGATCGACCTGCGGGTAGAACGGGTAGGAGCGGGACACGTCCGGCCGCAGCGCGCCGTAGGACAAATCGCCGGCCGGTTCGCCGTCGAGTTCGGCTTCGACGCGCTCGATGCCGTGGGGAGAAAGCGCCCAGCCCGTGATAAACAGGCGGTCGCGGGCGGCCACGCGCACGCCTGGAGCCGGGCGGTCGCACTTCACCAGCACCCGGCCGGAGGTGAACGCGGTCGCGTCGATCTCGAAGCCGGTCGCGATCCGGGCCACGCTGCCGTCGTTGCCGAGGATGCGGATTTCCAGTTCGTGCGCGCCGTCCTCGAGGTCCATCATCGGCACGGCGCCGACGAAGCCGCACTCGTCGTTGCGTTCGAATTCGGGGTAGAGGGCGACCACGTCCGGACGCGACTCGCCGTACTCGATCTTCCCCAGCGGTTCGCCATCGACGTACGTCTGAACCGAGCGGATACCGGCCTTCGACAGCGCCCAGCCGGCGATCGGCAGCATCTGGTCGGTGACGATCCCCGGGGCGCGGCTCGGGCTCTCCACCCGGCCGAGGATCGGCTGCGGCCCCTCCGGCTGCGGCGCCGGGGTGGTGGTCGCGGCGGCGGACCCGGCGAC
>JAFAEX010000166.1 GCA_023423795.1 Chloroflexota bacterium | reverse complement strand
TCGCCGCGTAGGCGTCCCCTTCGAGGGTGTAGTACTGGGACAGGTTGTCGGCGGTGATGGCCACCGTCGGCGCAACGATGTGGGCCGGCAGTTCCACGCCGTTGAAGGCCGCGATGCCGGCGTCGATGATCAGCCGCCCCTGGTACTCGGGGAACATCGCCGCCGAGACCTTGTACGGGCCGCCTTCCATCAGGGCGTCCTTGCAGGCCTTGCCCTCGCAGCCGAAGCCGACGACGAGCAGTTGCGAGGTGTCGCCGCCCTGCGACTCGAAGGCCTGGAGACCGGCGAGCGCGGAATCGTCGTTGATGCCGAAGATGATGTTGACGTCCGGGTTGGCGGTCAGTGCGTCGCCGGCCACCCGGATCGCCTCGTCCTTGAGCCCCTTGCCATCGACGGAAGCGACGATGTTCGCGTCGGGCAGGACCGACTTGAGGCCGTCGGCGAACCCCGTCGAGCGGGCCACGGTGGTCGTCAGCGCCGGCAGCCCGATGTCGATCGCGTTCGCCGTGCCGCCGAAGTTGTCGCGGGCGTACTCGCCGGCCCAGACGCCGACCTTGAACCCGGCCGAGTAGTCGTCGATCGAGACCAGCGTCGTGCAGCCGTCCGTCGGCGAGGACTCGCAGATGATCGGCTTGCCGCTCTCCTCGGCGATGCGCACGATCGTCGGCCCGGAGGCCTCCTCGTTGACCGGGGTGAAGTTGATGACGTCGACCTGCGGGGCGACCTCCTCGACCGCCGCGAGGGAGGCCTGCAGGTCCTGGTTGGCGTCCACCTGGTTGAAGGTGATGTCGTAGTCCGCTGCCCGGGCGGCCTCGCCCTTGGTCAGGTTCTGGTACCACTCGTGCACGCCGTAGTTGATGACGTGGGTGGCGGAGGCCGGAACGGTGAAGCCCTCGGGCAGCGCCGCCGGGTCCATCGCGCGCACGATCGCGTCGCCCTCGGCCCCGGCCATCGGGGTCGCGTCCTGTGCCATCGCGACCGGCACGATCGCCATGCCCGCCGCCAGCAGCGCCGCCATCGCGCCGAACCGGGTCGCCTGCCGTCCCGTCGATGTCGTCATCGAGACTCCTCCTCGGAAAGGTGCCCATCGCGGGGCGCGCCGTCGCGGCCCCGGTCGCTCGCTGGTCCCGGCGCGGCCGTCGCCGCACCGCGTCCTCCTTTCGCTGCCGCCGGGCTACCGGCCGGTGAATTCAGGCGGACGCTTCTCGACGAAGGCGGCGATGCCTTCGCGGGCGTCCTCGGTGGCGTACAGGGTGGCGGTCATCCCGGTTTCGAGCGAGATCGCCGACGTGAGCGGGGAATCCAGCCCGTCGGCGACCAACTGCTTGGCCATCTCGACGGCAAGCGGCGCCCGCTTCAGGATGCGGTCCGCCAGCGCGTGCGTCTCGTCCATGAGCCGCTCGGCCGGGACCACGCGGTTGACGATGCCCAACCGGCGCCCCTCCTCGGCGGTGATGAAGTCGGCGGTCATGAGCAGTTCCTTGGCCTTGTTCGCGCCCACCAGCCGCGGCAACCGCTGGGTGCCGCCGCCGCCCGGCAGCAACCCCAGTTTGGCCTCCGGCAGCCCCATTGTCGCGGTGTCGGCGGCGACCACGAGGTCGCAGGCGAGCACCAGTTCGAATCCGCCGCCGAGCGCGTAGCCGTTGACCGCCGCGATGACCGGCTGGCGCAGCCGCTCCAGTTTGTCGTAAACGGTGCGCCCCAGCCGCTGGAAATCGACGTAGTTCTCGACCGAGATGTCGATGTAGCCCTTGATGTCCGCCCCGGCGACGAACGCCCGCCCGCGCCCGGTCAGGATCAGCACGCGGACCGACCGGTCGGCGTGGATCTGGTCGAGCGCCTCGCGCAAATCGCGGAACGTCTGGGCGTCGAGCGCGTTGAGGCGCTCCTCGCGGGTGAAGGTCAGGATCGCCTTCGGCCCGTCGATGACCAGTTCGAAGTTGTCCCAGGACGGAGGCATTGCCGACTTCCCCCGCGGCGGATTACGCGCTGCGCCGGCTGTCGCGGCACCGCCCGCAGCCTACACGAAAACGTTTGCGCTGTCACCGGGTAGAATGCTCCCGTGCGGCATCGAGTCCCGGCGCGGCCGGGCGGAAAGGATCGCCGGATGGCGGCGGGCCGGCGTGGGGAACGGGTCACCATCGGCGACGTGGCGCGGGAGGCCGGGGTCGCGGTCTCCACCGTCTCGCGCATCCTCAACGGGCAGGACGGCGCGGCCGCCGAGGAGACGCGCGCCCGCATCTTCGCCGCCGTCGAGCGGTTGGGCTACCTGCCCAACGGCCTCGCTCGATCGCTCAAGACCGGCCGTTCCCGCGTCATCGGCGTGCTACTGGCCGACATCGGCCACCCGTACTGGAGCACCGTGCTCGCCGGGGTGGACGAAGCCTGCCGCCGCCTCGGGTACGCCTCCTTCGTCTCCTCCGCCGGCGAGCGCGCCGAGGTCGAGGACGGCTACCTGCAACTGTTCCGCTCCCAACAGGCCGCGGGGGTGCTGCTGAACCCCACCCACGCCGATCCGGCGACGATCGCGGCCTGGGCCCGACTCGACCTGCCGGTGGTGATGCTCGACCGCACGTTGCCGGGCCTGCCCTTCGCGCTGGTCGCCGCCGACAACGCCGACGGCATGCGCCAGGCCGTCGTCCACCTGCTGGGCCTCGGCCATCGCGACATCGGCTACGTCTCGTGGGTGGTCGGTTCCTACGCCAACCGGCAGGAGCGCCTGACCGCGTTTCGCGAGATGCTCGACGGAGCGGGCATCGCGCCGCGCCCGGACCGGATCAAGTTCGCCGAGGCCGGTTGGCAGGACGGCGTCCGCGCCTCGCTCGAACTGCTCGACCGGCCGGACCCGCCGACCGCCGTGGTCACGGCGAGTTCCATGCTCAATTTGCAGGTGCTCGCCGCCATCAGGCAGGCCGGGCTGCGGGTGCCGGAAGACCTGTCGGTCGTCGGCTACGACGATTTCCCGTGGGACGCCCTGCTCGACCCACCGCTGACGACGGTCGCCACCCCGGCCCGCGAGCTCGGCCGCACCGCCGCCGAACTGCTCATCGAGGGCATCGAGCGCGGCGCAGACCTGCGCGGCATCGAGCGCCGCCTGCCCACCCGACTCGTCGTCCGCCGCTCCAGTGGCCCGCCGCGGTAGGGCACGTCCCCTCCACCCCCGTCGTCATCCCGAGCCTGTCGAGGGATGACGACGGGGGTGGCGCTGCAACGCGCTCCGAGCGCGCTCTATTGCTCTATTGATGAATGAAGACAGCCGCCACCCAATCGTTTGGCCATCGACCCGCGGACCATGCGCGCGATTAGCCCGCCCCAACCTCCGCCCAAGCATGGACAATCTGGATCAAGAAGTGTAAATACCCATTGCAGCCCGTCTTCGGCTCCCGTCGCGCCGGGGCGGAACACGAGCCCTGCCACGTTCCAGACGCCGGGCGATCGGGCGTGGCATCGCCAGCCATCGGAGAACCACCGTGACCGCGGATCGACCCTTTCGGCTCGGATTTTTCGCCTACCTGGAGGGCAGGGGATCGCAGGCGGAAGCCTACGCCGAGGCCCTCGAGGTCTTCGTCGCCGCCGCCGACCTCGGGTTCGACACCGCCTGGGTTGCCCAGCACCACTTCGGCCACCACGGCGGGCTGCCGTCGCCCTTCGTCTTCTTCGCCACCCTCGCCGAACGCGCGCCGTCGATCGGCGTCGGCGCGGCCGTGCTGACGCTGCCGTTCGAGCACCCGGTGCGGGTTGCCGAGGACGCCGCGGTGTTCGACGCGCTTAATCCGGGCCGGCTGCAACTCGGCGTGGGCACCGGCATCGCCAGCCCGGCCGTGCTGGCGACCTTCGACCGCGCGGGCATGGACCGGCGGCAACTCTACGACGACGGGTTGGTCCGGCTGCGCGACGCGCTTGCCGGGCAGCCGCTGAACGACGCCGGCGACGTGCTGGTGCCGCCCGCGCCGGGCTTGCTCGACCGCATCTGGGAAGCGCCGGCCAGCCCGGAGCGGGTGGCGGCCGCCGCCCGGCGCGGCAGCGGTTTGCTTCTCTCCCGTATCGCCATCGGCGCCGGGGCGACCCCGACGCCCGAGGTGCAGGTGCCGCTCGTGGATCGCTACATCGCCGAGTTGCCGGCCGGCGTCGCCCCGCGGATCGGGTTGTCGCGCACCGTCTACCCGTCGCGCCGGCCCGAGGTCGCCTACGCGGATCTGCGCGCCGGGCTGGAAGCGTCCCTCGCGTCCGGCCCGCCACAGCCGCCCGAGGTGCTGGCGATGAGTTTCGACCAGTGGTTCGCCCACAACAACATCCACTTCGGCGCGCCGGAGGACGTGGTCGCTAGCCTTCGCCGGGAGCCGCTGCTGGACCGCACCACCGACCTCATCTGCCAGGTGCAGCCGGGGTTGCCGTCGCTGGCGCAGACCCTCGACGCCATCGAGTTGATCGCCACCGAGGTCGCGCCCGCGCTCGGCTGGCGGCCCGCGCGGGAACTGGCGGCCCGCAGATGACGCCGCCGGCGAACCGCCATCGGCTCGGTCGGCACGTGAAACCGGGAGGAACGACATGAGCGAAACCGCCGCGTCCACGCGGGACGCGATCGATGCCATCCTCGGCGACGCCGGCCCACGGGTGGCCGCGCTGCGCCGCCAGAAACCCGAACTCGCCGACCAGTTGCAAGCGTACTACCGGGCCGTTTTCGAGCCCGACGCGGATTCGGCGGCGGCGCTTCCGCTGGCCGACCGGGGCGTCGTCGCCGTCCGCGTCGCCTCGCACACCGGCAGCCGCGCCGTGGCCGACTGGTACGCCGCCATCGCGGCCTCCGCCGGGGCCGATGCGGCGACGGTCGCCCGCGCGCGGGACGTAACCGACCCGTGGGCCGAGGACGCGCCGCTCGCCGCCGCGATCCGCCACGCCGACATGCTCACCACCCGCCCGGCCTCGGCCCAGCGCGGCGACCTCGACACCCTGAAGGAGGCGGGATTCACCCCGGCCGGCATCATGTCGCTGTCGCAGGTCGTCGCCTTCGTGTCCTACCAGTTGCGCCTGATCGCCGGGCTGCGCGCCATCGGAGGTGCGGCATGAGCGACGCCACCACCCGCGCGACCTTCACCCTGGACTTCATCGGCTGGTCGCCCTGGCTGGACCGCGCGACCGAGACCGACCTCTCGCCCGAGCAGCGGGCGCGGGTCGAGGCCCACCTCGCCGGCACGCCGAACCCGGAGTACCTCGACGTCCTCGCCAACGACTTCCCAGCGCTGGCGGCCCGGGCGCTGGTCCACCGCCACGTCTACACCTCGGAAGACCCCGAACCGTCGGCCATGCGCGAACTGGCCGCGACCACGACCTCACGCATCAACGGCTGCGTCTTCTGCGCCTCGGTGCACGCCCGGATGTTTGCCAACTTCGCGAAGAACCGCCCGCTCGCCCAGCACTTCCTCGACAAGGGCGTGGATTCGGACCTTCCGCCCTCCGAGCGCGCCGTCGTCGATCTCGTCGCCAAACTGACCGACGACCCGGAATCGCTGTCGGCGGCGGATCTCGCGCCGCTGCGCGACCTCGGGTTCGACGACCTCGCGATCCTCGACGTCATCAACTACGGCGCGTTCTTCGCCAACGCCAACCGGTTGATGCTCAGCCTCGGCGAACCAACCCCGCCGGCGAAGCGGGGCGGGTAGGGGAGACGACTCGCGGCGTTTCGTCGAGCGCGTTTCAGGCCTCGCGCCGTCGTCAACCCGAGCCTGTCGAGGGATCTCGTGATCGAGTCGAGAAGTCGAGAAGGAACGAGATCCCTCGACAGGCTCGGGTTGACGGTTTGGTTGACGCTGGCGGGGTTCTGAAACGGGTTCTCTTGGGGCCGCGCACGCCTGGGGACGATGGCAATTGCCCGTCTGCTCCGGTCACCGCCCGTGCTGCCCGTCCGGGCCTTTCCCGGACGGGCGTTGGCGATGGCCTGGGTGATTCGGCAGCCGCCATGATCCGTTGGCGACCCACCCTGATGGCCTCGCCATGGACGGCAACCGCCACCTTCACCAGCCCTGTGGTCGCCGGTGAACTGGAGAACCGATGACCCACGCCCTCGCCGGCGAACGCAGCCACCTGACCCACCTGGAGTGCAGCGCCTGCGGCAGGCACGCCCCGGCTGACCGACCGGCCACGACGTGCGCGGCCTGCGGCAAGGTGCTGTTCGCACGCTACGATCTGTCCGCCGCCGCGCGCGCGATGACCCCGGAAGCCCTTCGCGAGCGGTCGTGGAACCTCTGGCGCTACCGCGAGATCCTGCCGGTGCAGGACCCCGAGGCCGCGCCGACCCTTGGCGAAGGTGGTACGCCCCTCCACGACGCGCCCCGGCTGGCCGATTCACTCGGGTTCGACCGGCTGCTCGTGAAGGACGAAGGGCTGAACCCGACCGGCAGTTTCAAGGCGCGCGGTCTCGCGATGGCCGTTGCGCGGGCGCGGGAACTCGGCGCGGATACGGTCGCGCTGCCGTCGGCCGGCAACGCGGGCGCGGCCGCCGCGGCCTACGCCGCCCGCGCCGGCATGCGGTCGGTCGTCGCCGTTCCGGTTGATTGCCCGGCGGCGATGGTCGCGCAGGCCCGCGCCTACGGGGCCGAGGTGCTGCTGGTCGATGGGTTGATCGACGACTGCGGCAAGGTCGTCCGCGCCGGGTCGGCCGCGTTCGGCTGGTGCGACGTCTCGACCCTGCGCGAGCCCTACCGCGCCGAGGGCAAGAAGACGATGGGCATCGAGTTGGCGGAGCAACTCAACTGGCGGTTGCCGGACGCCATCGTCTACCCCGCCGGCGGCGGCACCGGTGTCGTCGGCATGTGGAAGGCGTTCGCCGAACTGGAGTCGATGGGCCTGATCGGACCGGAGCGGCCGAAGATGATCGTCGTGCAGGCGACGGGATGCGCGCCGCTGGTGCGGGCGTTCAAGCGCGGCGAAACCCATGCCGAACGCTGGGAGGGCGCGGCCACGATCGCGCCCGGCATCCGGGTGCCGGCGGCGATCGGCGACTACCTGATCCTCGACGCGGTGCGCAGCAGTGGCGGCACGGCAGTCGCCGTCACCGACGACCAGATCCGCGACGGCATGGCGCTGGCTGCCTTCCGCGAGGGCATGTTCGTGTCCCCGGAAACGGGCGCGGCCGTCGCCGCCGCCGGGGTGCTGCGCCAATCCGGATTCCTGCGCCCCGACGAACTGGTGGCCGTCTTCTCCACCGGCTCCGGCCTGATGCACGCCGACCTGATCGAAGGCAGTTCTCCGACGATCGACCCGAACGCGCCCGATCTCGCCGCCGCGATCGCGGCCGCCATCGGCGCATAGGCGCGGCCGGGTTGGGGCCACGCCGCCGGGGCATGGTGAGCCGACGTCGAGATTCGCCATTGCTCACCGAGAGCGCGGTTCAGAACCGCCTCCGTCATTCCGCGGCACCGCCGTCATCCCGAGCGTGTCGAGGGATCTCGTTCTCGAGTTGAGGAGGCGAGGAGTCGAGGAGTCGAGGAGTCGAGGCACGACGAGATCCCTGGGATGACGGAGGGAGTCTGGGGTGAGCGCAGGGGGTGGCGCTCGGCGGGGTTCCGCAGCAGGTTCCAGACGGCGTCCGGGTGGCTGCGCGTGGTTCCGTCGGCCCCGGCGGCGGCCATGGTCTTGACGCGACTGGGAGCCACGCCACGTCGCGGCATTTATTCGGTATTTATTCGGTCGGGGAACGTGGCGTACGTACGCGCCAATTCGGGAAAATGCGAATTTCTTCGCACCCCCCTTGCACACCGCGGCCGGAACCCCGTGCCGCACGCGCCGGCCGATCCTCGCTCCGAACCATCCGCGTCCGTTGGGAGGACGCTGGCGCGGCCGGTGATCCGACCGGCCGGCGGCGCGCCGCGAGGGTAAGGCCGCGGCCGAAGAAACCCGATTTCCGCATGGATGCGGGAAAAGTGGCGCCGAATAAACGGCGAAAAAATACCGAATAAACGCCGAAAAGACTCCAGCGCAAGGCGGTTTCCGATCGCGGCGGGGCGATGCGCCGGGGTCATCGGCTCCCGATGCGATTGGGCCGCGTTGCGGCAGGGGCGATCCGTCAGCGCAGGCCGAGGGTCTTCCACGGGTCGGGCGTCGGACCGATGGGGACCGCGATCAGCGCCGGTTCGTTCGCGGCGATGGCTTCGCGGAGTTGGATACGCAATTCGGCCGGCGTTTCCGCCCGGCGTCCGGCGATCCCGAACGCGGCGGCCAGCGCCCGGTAGTCCGGGTTCACCAGGTCCGACGCGATGACCTTGCCGCCGTAGAGGTCGGTCTGAATGCGGCGCACGTTGCCGCAGGCGTTGTCGTTGAACACGACGGCCACCACCGGAATGTCGTGCTGGACGAGCGTGGAGAGTTCGTTGAGCGTGTAGCCGAATCCGCCGTCCCCGTTGATCGACACCACCGGCACGTCCGGGCGGCCGACCTTGGTGCCCATCGCTGTGGTGAATCCGTACCCGAGCGTTCCCTGGTACCCGGGCGTCAGGAAGGTGTTCGGGGCGTACACCGGCAGCCCGAGGTACGCCCAGTATCCGACTTGCGTGAATTCGCCGACGATGATGCCCTCGTCCGGGACTTCGGCCCGGATCGCCAGCCCGAACCCGGCCTGCGGGCCAAGGGCGTTCACGCGCTCGGCGGCGTCCCGTTGCAGCGCCGACAGTTCGAGTTTCCGGCTCGGCCGCCGCCGGTTGTAGAGGGGGATGCGGTCGGCGAGCGCCGCCAGCCCGCTCGCGGCGTCCGCCGCGATGTCGATGGCGCGGTCGCCGAAGCGGCCCAGTTCGGCGGGGTCCACGTCGAGGTGGACGACGCGCTGGCCCGCGCGCGCGGTCCACGCCGGCTCGGATGGGTCCGGGAAGCGCGTGCCGATCACCAGCAGCACGTCCTCCTTCGGCAGCAATTCGACGCCGGTGAGCGCCCCGTGCGACAGGTAGTGCCGGTCCGAGATCGCGCCCTTGCCGTTGCGCGATTTCACCACCGGGGCCTGCAGCAGATCGGCGACGGCCAGCCGCACGTCGCTCGCGCCGGAGCGTTCGATGCCGCCGCCGGCGAGGATCAGCGGCGAGGCGGCCGCGCCCAGCAGCCGCGCCGCGCGCTCGATCGCCTCGGGGTCCGCGCTCGGCCGGTCCCGCTCGACCGGACGCGTGGTCGCCCGGTCTGCCCCGGTGGCCACCAGCACGTCCGGCGGGATTTCGAGCGCCACCGGCCGCGTCCGCCCCGAGCGCAGGTGGCGAAACGCCGTTTCGACGGTGCCCGGCATGTCCGCCGGATCGTCGATCCGGGCGGCGTGCTTCGTCAGCGACCGCAGCAGCCCGAGTTGGTCCGGGATCTCGTGCAGCGCCCCGCGCCCGCGCCCGATCAGGTCGGAGCGGATTTGCCCCGTTATGCACAGCACCGGGCTGTTGACGGAGTAGGCCGTGGCCAGCCCTGCCGCGGCGTTGAGCACGCCCGGGCCGGGAACGACGATGCAGACGCCCTCCTTGCCGGTCACGCGCGCGTACCC
Source organism: Chloroflexota bacterium (assembly GCA_023423795.1). Lineage (GTDB taxonomy): Bacteria > Chloroflexota > Chloroflexia > Thermomicrobiales > UBA6265 > CADCWF01. Next base: position 5,862 of record JAFAEX010000166.1, on the reverse strand, counting down.
GTCGGCCATGTAGGCGGTGGCCTGCTCGTGGCGGGTGTGGATCACCCGGATCTGGTCGCGGGCGACGTGCAGCGCCGAGAACAGCCCGTCGAGTTGGATGCCCGGCAGCCCGAAGATGGTGTCTACCCCCTGCCGGATCAGGGAATCCACCAGCGCCTCGCCGCCGGTCAGCGTCGCCGGCGCGTCGGAAACGGGGTCGAGCAGGTTGGTCGCGGTCATGATCGTCCTTTCGGGGGTTGCCGCGCGGTGGTCAACCGTCCAGCAGCACGGCATCGCCGAGCAGGGTGGTGAGGGCGTCCGGGTCCAGCGGAGCCCACGCCGGTTCGCCGACGCGGGGGTGCGGTTGCCCGCCCATCTCGCCCCGGTCGATCCGCCAGTGGCGGAAGGTGACGCGCCAGATATCGAGGCGCGTCGCGCCGCGCGTCCAGCGGGCGGGGTCGCAGGGGTAGTGCTCCAGCCAGACGGCCGGTTCGTCCTCCTCCAGCCGGTGGCGGAGGTAGCGGGCCATCACCGAGGCCGCGAGGTATTCGGCGACGGCGCTGATGCACCAGCCGGACCGCGCCTCGAGTTGGGTGCAAACGACGACGGGAACCACGCCCTCGCCCTCGAAGATGCGGACCCGGTAGCGGCCGCCGCCCGCCCACGAACCGTAGGAGCGGCGGGCATCGACGGTCAGGACGCGCGGCGGGGTTTGCGCCGGCGGGGCCAATGTCCCTTCGATGCCGATCCAGTGCTCGCGGGCGACGGCGCGGTCGCTCACGACGGCGCGCGGTCGAGGGCGACCGTCCAGCCCGCGCCGGACGTGGCGGGGCGCGGCTCCTCGTCTGCGTGGCCGATCGGCATGATCGAGACGAGGCGGGGGTGTTCGTGGTCCAGGCCGGCGAACGCCGCCAGCCCGAGGTCGGTGGCGGCCAGCCAGATCGAGAACTGGACCATGCCCAGCCCCTGCTGGACGAAGTCGGTCTCGGTCCGTTCCGGAAGCGACCACCCGTCGCGCAGCCGGTCGGCGGTGCCGGTCTCCTCATAGACGAGGGCGACGACGGCCGCGCCGGCGAACCCGTCGAGGCGGTCGAGGTAGCGGGCGAGGCGTTCGCCGGCCAGCCGTTCGCTGAACCCGGATTCGACCAGGTCCCAGAACTCGTCGCGCCGGTCGCGCACCAGCACCACCCGCCAGGGCTGCACCCCGAACGCGGCGGGGGTGCGCCCGATGGCGTCGGCGAGGAGGTCGAGCGCGCCGACGCGCAGCGGCCCGTCCACCAGCCGGCGGATCGTGCGGCGCCGGGCGAGGAGGTCCGGCAACCGGGACGGAACGTCCTCCGGGCCGCGGCCGTTCGGCAGCAGGCGCGGGCGAGAAAGGCACTCGGTCATCGGGAGCATCCTCGGGTCCGGCGGCGGGAAAGGTCAGTCGGCGGCGACGGCGAGGCGGTCGCGGCGCGCGACTTCCGCGTGCACCAGCGGGAGCAGATCGCGCCCGTAGGCGACGGTGTCGGCGAGCGGGCGGAAGCCGCGGATCAGGATGGAGGTCACCCCGGCGTCGTAGTAATCGACGATGGATTCGGCGACCTGCTCCGGCGTGCCGACCAGCGCGGTGGTGTTGCCGCCCGCGCCGGTCGCCGCCGCGATCGGCATCCAGAGGCGCTTGTCGAAGACCTCCTGTTCGCCGGCGAAGGCCAGCAGGCGCTGCGACCCGGCGGCGGGCGCCGTGTTCGGCCCCGTTGGCAGCCCGGCCCGCCGCCGGTGGGCGATGATGCGGTCGAGGTAGCCGCGGGCCGTTTCCCACGCCTCGTCTTCGGTTCGTCCGAGGATCGGGCGCAGGGACACGCTGAACGACGGCGAGCGCCCGGCCGGGGCGGCGGCGCGAACCGCCGCGATCCGCTCCTTCACCGCGGCGAGCGGTTCGCCCCAGAGCATGTAGACGTCGGCGTGCTTGGCTCCGACCGGGATCGCCGGGCCGGATGCCCCGCCGAAGTAGAGCGGGATCGAGGGCTGTTGCACCGGTTTGGCGTCCGCGAACGCGCCCCGCACCGTGTAGAACGCGCCGTCGTAGTCGAACGGCCGGTCGCTCGTCCAGACCTTTCGCACGATGTCGAGGAACTCGTCGGTGCGGGCGTAACGCTGGTCCTTGCTGTGGCGTCGCCGTCGCGGGCGAGGTCGGCGTCGCTGCCGCCGGAGACGATGTTCAAGGAGGCTCGCCCGTTGCTGAGGTGGTCGAGCGTCACCGCGGCGCGGGCGGCCACCGTCGGCGCGACGAACCCCGGCCGTTGGGCGACGAGCATGTGGAGGCGCTCGGTGGCTGCCGCCGCGAGCCCGGCCACCGCCCAGCCGTCCGGCCCCGTCGTGTGGTAGCCGATCAGCACCCGGTCGAAGCCGCCGTCCTCGTGGGCGCGGGCGAATTCGCGGACGAAGCCGGGGTCGATGCGCTCGTCCCGCGTCGGGTCGGGACCGTGGATCTCGGAAGCGTCGTCGGTGCGGATCATGCCAATGAACTGGATGGGCATTTCGGCCTCCGGGGACGGACCATAGGCCGGCGCGGCGCTCGGCGATGGGATGCCGATGCGCGGCCGATGGATTGGTTGGCGAGCGATTCCGGGCAGCGCCGCGAACGCCCGCGGCGCCGCGAATGCCGCCCGCGCCTGACGAGGAAAAGGGTTCCGGCGCCATTCGGCGCACAGGAGAAGCCGGTCGCGGGTCCGGTCCGCGCCGGATCGGAACGAGCGGGGGAGCGGCGGCCGTGGCGACCGAAGGCTCACCGGCGACGGTGTCGCCGGCCGGCCGTCCCGCCCGCCGCACGTTCAAACTACACTAACTAGATGGACAAAGTAAAGATACCGGATCGGGAACTCCACAATACGAGAAGCGGCCGGGTCGGAGCGTGGTGCACTGCCGCCGTAGCCAAGGGCCGCTCGGGTGCCCCGCCACCGTGCATCCTCCGTCATGCCGAGCGTGTCGAGGGATCTCGTCCTGCCGAGTGCGCCGAGCCCGTGCGTCCGCTGGGCGCGCCGGCATCGGCGCGTCGTCATCCGCCTATCGACCGTTCGATGCGGGATTCCGTTCGTCGTTGGTAGGGGAGGGCCCGGCACCCTCCCGCGTCCGTACGCCGTGTCGGGCACGGCAGGGCGGCGGGCCCTCCCCTACCAACGCTGGGACGTCGCGGTCGGGAAGGGCGGTGGCGATCGATGGCCCCCGTACGACCCCGCGGTCAGATCGCCGCCAGCGCCTGCTCCAGGTCCGCGCGCAGGTCGCCGGCGTCCTCGATGCCGACCGAGAGGCGCACCAGTCCGTCGCCGATGCCGACCTCGGCCCGCTCCTCGGGCGTGAGCGAGCGGTGGGTCGAGACCGACGGGTAGAGCACCAGCGTGTAGACGTCGCCGAGCGTCGTCGCCGGCTGGCAGAGGTCCAGCGCCCGCAGGAAGCGGAAGACCTCCTCGCGGCCCGCGCCGGCGATCTCGAACGAGACGATGCCGCCGCGCAACCCGTCGTTGAAGATGCGTTCGGCTGCCCCGAGGTCGGCTGCGCCGGGGTAGTGGACGCGGGCCACCCGCGGGTGGGTCGCCAGCCACGCAGCCAGGGCGGCCGCGTTCTCGCATTGCCGGCGCACCCGCAGCGGCAGCGTCTTGATCCCCCGCAGCGTCAGCCATGCCTCGAACGGGCCCAGCACGCCGCCGGTCAATTTGCCGAGTTCCCCGAGGTCGCGCAGCCGGCTCCGGGTCGTCGCCACGATGCCGCCGGTCGCGTCGCCGTGCCCGCCGAGGTACTTGGTGGTCGAGTGGACGACCGTGTCCACCCCGAAGCGGGCCGGGTTGACCAGCAGCGGCGTCGCGAAGGTGTTGTCCACGACGACCTTCGCCCGGTGGCGGTGGGCGAGGTCGGACAGCGCCGGCAAATCGGCCACCTTGACCAGCGGGTTGGAGATCGTCTCCAGCACCAGCGCCCGGGGCCGGTGCTCGGCCAGCGCCTGCTCGACGCGATCCAGGTTCAGCACGTCCACGAACGTGGTCCGCACGCCGAGGGTGCCGAAGACGTTGACCAGCAGCGCCTGCGTCGCGCCGTACAGGTCGCGGGCGGCGACCACGCGATCCCCGGCCTGCACCTCGACCAGGATGGCGGCCAGCATTGCCGCCATCCCGGACCCGAACGCGAGCGCGTCCTCGGTTTCTTCCAGCGCGCTGACCGCGTCTTCCAGCGCCCGGATCGTCGGGTTGCCGTGGCGGGTGTAGACGTACCCCTCCTGCTCGCCGCCGAAGACCGCGTCCTGCGTTTCCGGGTCGTCGGACAGGAACGATACCGACGGGTAGATTGGGCCGACCGTGGGCCGCGCCGCCGGGCCGTTGGGGCGCTCGCCCGCATGCACCGACCGCGTGGCGAAGGCACGCGCTGGCCGCGCCGGCCGCTCCCCGGTCCGATTGGCTTCGTCCATGGTCACCCCGTTCTTTGCGAATTGGTCGGCGGCCGGAATAGTGTCTATTGTCGATCCAGATAACCAAATCCGCTACACCTTGACGGTCGCCCATCGAGAGCGCGGTTCGGAACCTGCTTCCCCGCCATCCTGAGTCCGTCGAGGGATCTCGTTCTCGCCTTCTCGACTCGTGTACGAGATCCCTCGACAAACGCGGGATGACGGGGTGGTGTTCGCCCGCCGGATCGTGGGCGGCAAGCGGCGGCGATACAATCCGTCGCGCTTGTCCAGACGGGCCGCGGGCGCAGCGCCGCCCCGGCCATCTCACCAACCGGAGGCGACGTGGCGGATTCCCTGAACATCGACCTGTTGAAGCGGCTGTGCGAAACCCCCGGCATCGGCGGGCGGGAGGATCGGGTTCGCGCCGTGGTCGCCGAGGAACTGCGGCCGCTGGTGGACGACCTGCGGGTCGATGCGCTCGGCAACCTGATCGGCACGCGGCGCGGCAACGGCGGCCCGCGGGTGATGGTGGCCGCGCACATCGACGAGATCGGCTTCTTCGTTTCCCACATCGACGACCGCGGCTTCATTCGCCTGCAGCCAGTGGGCGGGTTCGACCCTCGCACGCTGATCGCCCAGCGCGTGCTCGTGCACGGGTTCGACGGCGCGACCCTGCGCGGGGCCGTGCAACCGGGCACCAAGCCGATCCACCTGCTCGATAAGGACGACATCAAACCGCCGACGATGGAAGAGTTGTTCGTCGATCTCGGGATGCCGGCCGACCGCGTCCGCGCCGAGGTCGAGGTCGGCGACATGGTCACGCTCGACCGCGAGTTGGTGCAGGTCGGCGACGGCGTGATGAGCAAGGCGCTCGACGACCGTGTGGGCGTTTTCGTGATGATCGAGGCGCTACGGGCGGCTGCCCGTGCCGACGCCGAGATCGTCGTGGTCGCTACCACGCAGGAGGAGGTCGGGCTGCGCGGCGCGGGAACGTCGGCCTACGCGATCGAGCCCGACGTGACGGTGGCGCTCGACGTGACGCTCGCGCTCGACATTCCGGGGATGCCACCGGAACTGTCGGTGACGAGATTCGGCGAGGGCGTGGCGCTCAAGATCATGGACTCCTCGCACATCTCCAACCCGGCCCTGCTGCGCCACTTCCGCGACCTCGCGAAGACCGGGGAGATTCCCCACCAGTTCGAGATCCTGCCGCGCGGCGGCACCGACGCCGGGACGATGCACCTGGCGCGCGCCGGCTCGCCGACGATCACGCTCTCGATCCCGACGCGCTACGTGCACACCGTCAACGAGACCGCGCACCGCGGCGACATCGACGCGACGATCCGCCTGCTGGCGCGCTACTTCGAGGACGCCGGCTCCCGTTCGTACCGCTACGAGGTGTAGGGCCGGAGCGGGGAAATACCTGTCGTCATCCCGAGCCTGTCGAGGGATCTCGTTCTTCCCGA
>JAFAEX010000153.1 GCA_023423795.1 Chloroflexota bacterium | reverse complement strand
ACGATCAGACGGGTTTCTCAGGAAGCGTGGAGCAGGACCGGGCGAACCCGGTCCTGCTCCACGAGCGATTGATTGAGGTGGCGAAGAGAATTGGCGACCCCGGTCCCGAGGATCAGCGCCGGTCGGCTGCCGCTTACCCGTTGCCCGGCACGGCCTGCACGGTGGGCGCGGGCGGGGCGGACCGCAGGGCATCGCCGACCTGCCGGCCGAGCAGGGCGAAGAGGAAGAAGACGACCAGGAACGCGATCCACACCAGGGTGGACGGCCCCTCGCGGGCAACGCCGGACCGGGTCGAGGCGGCCACCGGCGTCACGCCGGGACCGCGACGGGCTCGACGGACCCGGCGACGGGGCGCGCCCGGCTGAGATCGACGCCGACGCGCTGGCCGGGTTCGAGCGGCGTGGCCGCCAACTCCGCCGGGGTGAGTTGCGCCCAGAGCCGCTGGCCGTCGCGCAGGCGGCGCAGCTCGACGCGCGTCTCGAAGCCGAGGGCGAGCAGCCGTTCGACCACCGCCGGGTCGCAGTCCGGCTCGTGCGCCTCGCAGAGGCGGACCTCGTGCGGGCGGATGAACGCTTCGGGCAGGCGGTTGACGCGGCCGACGAAGCCCATCACGAAGTCGCTCGCCGGGCGTTCGTAGAGGTCGCCCGGGGTGCCGACCTGTTCGACCCGCGCGTGGTTCATCACCACGATGCGGGACGCCACCTCCATCGCTTCTTCCTGGTCGTGGGTGACCAGCACGGTGGTGACGTGGACCTGCTCGTGCAGGCGGCGCAGCCAGTCGCGCAGTTCTTCGCGGACGCGGGCGTCGAGGGCGCCGAACGGCTCATCCAGCAGGAGGACGCGCGGTTCGACCGCGAGCGCCCGGGCGAGCGCCATGCGCTGCCGCTGGCCGCCGGAGAGTTGGGCCGGGTAGCGCTCGGCCAGCCCGTCGAGTTGCACCAGCGAGAGGAGTTCGTCCACCCGCTTGCGGATCTCGTCCTTCGGCCGCTTCCGGATGCGCAGCCCGAAGCCGACGTTGTCGCGCACGGTCATGTGCTTGAAGGCGGCGTAGTGCTGGAAGACGAAGCCGACGTCGCGGTTCTGCGGCGGCAGGTTGGTCGCGTCGTTGCCCTCGATCACGACCGTGCCGGAGTCGGGCGATTCCAGGCCGGCGATGATCCGCAGCAGGGTCGATTTGCCGGAGCCGGACGGGCCGAGCAGGGCCGTCAGCGACCCGTCGGGGACATCGACCGACACGTTGTCCAGGGCCGTGAACGTCCCGAACGCCTTGCTGACGGAGCGCACCGAGATGCTCATGCCCCTTCCTCCCGCGGGTTGATCCGCTGCATCAGAAACAACGTGGCGAGGGCCATCAACGCCAGCACGAGCGACGCCGTGTATGCCCCGGTCATGTCGAAGTTGAGGAACCGTTCCTCGACGTGGACGGTCAGCGTTTCCGTGCGGCCCGAAAGCTTGCCGGAGACGATGGCGACCGCCCCGTACTCGCCCAGCGCGCGGGCGGTGGTCAGCACGACGCCGAAGGCGACGCCGGATCGGATCGCGGGCAGCGTGATCATCCAGAAGGTCTGCCAACCGGACGCGCCGAGGATCGTCGCGGCCTGCTCCTGGTCGGTGCCGATCTCGCGCAGCACCGGGATCACCTCGCGGGCGACGAAGGGGATGCAGACGAACATCGTCGCCAGCACCATGCCCGGCCAGGAAAAGATGATCCTGATCCCGTGGTCGGCCAGCCAGCCCCCGAACTCGCCGCGCCGCCCGTAGACGATGATGAGCGCGAGGCCGACGACGACCGGCGAAACCCCGAGCGGCAGGTCGAGCAGCGCGCCGAGCAGGCCCCGCCCGCGGAACTCCTGGCGGACGACGACCAGCGCGAACGCGATGCCGAAAATCGTGTTGAGCGGAACCGCGATGGCGGTGATCGCGACCGTCAGCCACAATGCGTGGACGAACGCCGGCCGGGTCATCGCTTCCCAGACCGGGCCGATGCCGCCGGAGAAGGTGGTCCACAGCATCACGAGGACGGGACCAACCAGCAGCAGCCCGAGGTAGACCAGGGCGATCGTGCGCAGCACGTACTTACTGGTCATGCTTGCGGCTCCAGCGGTCCGTCGCCGAAATGATCAGCAACACGGTCAGGGAGATCGCCATGAGCACCACCGCGATCGCCGAGGCCGCCAGGATGTTGTCGTTCTCGACCTGGCTGTAGATGCGGACCGCGGCGACCTCGGTTTCGAACGGGATGTTGCCGGAGATGAGGACGACCGAGCCGAACTCGCCGATGGCGCGGGCGAAGCCGAGGCCCATCCCGCTCAGGATCGCCGGCAGGAGCGACGGCAGGATGACGAGGCGAAAGGTCGTCCACCCGCCCGCGCCGAGCGACCGAGCCGCTTCCTCGACCTCGCGGTCGATCTCTTCCAGCACCGGCTGCACCGCGCGGGTGACGAACGGGAGCGTGACGAACAGCAGGGCGAGGAAGATGGCGGCCGTGGTGTAGGCGACGTTGACGCCGATCGGGCTTTGCGGGCCGTAGAGCGCGATCAGGGTGAGGCCGGCGACGATCGTCGGCAGCGCGAAGGGCAGGTCGATCAGCGCGTTGACGGCGCCCTTGCCGGGAAACTCGTCGCGCACCAGCACCCAGGCGATGAGGGTGCCGGCGACGGCGTTGATCGCGGCCACGCCGAACGAGGCGACCAGGCTCAGCCGCAGGGCGGCGAGGGCCTGGGGCGTCGTCACCGCTTTCCAGAACGTTTCCCAGCCGCCATCGGTGGAACGGAACAGCACGGCGGCCAGCGGGATGATCACCAGTACGCTCAGGTAGGCGACGACGAGGCCGCGGGTGAGCGTGCCGCCGAATCCTCGGCGGCCCGCCCGCGGTCGAGCCGACGCCGCGGCGGGCAACGCCGCCGCGATCGGGCTGACCGAACTGCTCATCGAGCCTGGACCTGGACGACGATGCCGTTGTCCGGATCGAAGAACTTGGTGGTGACGTCGGGCCAGCCGCCGAGGTCGGCGATGGTGAAGAGGCCTTCGGGAACCGGGTAATCGAACTCGGCGAGGACGTCGTCGAGGATCGGCCGGTAGCCCTTGTTGCCGAAGACGCGCTGGGCGTCCGGCGTGCGCAGGAACTCGATGAACGCGGCGGCCTTCTCCGGGTTGGCGGATTCGGTGGTCGCCGCCACCGGGTTCTCGATCAGGATCGTCTGGTCGGGAACGATGTACTCCAGCGCCTCGCCCTTCTGCTGGGCGGTGATGACCTCGTTCTCGTAACCGAGCAGGACGTCGCCCTTGCCGCCGGCGAAGGTGGCCAGCGACTCGCGCGCGCTCTTGTCCTGCACGGGAACGTGGGTGAAGAGCTGGCGGAGAAACTCGACGCCTTCCTCTTCGGACTTGCCCTGTTCGAGCTGAGCGCCGTAGGCGGCCATGATGTTCCAGCGAGCGCCGCCGGAGGTCAGCGGGTTCGGAGTGATGACCTCGACCCCCTCGCCGAGCAGGCTGTCCCAGCCGGTGATGCCCTTCGGGTTGCCCGGGCGGGTGATGAGCACCACCACCGAGTCGGTGACCATCCCGTTGTACTCGTCGGCGTTCCAGTTCTCGGCGACGAACCCGGGCTCGATCAGGCGGGTGATGTCCGGCTCCAGCGACAGGGCCAGGATGTCCGCCGGCAACCCGTCCTCGACGGCGCGGCTCTGCTCGGTCGAGCCGGCGAAGGACGTCTCGAACTGGACGCCCTGCCCATCCGGCGTGGCCTGGAACAGGGGGATGATCTCCTCGTAGGCCTCGCGCGGGGTGGAGTAGGCGACGAGGGTGAGGGTGATGTCCTGCGCGGCGGCGCGGGACGGGCGCAGGGCGCCGGGGACGAGCGCGGCCGCGCCGAGGGCGGCGCCGGAGGCGGCAAGGCGGCGGCGCGAGAGGCGGCTGTCGAAGGCAGACAACGGCATGAGGGCGATCCTTTCCCCGTTAAGTCGATTTCTTCGGCAATGTCCATAGAGTTACTGGACATTCAGACGATATCACCCACACCCGTCGTTGACAACCCCCTTTGCGGGAAAGCCTCCGCCCTCCGGTGCGCCGGCCCCGCGTACGTACTCGGTCGATAGCGCCAGCGACCTGTGGGCGGGCGCGGCGCTGGCGGTCCACGGCGGCGTGCCCGGGTTGCGGGCGAGACCGTTCCGGCGTTCGGCGGCGGCCCTCGTCCGGGCGGGCGGGACGGCTGCGGAACGGGCATGCGCTCAACCTCCGTGCGCCATTCGCGCCATTCGGGTGCTCTCGACAGGTGCGGCCTGTGCCGCGTTGGACAGCGACGCGGCGGACGGGTTGGCAGCCGCCCGGGGCCTACCGGCCTACCCTTGGATCAGGAACCGGAGGGATCGCCCACGAGGAGGACGCGATGGACGCCAGGTTGATCGCCGCCGCCGAGGACTTCCGCCAGGCAGAGCGCCGCTTGCTCGATATCGGGCTGGTCGTCGATCCGGCCGTGCTGTCCCGCGAGCACCGGCGGGCGCTTGTGGCCCTGCGCCGGCTCGAGGATCGGCGGGCGTCCGGGACCGCTCCGACGCCAGCGCCGGCCCGTATCGGGTTCGCGTACCCGAATCCGCGCCACGCCTGACCGGCGCGGGTTCCCACGGGACTGCTCCGAATGCGGGCGCGTGCACGCGCCCGCCAATGTCCTGTCATCCAGAGCCTGTCGAGGGATCTCGTGAGTGTGTTGAGGAGGCGGGGACGCGAGCAGAAACGAGATCCCTCGACAGGCTCTGGATGACGGTGGTTGTCCTCGGGATGATGGAGTGAAACGAAGACCGGTTGATTGGTGCGGGAATCCGCCCCTACGATCGCACCGCGCCACGGGCGTGGCGAGGCGGCAGCCATCACCGGGACTCCGTGTCAGCGGGTTGTGACGCCGGCGGCCGCGCCTGAGCGGGCGTCCATGCCGCCGCCGATGCGGACGGCGGCGACGGCGACGAGGCCGACCACGAGGAACGAGACGGCGGTGAGGACGGCGAGGGCCCCGAAATCGGCGCTGGTGCGCACCAGCAGGTCGAAGCCGTAGAGCGAAACGGTCTCGAACCGCGCGCCGGCGAGGATCTGCACCAGGGCGAACTCGCCGAAACTGGTGGCGAAGACCAGCATCGCGCCGGAGGCCATGCCAGGCCCGATCGCCGGCAAGACCACCAGCAGCAGGGTTTGCAGCGGCGACGCGCCGCAGGTGGCGGCGGCTTCGTCCAGCATCGCCACGTCTTCGGCGGCCATCGCGCCGTCCACCGCCCAGTAGAGGAATGGGAAGGCGATGGCGGCGTGGCCGAGCAGCAGAAGCAGCGGCGTGCCGAGCAGCCCAGGCGTGGCCCAGCCGCCGACCCTCAGGATGCCGTAGGCGATGACCACGAACGGCAGCACGAACGGGATCGCGGCGCACAGTTCGACCAGCGGGCGGACGCGCGGATTGCGCGTCCGCTGCCAGAAGCAGGCCGGGACCACCAGCAGCATGTCCAGCGCCAGCACCGCCAGCGCGAGCGCGAGCGTGCGGCCGATGGCGGCCAGCATGCGTGGGTCGCGGGCGGCGTTCGCCCAACTGGCAAGCGTGAACCCATCGGGCAGCAGGTTCGTCGTCCACGTGGTCGCCAGCGAGTAGAGCAGCACCGCCGCGACCGGCAGCAGCAGGTAGACCGCGACCGCGCCGAACAGCAGCACCCGGGGCAGCCGGTTCAGGAGAACCACCGCAACGCCCTCCGCAAGGTGGCCCGGTAGGCCAGCAGGCAGCCGGTGGCGAACAGCAGCAGCAAGGTCGCCATCACGGCGGCCCGCTCTTGTCCGCCGGTCGAGGAGTTGAGCGCGATGCCGATCTGCAGCGTCATCAGCCGGACCGGCGAGGTCGGCGCGGTGCCGGCCAGCGCGTAGGCGATGCCGTAGAGGCCGACGCTCCAGGTGAAGACGAGCAGCCAGCCGGCGGCGAGGAACGGGGCGAGCACGGGGACGCCGATGTAGCGCCAGAACTGCCAGCGGTTCGCCCCGAGGGAATCCGCGGCCTCGAACCATTCGCGGTGCAGGGTGCCCATCGCCGGCAGCGTCAGCAGCACGAACAGGGGAACGTTCGTGTACAGGTAGGCGATCAGCAGCCCGCCGAACGATGCCGACGGCGGCGGCACGATCGGCGCGCCGATGCGCTGCAGCGCCAGCGTCAGCATGCCGTAGCCGCCGAGCACGGCGGTGTAGGCGAACGCGAGGGCGATGCCGCCGATGTTGGCTGTCACGTTGAGGAGGGCCAGCCAGCCGGTTCGCGCGCCGACCCCGGCCCGGCTCAGCGCCCACGCCAGCGGCGCGCCGACCAGCGTGGCGATGGCGGCGGTCGTGAAGCCGAGCAGCAGGCTGGTGGCGATGGCGCGCTGGTCGCCGCGTCGGGAGAGCGTTTCCGTCCACGCGCCGAAGCCGATGCCGCCGTCCGCGTCGCGCAGGCTGAGCGCCAGCACGGTCACCGTCGGCAGCACCAGCAGCGCGACGGCGAGCAGCACCAGCGGCGCCGCCGGCAGCCAGTCCCAGGCGAAGCGCCGAACGCCCGCGAGGATGCCCGAGGGGCGCGCCAGCGCGCGCCCCTCCGAACGATCGACGGCTGCCCGCAGGCTAGCCACCGAGCACCTCGTTCTCCCACGTTTCGGCTATCACGTCGGCGTCGATCGCGCTCCAGTCCGCCACCTGACGCACGTCGGCGTAATCTGCGTCCGGCAACCACTTCGCCTTCGCCGAATCGGGCAGTTCGAGGTCGCCGAGGACCGAACGGACCGGGCGCGCGCCGAACTCGGCGAAGGCGGTCTGCGCCTCGTCGCTGAGCACGAAGTCGATCAGCAGCTTGGCGAGGTCGATCTTCTCGACGTTGTACTTGTTGATCATCAGCGCGGAGGGCGCGTAGATCGACGTGCCGGGGATGACGACGGCGGTGTTGACGCCTTTTTCCTTCAATTGAGCGGCGATGGCGACCGCGTTGAAGTCGTACTTGATGAGGACGGGCGTCTCGCCCTTCTCGACCTCCTGCGCGTTGCCCTCGCGCGGGGCGAACTGCGGCAGCAGTTGCAGGGCGAAGTCGATGCCGGGCTGGAGGTTCGTCTCGTCGCCGCCGTTGGCGAACGCCCAGGCGAGGAAGGCGGTCGCCCCTTCGCCGGCGGTGCGCGGGTCGCGCATGCCGATCTTGCCGGCGAACTCCGGCGCCAGCAGGTCGGCCCACGTCGTCGGCACGTTGGGGATGACGTCCGTGTTGACGATGATCGCGGGCACCCCGTTGAAGGTAGCGACCCAGCCGCCCTCCTTCGCCTTCAGGCCGGCCGGCAGCGATTCGGCGCTCGGCGGCAGGTACGGCGGGACGACGCCGCGAGCCTCGGCGATCGGACCGTAGATGAGGCCGATGTCGGAGGAGACGGCGACCGGGTTGGCCTGCTCGGCGTCGTACTTGGTGATCTCCTCCATCGAGGTCATGTCGGTGTCGGTGCGGTTGATCTCGAAGCCGTACTTCTCGGCGAACGCCTTCAGCACGCCGCCGTAGTTGGCCCAGTCGTCGGGCATGCCGTAGGTCTGGAAGTCCTTTGCCTGCTCGGCTGCCCGCTCGATGTCGGGCGGGGCCGCCCAGTCGGCCTCCTGGTAGGCGGCTGCACGGCGGCCTGCGGCGACCGGGAACGCGCCGGCGAGGCCGAGCGCCGCCGCGCCCTTCAGCAGCCCGCGGCGACTGGAGACGGTGGAGGAAACGGACGATCGCATCGAATGGGACTCCTTCCCGGCGAGGGCCGGGACGCGTGAGGGGTCTGCCGGCAAGCGGGCCGGCGCCGTGGGAACGCGTGGTGGGTGGGCGAGTCGAGGAGTCGAGGAGTAGACGAGATCCCTCGACAGGCTCGGGATGACGGGTTGGTGGGCACGGGCGTGGGTGCCGAGGGCCGGATCAGGCGGTTTGCGCGAGGACCGAGTCGGCGGCGGATTCGATGCCGAGCACCTGCTCCAGCACCGTCGCCTCCAGCGCGGCGAAGGCGGCGCTGCCGCGGGCGCGCGGGCGAGGGAGGTCCACCGGCAGGTCGAGCGCGACGCGGCCGTTTTCCAGCACGACCACCCGGTCGGCGAGGGCGACCGCCTCGGCCACGTCGTGGGTGACGAGAAGCGCGGTGAAGCCGTGGTCGCGCCAAACCCGCTCGATCAGCCCCTGCATCTCGATCCGGGTCAGCGCGTCGAGCGCGCCAAGCGGCTCGTCCAGCAGCAGCAGGCGGGGCCGGGCGACGAGGGCGCGGGCGAGGGCGACGCGCTGCCGCTGGCCGCCGGAGAGTTGCGCCGGCCAGTCGCCGCCGCGGTCGCCCAGCCCGACCTCGGCGAGGGTTTGGGCGGCGACGGTGCGGTCGCCGTCGCGCAGCCCCAGTTCGACGTTGGCGAGCGCCCGCTTCCACGGGAGCAGGCGGGCGTCCTGGAACATCATTCGCACGGCCGGGGCGCCGATGCGGGGCGCGTCGCCGCCGATGCGGGGCGCGTCGCCGCCGATGCGGAGTTCGCCTTCATCGACGGTTTCCAGCCCGGAGAGCAGGCGCAGTACGGTCGATTTGCCGCAGCCGGAGCGGCCGACGATGGCCACGAACTCGCCCGGCGCCGCCGCGAGGTCGAGCCCGCGCAGCACGCCGCGTTGCCCGAACGCCTTGCGGACGCCGACGGCGCTGACCGCCACGCCTTCGTCCCGGTTAGGCGGCGCGCCGTCGGCGGAAGGGAATCGGATCATCGGAACCTCCACGGTTGGGTGCTGGGTGCCGGGAGCCGAGGGGTGCGGTGCGTCAGGGTGTCCGCGACGTCGGACAGCGCGCTGCTGCCGCACGCAGCACCCAGTACCCAGCACCTCGTTACGAGCGCACGTAACTCGGGTGCCAGGCGAGCATCCGGCGCTCCATGCCGCGGGCGAGGGTGTCGGCCAGTTTTCCGAGGGCGGCGTAGAGGAGGATGCCGAAGACGAGGACGTCGGTGCGCAGGAATTCGCGGGCGTTCATCGTCACGTAGCCGATGCCGGAGGACGCGGCGATCGTCTCGGCGACGATCAGGGTCAGCCACATGATCCCGAGCGCGTAGCGGACGCCAACCAGGATCGAGGGCAGCGCGCCGGGCAGGATCACCTCGGTGAAGAGGCGCCAGCCGCCGATGCCGTAGGAGCGGGCCATCTCCAGCACCCCGGCATCCACGGTGCGCACGCCGTGGAAGGTGTTGAGGTAGATCGGGAAGGCGACGCCGAGCGCGACGAGGAAGACGCGCGACGTCTCGCCGATGCCGAACCAGAGGATCACCAGCGGGATCAGCGCCAGGTGGGGGATGGTGCGCGCCATTTGCAGCGAGGAGTCGAACAGGCGGGCGCTCAGCGGAAGCATGCCGTTGAGGAGCCCGAGCGCGAAACCGATGCCGCCGCCGATGGCGAAGCCGAGCAGCGCCCGCCGTGTACTGGCCCAGACGTCGTCCAGCAGGCGGCCGCCGGCGGCGAGGTCGATGGCCGCCTGACCAACCGCCAGCGGGGCCGGCAGGACCCGCGCCGAGATGACCCCGGCGGCGGAAAGCGCCTGCCAGACGACGAGCAGCACTAGCGGCACCAGCCAGGGAACGAGCGCCCGCAGCGCGGCGTACGTGGTGGTGGACGGCGTAGCCGTGGTCGCCATCCCGCTCAGCCCGCCGCGCGGACGCCGACCGGGGTCGGCCGCGCCGCGTTGGCGACGATCTCGCCGCCGCTGCCGCCGATGGTGGCCACCGCGCCGTCGCCGGTTCCGATGCCGAGGCGGGGGAAGACGAGTTCGGCGAACCGGTAGGCTTCCTCGAGGTGCGGGTAACCGGAGAGGATGAAGGTGTCGATGCCGAGCGCCTGGTACTCGCGCATCCGCTCGGTGACGGTGTCGGCATCGCCGACCAGCGCGGTGCCGGCCCCGCCGCGCACCAGCCCGACGCCGGCCCACAGGTTCGGCGCGATTTCCAGCGACTCGCGCGAGCCGCGGTGCAGCGAACGCATCCGCGCCTGCCCGTGGGAGTCCATCCGGGCGTAAACGGCCTGCGCCTTGGCGATGGTCGCCTCGTCCACCCGGCTGATGAGCGACTCGGCCGCGTCCCACGCCTCGGCTTCGGTGTCGCGGACGATGACGTGCAGCCGGATGCCGAAACGCAGCGTGCGCCCCTCGGCGGCGGCGGCCGAGCGCACGGCCTCGATCTTGGCGGCTACCTGGGTCGGCGTTTCGCCCCAGGTCAGGTAGAGATCGACGTGGCGGGCGGCGACCCGCTGCGCGGCGGGCGAGGAGCCGCCGAAATAGAGCGGCGGGTAGGGCTGCTGGATGCCGGGGATGAGCAGTTTCGCACCGTCGATCCGCAGGTGCTTGCCGTGGAAATGGACCGTTTCGCCGAAGAGCGCCTTCCGCCAGACGGTCAGGAACTCGTCTGTGACCTCGTAGCGCTCGTCGTGGCTGAGGTGGACGCCGTCGCCGGCCAGCTCGACCGGGTCGCCCCCGGTGACGACGTTGACCAGCAGCCGTCCTTCGGAGAGGCGGTCGAAGGTGGCCGCCATCCGGGCCGCCAGCGTCGGCGACATCAGCCCGGGCCGGATCGCGACGAGGAACTTCAGCCGCTTGGTGGCCGGGATCAGCGAGGAGGCGACCAGCCAGGCGTCCTCGCAGCCGGCGCCGGTCGGCAGCAGCACGCCGCCGTAGCCGAGGTCGTCTGCCGCCTGCGCGATCTGCCGCATGTAGGGCAGGCTGGTGGCGCGGCCGCCTTCGGTGGTGCCGAGGAAGCGGCCGTCGCCGTGGGTGGGGATGAACCAGAAGACGTTGGGCGCGTCCGGGCTGGCGGCGACGTGCCGGCCGTTGCCGTCGGCGCTCGATGCGTAGATCGTCATCGCGGACTCCTGCGCGAGCGTGCCGGAATTCGGGGCAGTGCGTGGCTGGCGGACGCCGTTTCGGCGTCCGCGACGTGCATGCTGGTTCGCGTGATGGTCGCCATTCCGCCGGCCCGAGCCTGCCGACGAATAGGGGCCGCGTGGATCAGCGCGGCGGGCGCGATTCCCCGGCAGGCTCGGGCCGGCGGGACGGTGCGTCAGGCGTTGGCCGGCTCCGCCGGGGCGATCACCGCCGCGGCGATGTCGATCCGCTCCGGGATCAGCCCGAGGCCGAGGAAGACGTCGGCCAGGTCCTGCTGCTCGGCGATGATCTCGGCGGTGAGCGGTTCGAGCCCGTAGACGCGGCGCCCTTCGACGTGGCGGGTCACGGCGGCGTCCATGCCGGTCTGTTCGGAGATCATCTCGGCGACTTCGTCCGGGTGGTCGCCGGCCCAGGCGTCGGACTGGGTCAGGGCCGCCTCGACCGCGGCGAGGGCGTCGGCGTGGTCCGTCGCGAAGGAGCGGGCGGCGAGGTAGAAGGAGCGGTTGGAGACGCCGACCGTCTCGCCGGTGGCGATGGCGCGGGCGTCGATCGCCAGTTCCGTCGCCGCGTAGTAGGGGTCCCAGATCGACCAGACGCCGACGCTGCCGCCCTCGAAGGCGGCCTTGGCGTCGGCCGGCTGGAGGTAGACCGGTTCGACGTCGTCCCAGGTCAGCCCCGCCTGCTCCAGCGCCTTGATCAGCAGGGCGTGGGCGCTGGACCCCTTGGCGACGGCGACCTGCTGGCCCTTGAGCCCCTCGGCGCCGGTGATCGGCGAATCCTTCGGAACGAGGATCGCGTTGGTGAGCGGCGACGCCTTGGTGGCCAGCGCGTAGACGAGGTCGGCCCCGGCGGCCTGGGCGAAGATCGGCGGCGGCGCGCCGGTCGCGCCGAAGTCGAGGCTGCCGGCGTTGAGCGCTTCCAGCAGCGGCGGGCCGGAGGTGAACTCGGTCCAGGTCACCGTGAAGCCGAGCGGGGAGAGCGTTTCTTCGACCAGCCCGCGCGACTTGAGCACCAGGAGACTCGACGACCCCTTCTGGTAGCCGATGCGGAACTCGCCGGCGGCGCGGGCCGGGCGGGCGAAGGAGAGCGCGCCGAACGAGGCGGCGGCGAAGGCCAGCCCGGCGAGCAGGCCGCGGCGGTCGAGCGAGTGGGCGAGCGGCGTCGTGTGGGCAATCACGCTGCAACCTCCTGGACCCGCTCGGCCGGCGCGCCGAGCCCGTCCTGCAATGCGTCGATGGCGTTCTTCAGGCGCTCGGCGGCGGCGGGAGCCAGATCGACCGAGCCGTCCTCGTGGTAGATGAAGTCGGCATCCAGCAGGCACACGCCCTGCAGGATGTGGCGTGCGCCGAGCGCGCCGAGGACGGGCTTGAGCGCGTAGTCGAGCGCGAGGCAGTGGGCGAGCGAACCGGCGGTCGCCACCGGCAGGATCGTCTTGCCGGCCAGCGAACCCGGCGGCAGCAGGTCGAGGAAGGTCTTCAGCAGCCCCGAGTAGGCGGCCTTGTAGACGGGGGTGGCGACGACCAGCGCCCGCGCTTCCTGAACGGCGTCGATGGCGGTCCGGACCGTCGGCTCGTCGAAGCGCGCCCAGACCAGCCCTTCGGCGTTCAGGTCGCGGACCTCGATGCCGTTGGTCGAAAACCCGGCCTCGTCCAGCGAGCGGCGCACCGCGCCGAGGGCGGCGGCGCAGCGAGACGGAACCGCCGGGCTTCCCCCGACGGTGACGACGTCGTGCATGGATTGTCCTCCTGCGGATCGGGTATCGCTGTTAATGTCTACCATATCGGTGGACTTTAGGGACAATACCGGCCGGTGGGCCGGATGTCAAGCTCCGGTTTTCGGGTTCTTGATCCAGATAGGACTGTGGATGGGCGGCGCGACCGGCGCCCGCTTTCGCGGGTCGCCCTGCTCCCGGGATCGGCGCGGGACCTCGCCGGTCGGCGCAACGAGCGACGGACGACGCGAATCTGGACTTGGGCCGCCGGGACGACCGGAACGGAACCGGCGCGGAACGGCTGGCGGCCGCGGCCAGAGGCACCAGCAAGGCACCTCGTTGCGGCGACGCCGCGCACTTCGCCCCGCTGGCGCGAACGCCCGGTCGGACCGGCGCCGTCGCCGCCCCTACGACCGACGGACAGAATTCCGCACCAGTCAACCGGACGGCGTATGCAACCTGTCAGCCCGTGCCCGCCTCCCAGAACGATCCGGTAAACCCGGCGGCGCGGAACCGGCGCGCGGTGTCCGCCGGGGTGTGGCCGCGGAACGCTGGGTACAGCACGTCGCCGAACCACGCGACCGCCAGCCGCCACGCCTCCGGCAGCGACAGGATCGCGCCCGGTTCGACGGCCCGTGTCGCGCACCAGCGGCGAACGCCCTCCTCCGACCGGAAGAGGAGCATCGAGCCTCAGGTCGAAAAGAAGTCCACCTGCCACTCCCGCGGCGGCAGCAGCAGGTGGACCACACCCTCGCCGGACGGGACGCCGTCGCGCACCGCCAGGCGGGCCGGTGCGCCGTCCTCGGCGTAGACGGCCTCGATCGCGGCGTCCTCGTCCAGCGCCGCCGCGATCCCGAACGTGTCCCAGGCGCAATTGGCGACGAAGCGCCGGCCGGCGGCGTGGACGACCCACGGCGTTTCGACGCCGGAGAAGGGGTGCGCCATCACGACCGACCGCCGTTCGTGGTCCAGCACGACGATCCGTCGCCGCTCCAGGTGCGCCAGTGCCGTCCACGCGTCGCTCGGCGCGATGCCGAGCAGGGCCGCCAGCCGGGCGGGGGAGGGGATCGCGCCGGTTGCGGCGGTCTCCGCGTAGAGCGCGTGCCGGACCCGCCAGATATCCGCGCCGTCGCGTTGCATGGATCACCTCCCCGCCGTCCCGTCCGAGGCGAACTCCCCGCACGTTCCATGCTCGGGTAGCATGTGCCAACGGCGGCGCGCGTGCGCCGCGCTTCCACCGGGAGACGGCAACGATGCCCGAGATCGGCGACGTCGCGCCCGACTTCGCGCTGCGCACCTCGCGCGGCGACGAGGTCCGGCTCAGCGACCTGCGGGGCAGCCAGCGCGCCCTGCTGATTTTCTACCCCAAGGACAAGACCAGCGGCTGAACGAACCAGCTCGTCGCCGTGGGCGACGCCATCGAGCAGTTCCGAGAGGCCGACACGATTCCCTTCGGCGTCAACGAGGCCGACGCCGCCAGCCACCAGGCGTTCATCGACGCCTTTTCGCTCCGGGTGGACCTCCTCGTGGACGAGGGGTTCGCCGTTTCCCGCGCCTACGACGCGCTGAAGCCCACCGGCGACCGCATCGAGCGCACCGTGGTGGTCGTCGGCAAGGACGGCCGGATCATCTTCTGGAAGCGCGGCGCGCCGCCGCCCGCCAACATCCTCCGGGCCATCCAGGAGGCGCAGGACGAGATCACGCCGGCGGAGTGAACCTAGGCGCTGCTTCCCTGGCGTCAATGCGTCGATCCGGTGCAACAACCGCACGGGCTCGGCGTCTGCATGTCCGCTCGATCCTTCGTCGTACCGGCCGTCCCGACCGTCATCCCGAGCTTGCCGAGGGATCTCGTTCTTCCCGGATTCGTGCGGACGACGAGTTCCCTCGGCAAGCTCGAGATGACGGTCAGCGATGCCGTGGCGGTGGGGCCGATCGGAGGTGACCCGTGAAGGATGCCCATCGTCATCCGCTGCAACACCATCCGCTTGATGCTTCGGCTGCCAATGGTGACGAGTCGGCCATCCTCACCGTCGTCCACTCGATCGGCCACAGCACGCTCGATTGCGACGTATTCCTCGCCTTGCTGGAGCGGCACGGGATCGCCACGGTGGTGGACGTCCGCACGTCGCCCTACAGCCGCTTCGCGCTGCATTTCAACCAGCGCGAACTCCGGGCGGCGCTGCGGAGCCGAGGGATCGGCTATGCCTTTGGCGGCGAAAAACTGGGCGGCCGGCCGAGCGATCCCGCGCTCTACAAGAACGGCGTCGTGCCCGAAGGCCACGCCGATTACCTGAACCTGGTCGATTACCCGGCCGTCGCGCGGGAACCGTGGTTTCGGGAGGGCGTCGAACGCCTTTTGGAACTGGCGGCCGACGCGCCGACCGCGATGATGTGCAGCGAGGAAGACCCGAACCGGTGCCACCGCCACCACCTGGTCGCGCAGGCGTTGCTGGATCGCGGGGTGGGCGTGCGCCACATCAGGAAAGATGGCCGGATCGAGGATGCGGTCCGGCTGGAACCGCCGGTCGTCAGGGAAACCTTGTTCGATGTGAACACCTATCTCGACCGGGAGGCGATGTGACGGCGACCCAACGCCTGTACACCATCGGGTTCACCCAGAAATCGGCCGAGCGCTTCTTCGGCCTGCTCGCCGAGGCCGGCGTGCGGCGGCTGGTCGATACCCGGTTGAAGCCCGGCGGCCAACTCGCCGGGTTCGCCAACGGGCGCGACCTGCCGTACTTCCTCGACCGGCTGGCCGGCGGCTGCGGCTACGTCCACCTACCGACCCTCGCGCCGACTCCCGCGATCCTCGGGGACTACCGCACCGACGGGGACTGGAACCGCTACGTCGCGCGATTCGAGGCGCTGATGGACGAGCGCGGGGTGCCCGGCATCCTCGACCGCGACGCGTTCCTGCGCGCGCCAAACTGCCTGCTGTGCAGCGAGGCGACGCCGGAGCAGTGCCACCGCCGCCTCGTCGCCGAGCGGCTGCAGCGGGTCTGGGGCGACCTGGAGGTCGTCCACCTCACCTGATCGCGGGCGGCCCTGCCGCGGTTATCCTGAGCCGTCCCCCCGCCTCCCGCGCGTGTGGCGGGGTGGCG
>JAFAEX010000147.1 GCA_023423795.1 Chloroflexota bacterium | reverse complement strand
TGTCGAGGGATCTCGTCGTTCTCTATGCCCGGCAACAGACGAGATCCCTCGACACGCTCGGGATGACGGGTGACACGTCCGACCGGGATCGAATACGACGCGCCCTGCCGCCACGCCCACCCGCAGTCCCGGAGGGACTTCGTTTACGTAGCCCGGAGTTTCAACCCCCGGCGGGTAGGCCGGCGAACGAATCGAGCCGGAAACTGCCGTCGTCGCGCCCGTCTCAACGCCAGTCGACGCTGAGCGGTGTCTGAGCGAACCGGCCACGGCCGACCACTACCCGAACCACCGCTCGCACGAAGGAACGACCCATGAGCGCCAACCCGCCCGCCGCGAACCTCCCCCGCCTCGTCACCGACCTCGACGAAGCGCGCGCGCTGCTGACCCGCCGCCGCGGTTTCGAGGAACCGTCCCTCTCGCCGCGCATGCAGGAGGGCATCCGCCGCGTCTTCGGCGCGGACCTGACCGCCGACGAGGTGGTCGATCGCATCCTGCGCGACGTGCGCGACGACGGCGATCCCGCCGTCCTGCGCTACTCCGCCGCCTTCGACGGCGCCGCCCCGGCCGAAGTCGAGGTGCCTCGCGCGGTCTGGATCGACGCCCTCGCCGCCCTCGCGCCAGACCTGCGCGACGCGCTGCGGACGGCGACCGACCGCATCACCACGTTCCACCGCAAGCAGGTGCGAACCTCGTGGATCGACTGGGCGGAGGACGGCGCGCTCGGGCAACTCGTGCGCCCGCTGGAGCGCGTCGGGCTCTACGTGCCGGGCGGGACGGCCGTCTATCCATCGTCGCTGCTGATGACCGCCATCCCGGCCCGCGTCGCCGGGGTGCGCGAGATCGTTGTCTGCTCGCCACCGGGACCGGACGGCGAGATCTCGCCGCTGATCCTCGCCGCCGCCGAGGTCGCCGGGGTGGACCGCGTCTTCCGCATCGGCGGCGTGCAGGCGATCGCCGCGATGGCCTACGGCACCGCCACCGTGCCGCACGTGGACAAGATCTACGGGCCGGGCAACATCTTCGTCGTGCTGGCCAAGCAGAAAGTCTACGGCGCGGTCGCCATCGACCAGTTGCCGGGGCCAACCGAGACGCTGCTGGTGGCGGATTCCTCGGCCGACCCCGAGTTCGCCGCCGCCGACATGATCGCGCAGGCCGAGCACGACCCGATGGCGACCGCCATCCTGCTCACCACCTCGCGCTCGCTGGCCGAGGCGGTGCTGGCCGAAATCCCGCTCCAGCTCGCCGACCTCGAGCGCGGCTCCATCGCCGGCCAGTCGCTGGCGGCGAATGGGATCGTCGCCGTGGTGCCGAACGTCGAGACCGCCATCGACCTCGCCAACGCCTACGCGCCGGAACACCTCTGCCTGCTGCTGCGCGACCCTTGGAGCGCGGTGCCGCTGGTGAAGCACGCGGGCGGCGTCTTCGTCGGCGAGGACAGCCCGGAGGCGCTGGCCGACTACGTCACCGGCCCGAGCCACGTGATGCCGACGGGAGGCACGGCGCGCTTCTTCTCGCCGATCCACGTCGGCGAATTCACCAAGGTCATCTCTGTCGCCGCCGCCAACCGGCGGGCGCTGCGCGGTCTGGGCCCGCACGCCGCCGCGCTCGCCCGCGCCGAAGGTCTCACCGGCCACGCCGCGGCCATCGAACGCCGCCTGAACCGCGACTGATCAGGATTCGAGCACGCGGGCGTAAGCAACGCTATCAGCCCGCCGGGCGTAGCGGCGTACTGGCATCGTTGCCACACATATCAGGAGCAAGGCCCGAGACGCCCTCCTCCCGTCGGTCCGAGCGCCCTGGTGTCATCCCGAGCAGCAAACCCGTCATCCCGAGCCTGTCGAGGAATCTCGTCGTAACCCCGCGTGGGAGAAGGACGAGATCCCTCGACAGGCTCGGGATGACGGAGGAATTCCCGATCCAAATCCTGACTACCGCCCCGTTGTCGCAGGGGAGGGACCTGTGCCCTCCCGTCGAGATTACCGCGAACGAACGCGGGAGGGCACAGGTCCCTCCCCTGCGACCGGCGAACAGGAATCAACATCGACCAACCGATTTTCGTTTCCCCTGCGGAGGCGTCGATACCCGGGCAGGCAGCCCTAAACGCTCGTCGCTGGCCGCATCCGTCGGCTTCGACTGTACCGAGCACTCTTCCCGGCGATCCCGCACGGGCGCTGCATTACCAGTTGACGTCCCGGAACCGTGTGGTATGGTCTCGGGCATGGAATCGATACCAGACGGAAACGCCGGTTCCATCGCCACGGCCGATCGCCGGCAACCCACGCTCAAGGACGTCGCCGCCCGCGCCGGGGTGTCGGTGAGCACCGTGGCCCGCGTGCTGCACAACCAGGGCTACGTCGCGCCGGAAACCCGCGAGGTCGTCGCCGCGGCGCTCGCCGAGAGCGGCTACCAGCTCAACGCCGTCGCGCAGGGACTGCGCAAGCGCCGCACGACCGAAATCGGCCACATCCTCCACTCGATCTCGCCCAACCCGTTCTTCGCCCAGGTCGCCCTTGGCAGCGAGCAGGCCGCCGCCGAACACGGGCGCACAGTCGTCCTCTACAACACCAACGGCGAACCCGACGCCGAACGGCTGGGCGTCGAAGCCCTCATCCGGCGCCGGGTCGAAGCGATCCTGTTCACCACCGTCACCGACCCGGCCAACGTCGAACTCGCGGTCGCCGCCGGCATCCCCGTCGTGCAGGTCGAGCGGCTCAGCGGGATCGAGACCCACGCCGTCACCGTGGACAACTACCGCGGCGCGTTCGAGGCCGCCGACCACCTGCTGGCGCTCGGGCACCGCCGGATCGCCTGCCTCGGCGTGGACCCGGCCTCCCGCGCGCAATCCGGCCCGCGCCACCGCCGGGTGGTCGAGCGGGAGCGCCTCTCCGGGTTTCTCGACGCCCACGCCAGCCACGGCATCGAGGTGGACGACGACCTCGTCATCCTCGGCGAGTCGTACTACGACCTCGACGCCGCGCGGCGGGCGGCGGGGTGCTGGCTCGCGCTGCCGCCCGCCGCGCGGCCGACCGCCATCTTCGCCACCTGCGACATCCTCGCCGCCGGCGTCCTCCAGCAAGCCTACGGCGACGGCATGCGGGTTCCGGCCGACCTCTCGCTCGTCGGCTTCGACGACACCGTCGGCGATCACCTGTCGCCGCCGCTAACCACCGTTCGCCAGCCGATGGCCGAACTCGGGCGAACGGCCGTCCGCCTCGCGATGGCGGCAATCGAGGCCGGCCCGCGCGCCAAACCGCTGCGGGAACGCCTCGCCACCGACCTGGTAATCCGCGCCTCGACCGGCCCGCCGCGCTAGCCGAATCGGGCACGTCCAGCCATCGCGTAGCGAATGGCATCGATGGCACACCGAATGGGAGTTGCATGACCGCTCAGGCACCGACACAATCCGCGCCGCGACTCGCGATCCAGACCCTGCTGCTGCCGGGAGACGACCTCGACGCGCAGTTCGCCAACGCCGCCCGCTACGGGTTCGACGGCGTCGAGGTCGCCGTCGGCCCGGCCTTCGACCTGCGCGAGCGCTTCTCCGACGTGCAGAACGCATCGCGCCGCGCGGGCATCCCGGTCGCCGCCATCTGCACCCACCCGATCCACGACCCGCTCGTGCCGGACGCTGACGACCGGGCGCGCCGCTTGTCCGGTCTCGCCGACCTGTTGGCGATGGCCGACGACCTGGGCGCGCTCGGGGTCGTCAGCGTGCCGGTGCGGCCGCCGTACGCCTTCCCGGGGCCGAACGACGACGCGGACGGCATGGCCGCTGCGGCCGATGTCATGCGCGCCTGGGCAGACTCCCTCCCATCCGGTTCCAGCCGGGTCTTCCTCGAACCGCTCAACCGCTACGAAGCCTCCTTCCTCAACCGCGTCGGGCAGGCGACCGCGCTGGCCCGCGCCGTCGATCACCCGCGCGTGGCCGCCCTCGCCGACCTGTTCCACATGAACATCGAAGAGGCAAGCCTCGCCGACCCCATCGTCGAGGCCGGGCCGCTGCTCGGCCACGTCCACATCGCCGACAACAACCGGTTCGAACCCGGCGCCGGCTGCCTCGATTTCGCCGCGCCGTTCACCGCCCTGAAGCGCATCGGCTACGCCGGCTTCCTCGGGATCGAGTGCTTCTCGCCGACCGGGCCGCGCCTTTCGGGCGACCCGGAGCAGGCATTGCCGGCAACCGTCGCCATGCTGCGCGAAACGTGGTCGGCCGCCTGAGCAGGCCCAGCCGACGAAAGGGGGTGGCGCCGACGAGGACGATGACAGCGAACCCGCATTCCTGCGCACGAACGCCGCTATCGGCCGCAGACTCGAAGGAGAGCGACCAGTGAGCATTCAGCACCGTTCAATGACCCGGCGCCGCTTTGGCCAGGGCGTGGCCGCCGCGGCCGTCGCGCCCGCCGTCCTCGCCGGGCGCGGCCCGGCCATCGCCCGCGCCCAGGAGCCGGCGACGGTCACCTTCTGGCAGTTCAACACCGAGGATTTCGTGATCGCCGCCTACAACGAGGCGATCACGGCGTTCCAGGACCAGAACCCGGACATCACCGTCAACATGGAAATCGTGCCGTGGTCCGAGCAGCAGCAGAAGCTGGTGACCGGCCTGACCACCGGCCAGCTCCCGGACGTCTCCATGCTCGGCAACAACGTCGTCGCCCAGTTCCAGGCGCTCGGTGCGCTGGAGCCGCTGACCGCCTACTTCGACGCGTGGTCGGAGGAGATCGGCCGCGACATCACCGAGGACATCTGGCCCGGCGACGAACTCTACTACTTCCTCGACGGCGAGTGGTGGGGCTCGCCGGTGGCGGAAGAGACCCGCTGCCTTTACTACCGCAAGGACCTGCTGGAAGCGGCCGGCTTCGAGGCCCCGCCGAGCACCTGGGAAGAAGCCCGCGAAGCGGCGCTGGCGATGACCACCGGCGACGTCTACGGCTTCGGCGTCCCGGGCGGCATCGAGTACGGCACGATCCAGACCTTCATGTCGGTCTACCTCGCCTACGGCGCGCGGTTCCTGACGCCGGAAGGAACCTGCGGCTTCGACACGCCGGAGTTCCGCGAGGCGCTGACCTACTACACGAACCTCTACCTCGAGGACAAGGTCACCCCGCCGGACACCCCGACCTACGGCAACCCGCAGCTCGTGGAGATGTTCCAGACCGGCCGGCTGGCGATGATGATCAACGGCCCGGAGATGTACCGCACCCTGGAGGGCGCCGGCGTCGATTGGTTCGACCAGGTCGGCATCGCCGTCGTGCCGGAAGGTCCGGAGGGGCGCTTCGGCTTCCTCGGCGGCTGGCCGCTGGTGCTCTGGAAGAATTCCCAGAACAAGGACGCCGCCTTCCGCTGGATCCGCTTCGCCACCGACCCGGACGGCTACCTGTCGCAGTTGGCCGCCGCCAGCAATTTGCTGCCGGGCCGCCGCTCGATCGTCGATACCGAGCCGTGGAACACCGAGCCGCTGTCGGTCTTCGCCGAGCAGATGGAATTCGCCTACCCCTACCAGTACCCCGAACCGGAAATCCCGCAGATGGGCTCGCTGGAAGTGGACGCCGTGCAGACCGCCGTCCAAAGCGTGATGCTCGGCCAGGCCACCGTCGATGACGCCACCGTCGCGCTCTGCGCCCGCATCGACGAGGCGCTGAGCCGCTAGCCCGGTCCGGCGGCGCGGGGAGCC
>JAFAEX010000136.1 GCA_023423795.1 Chloroflexota bacterium | reverse complement strand
GGCCGGCCGCCGGCTCTGTGGGGGGGGGGGGCCCCGCCGGCCGGGATCGTTCGGAATCGGATCAGGCGAAGCGGACCAGCGGCGCGCCGGTGTCGATTTCGACGCCCTCCTCGACCAGCACCTCCTCGACGGTGCCGTCGGCCTCGGCGGCGACCGGAATCTCCATCTTCATGGATTGCAGCGTGACCACCGGGTCTCCGGCGGACACGGTATCGCCCGCCTTGACGTGGACGGTGGCGACCAGACCGGGAAGCGGGGACGCGAGTTCGGCCATTGGGTTCTCCTTCCAGACGCGTTTCGTGCTACGAGCAGCGTAGCCGACCGTAAGAACGGGTTTCTCAACCTCGCGGCGGCAGTCCAACCGTCATCCCGAGCCCGTCGAAGGATCTCGTTGTTCCCGGATACCTGCGCAGGACGAGATGCATCGACGGGCTCGGGATGACGGAGGACGCGGCGACGGAGCGCCTGCTACTTGAGCGGCGCGATTTCGACGCCGGCCTCTTCCAGGCGGCGGCGGACGGTGCGGGCGACGTCGCCGGAGTTCGGGGCGTCGCCGTGGATGCAGATCGTTCGGACCTCCAACGGGAGCGAGCCGCCTTCGACGGTGCCGACCGTCTGTTCGGTGGCAAGGCGGACCGCGCGGCGGGCGACCTCCTCGGGGTCCCATGCGCCCTTGTTGCGCTCGATCACGAGGTTGCCGGCGTTGTCGTAGTTGAGATCGACGTAGCCCTCGCGGACGTAGCCGATGCCGGCCGCTTCGGCCTGCTTCGGGTTGATGTCGCCCATCCCGAACAGGACGACGCCGTCGCCGAGATCCTTCACCGCCCGGCAGAGCGCGGCGGACAGTTCTTCGTCGGCCGCGCACATCACGTAGAACGCGCCGTGCGGCTTGACGTGCTGGAGGCGGCCGCCCGCGGCCTCGGCAAACGCCTTGAGCGCGCCGGACTGGTAGATGGTGTAGTCGTAGATCTCGTCCGGCGTGACCGCCAACCGGCGACGGCCGAACCCGAGCAGGTCAGGCAGGCCGACGTGGGCGCCGATGCCGACGCCGCGATCGACCGCCATCGCGACGGTTTCGCGCATCACCTTCGGGTCGCCGCCGTGCCAGCCGCAGGCGATGTTGGCCGAGGTGATGACTTCCATCAGGTCGGCGTCGTTGCCAAGGGTCCAGCGGCCGTAGCTTTCGGCCATGTCCGAGTTGAGGTCGATCTGGATCGCCATCGCGGAGCCGTCCTCCCCTTCCCCGCCGTCAGGCGCGCTCGATGCTCGCCGCGCTCGCCAGCTCGTCGGTGCGGCGGGCGAGGTCGGCCGCCTCCTCGATCGTCAGTTCCCGAAAGCGGATCAGGTCGCGGCCCGGGGCCATCTGGCCGAGTTTCCACATCGCGCCGGAGGCGACGCCGGCCGCGCAGACGAAGCCGCCCAGCGTCGGCCCATCCACCCCGAGGATGATCGGCTGGTCGCCGGCGATATTGACCGCGCCGACCGCGTAGCCGTTGTCGAGGATGTTTGATGGGTGGCCGCCGGCGACGCCGCCGCCGGAGCGCGCCCACTGCCACGAGTGGGATTGCAGCCGGTAGCCCATCCGGTTGGAGTTCCGATCGAGTTTCCAGTTGTTGGAAAAGAAGAAATCGAAGTCGTCCCACGTCCAGTAGTCGGGCGCGGACTGCGGGCCGGGCACCGCCTCGACGACCCATTCCGTGCCGTAGGTCGGAACGAGGTCGGCCCGAACGCGCGCGCCGGCAAGGGCGGCGAGGTCGCCGGACGGTGCTCCCGTCGGCACGCGGTCGCCCTTCTTCAAGGCGCGGCCTTCGAACCCGCCGATGCCGCCCGGCACGTAGGTCGCGCGGCTGCCGAGGTATTCCGGCACGTCGATCGCGCCGGCCACGCCGAGGTACGCGCGGAAGCCCCCGCCCTCGACCTTGGTGAGCGCAAGTTCCTGCCCGGCGCGGACGAGGCGCGATTCCCACAGCGGGAACGGCTCGCCGTCCAGCGTCGGCTGCATGTTCGCGCCGCAGAGGGCGACGACCGAATCGTCCTCGAAGCGGGCGCGGAAGTTGCCGGCGGTGATCTCCAGCCCGGCGGCGCCGGCGTCGTTGCCGACGAGCAGGTTGGCGAGGCGGAAGGCCACGCTGTCGAACGGTCCCGCCGGGCAGATGCCCTGGTCGAGCAGGCCGCGGCGGCCCGGGTAGTCCTGGACGGTCGTCTGGATGCCGCCCTCGATGACCTCGAACATCGTCGGTTCCCCCACGAACGGGCGCGGCGGGCGCCGCGCGGCGTCGTCGCCGAAACGGCGTCAGGCTACGGGAGCGGCGTGCTTAAAGCCGCCTCCTGCTGGCGCCGGCGGAACTCGGCGGCCTCCGGTTCGATCGTTTCCAGATGGCGTAGGTAGTCGCCGACGTTCAGTTCGCCTTCCCGAATATCGTAGACATAGGAGCCGTCGTAGACCTGCTCGCGCAGCGCCACCAGGTCGTCGTCGGTGCAGCGCGTGAAGGTGACGCGGTCGCCGGGTTTCATCAGGATCGGGTTGTCGGCGAAGGCCGGGTTGCGCTGCTTGGCGTCGTAGATCGGGATCGTGCGGCCGATCAACTGGTAGCCGCCGGGCGACGGCACCGGGTAGATGGCGAGGCACGGCCCGGCGATGCCGACCGCGCCCTCCGGGGTGAACGGCCGGGTCGGGTTGTACTTGGGGATGACGACCGCGTAGCGCGGGTCGAGCGGGAACATGAACGGCAGCCCGGGAAAGAAGCCGTTGGCGGCGTTCCACCACGGGGTGGCCATGAACGTTTCGACAAACGCCTCGGCGCTCTCCAGCCCGTTGTACTGCGCGGCGTATTCGATGTTGTTGCCGTTGATGATGTTCGGCGCGTCCTTGCGGATGTACTGGACGTACTTCGCGATGTCGGCGCGCGTCCACTGGTCATCCACGGCCAGCGGCAGCGTGATCTCCCGGCTGGGAATCACGAGGTCCTCGACCGGGGGCAGCGCGGCGTACTCGCGGTCGATGGCGGCGATGAGATCCGCCGGGGCGAGCCGGGTGCTGTCGTAGTGGACGAGGATCGAGCGCAGCGCGGGGATGGTCTCGACCACACCCTCGGGCCGGTCGGCCTTGAGGCGATCGTTGAGCCCGAGCACCCGGAAGTTGAGCGTCAGGTCGAGGGCCATTTCGCCGAACTCGACCAGCATGAAGCGGTCGCCGGCGGAGCGGAACACCGCCTTCGGCCGCCCGTCGCGGGGCGGGGTTTCGGCGAGAATTGCCTTGTTGGCGCGGTCGGTCACGGAGGGCATCCTCTCCTGCGGGCGAACGACGCGGACGCCGGGATTATTGACAGGGTTGCGGTAATTCGCAACTGCCGCGGTCTGACCAGTGCCGAAAACGGGGGTTGACAGCGCGGAATCGTTTCCGGATGATCGCTGCGTCGTACAAGCCCACCGCCCCGGCAGCGTTCGGGGAGCGACTCAGCGTGGAGGTCGCCATGTCGTACCGTTCGCGGGCCCTCGTCGTTTCCGGCGCGACGCTTGCGCTGATGCTCGGTCTTTCCGCGGTCGGCGGGTCGGTGCTCGCGCAGGACGCGACGCCGGCCGCCGTCGTCGGTTCGGCCGAATCGCTCGCCGCCGAGAACTGGTCCTGGCCGGTCGAGTACGTGGTCGATGGCGAGCGCCAGCCGGCTACTATGTACCAGCCGATCGCGAAGGATGCGGTCACGCAGCAGTGGAACATCTGCGTGGCGTTCCCGCACCTGAAGGATCCGTACTGGCTCGGCGCCAACTACGGCATCGCCGAGGAGATCCGCCGCGTCGGCGCGACGATGACGCTGTTCGAGGCCGGCGGCTACACCGAACTCGACAAGCAACTGAGCCAGATGGACGACTGCGTGGCGCAGGGCGCGCAGGCGATCATCCTCGGCGCGATCTCGGCCGACGGCGTCAACGCCAAGGTCGAGGAGATCGTCGGCAACGGCATTCCGGTCATCGACTTCGTCAACGGCGTGAACTCGCCGGAGGTCTCCGGGCACGCCCTCGTGTCCTTCTACGATATGGGTTATACCGCCGGCACCCACATGCTGGAAAACCTCGTATCCGGCGACGAGCCAGTGCAGGTGGCGTTCTTCCCCGGGCCGCAGGGCGCGGGCTGGACCGACGCCGCCTACAAGGGCTTCCTCGACGCCACCGAGGGCACCAACATCGAAGTCGTCGCCACCAAGTGGGGCGACACCGGCCGCGACATCCAGCTCAAACTGGTCGAGGACGAGCTGCAGGCCAACCCCGACATCGACTTCATCGTCGGCAACGCCCAAGCGTCCGTCTCGGCGGTGCAGGCGGTGCGCGAGGCCGGGTTGGAAGATTCGGTGAAGGTGCTCGCCTTCCACCAGAACCCGCCCGTGTACGACGGCATCGCGGCCGGCGGCATCGTCGCCTCTTCCAACGACCACACCGTCATCCAGGGGCGCTTGGCGGTTGACCAGGCGGTCCGCCTGCTCGAAGGGGAGACGCTGGAGCCGAGCAACCGGGTCGGGCCGGTCATCACGGTGATGACCCCGGAGAACCTCGAGACCGAGTTCGTATGGGAATCGACCTTCGCCCCGACCGACTACAACCCCGAGTTCACCGTCGAGTAACGCGGCGCTTACTCGGCGCGGTTCGATCGTGCGGAACGGGAGCCGGCGACCGGAGGGTCCCGGCTCCCGCCCGTGACTGGCGGGTTTTCCATGGACGCGGCGAACGCGGCGCCGGCAGCCCTCGCGCCCGAGGTGCTGCGGCTGACCGGCATCAGGAAGCGGTTCCCGGGCGTGCTGGCGCTGGACGGCGTCGATTTCGACCTGCGCGCCGGCGAGGTGCACGTCCTGTTCGGCGAGAACGGGGCCGGCAAGAGCACGCTCATCAACGTCATCGCCGGGTCGTTTCCGCCGGACGACGGCACGATGGCGCTGCGGGGTAGGCCGATCCGCCTCCACTCGCCGCACCACGCCCGCGAACTGGGAATCAACGCGGTATTCCAGGAGTTCAGCCTCGTGCCGACGCTGTCGGTGGAGGACAACCTCTACCTCGGGCGCGAGCGCACCCGTGGCGGCGTGCTCGACAAGCGCGGAATCAGTGAGGGCGCGGCGGCCACGCTGGAGATGCTGGGGTTCGCGCTCGACCCGCGAGCGCAGGTCGGCCGGCTGTCGCGGGCCGAGCAGCAGATGGTGGAGATCGCCAAGGCGATCCAGGGCAACCCGTCGATCCTGATCCTCGACGAACCCACGGCGTCGCTCACCGAGAGCGAGACGGAGCGGCTGTTCGCGCTCATCGGGCGGCTGAAGGCGCAGGGTCTGGGCATCATCTACATCACCCACCGGATGCCGGAGATCCACCGAATCGCCGACCGCATCACGGTGCTGCGCGACGGGCAGCACGTCGCGACCCTCGGCGTTGACGAGGTCTCGGAGAACCGGCTGGTCGAACTGATGACGGGGCGGACCGTCGAGGCCCTCTACCCTACGATCCGGCAGGAGCCGGGGGAGATCCTGCTGCGGACGAGCGGCCTGACGCTGGCGAACGGCCGCGTCCGCGACGTCTCGGTCGAGGTGCGGGCCGGCGAGATCGTCGGCATCGCCGGTCTGGTCGGCTCCGGCAAGTCCGAGGTCGCGCGCGGAGTTTTCGGCCTGGACGCGATCGCGAGCGGCACGGTGGAGGTCGCCGGGGAGCGGATCGCCAAACCGACGCCGCGCGGGATGCTCTCGCGCGGCGTCGTCTACGTGCCGCCGGACCGCCGCGACGAAGGGCTGGTGATGACCCGCCCGGTGCGGGAAAACGTCTCGCTCGCATCGCTGGACCTGCCGCTGTTCAATCGCGCTGGCGTGCTGAACCGTGGGCGGGAACGGAGCACGGTCTCCGACATCGCACAGCGGCTCAACCTGCGTCCGCTCAACATCGAGCGCGGGGTGAGCGCGTTCTCTGGCGGCAACCAGCAGAAAGTCGTGCTGGGGCGCGGGCTGGCGCGCGACATCCGGGTGTTCATCTTCGCCGAGCCGACCACCGGGGTGGACGTCGGCGCGAAGGTGGAGATCTACGCCTTCATGAAGGAATTGTGCGAGCGCGGGGCGGCGGTGCTGTTGATCTCGTCGGACCTCCCCGAGATCCTGCACCTCGCGAGCCGCGCCTACGTCATGCACCGCGGGCGCGTGCATGCCGAACTGGCCGGACCGAACCTGACCGAGGAAGCGGTGCTGTCGCATTTCTTCGACCGGGATGACGCGACGGTCGGGGCCGCGCGGGCGACGGCATAGGCCGCGATTGATGGATCGCCACCCGAACGGTTACGGGAACGCAAAGGAGCCGAAATGGCGGTGAACCGGGGAGCGATCGCCAACGACGCCGGGCAGGCCGGCAACCCGGTGTTGCGGGTGCTTTCGAGCGTCGGCATCCTGCCGTTCCTGCTAGTGCTGGTGATCGTGTTCTTCGCGGTGCAGGAACCTCGGTTCTACGGCGCGGGGAACATCGTCAACGTCTCGCGGCAGGCGACGTTCCTGACGATCATCACGCTCGGGCAGGCGCTGGTGCTGATCAGCGGCGGGTTTGACCTGTCGGTCGGCGCGGTGATCGCCGTCACCAGCGTGGTAAGCGCCCGTCAAATGGCGAACTTCTACGCGGCCAACCCGGATTCGGAACTGGCCGCCGTGCTGGTCGGGCTGCTGACGGCGCTGGTCGTCGGCCTCGTATTCGGGCTGATCAACGGCATCGGGGTAGCGAAGTTCAAGGTGTCGCCGTTCATCATGACGCTCGGCATGGCGTCGGTTGGCGCAGGGTTCGCCCTCTACTACACCGGCGGTTCCCCGGTGAGCGGTTTGCCGCCGTTGTTCTCGCGGGAAATCGGCACCGGGCGCATCCTCGGCATCCCGTTCGCGGTGTGGGTCACGATCGTCGCCATCATCCTGATGTACTTCCTGATGAACTGGACCCGGCTTGGGCGGTACGTGTATGCCATCGGCGGCAACACGAAGGCGGCGTTCCTGTCCGGCATCTCCGTGCCGCTCTACCTGACGGCCGTCTACGTCATCTGCTCGGTACTGACGGCGGTCGCCGGGTTCCTGCTGACGGCGCGGGTGTCGTCGGGCGAACCGAACCTCGGCATGGAGTTCCCCCTGCAATCGATCACGGCAGCGGTCGTCGGCGGCGTCTCGCTGCGGGGCGGCGAAGGCCGGATCATGGGCGCGGTGCTGGGCGCCATCTTCATCACGATCCTGACCAACGGAATGAACCTGATCCGGATCGAGTCTTACGTCCAGGAGATCGCCATCGGCGTCATCCTGATCGTGGCCGTGATCATCGACCGGGTGCGGGATCGCTACCGGGCCTGACGGAAGGGCAAGGCGGGCATGGCTGAGGCGAGCGAACGGATCGGTGT
Source organism: Chloroflexota bacterium (assembly GCA_023423795.1). GTDB lineage: Bacteria > Chloroflexota > Chloroflexia > Thermomicrobiales > UBA6265 > CADCWF01. Next base: position 59,499 of record JAFAEX010000136.1, on the reverse strand, counting down.
AGCGGGGCTCGGCCGCATGGGGAGCGGGATGGCGGGGCGCCTGCTCGCCGCCGAGTTCCCGGTCGTGGTCTGGAACCGGACTCCGGGAAAGGCCGCCGCGCTCGTCGCCGCCGGAGCCGTCGCAGCGGACTCCCCCCGCGCACTAGCCGCCATGTGCGGGATCGTGTTGACGAGCCTCTCCGAGCCGGCGGCGGTCGAGGCGACCTACCGCGGGCCGGACGGGTTGCTGGCCGGGGCCTCGCCCGGAACGGTCCTCGTTGATTGCAGCACCGTTGCCCCGGCGCTGTCGCGGGCGCTCGCCGCCGACGCCGCCGAACGCGGCATCGCGTTTCTCGACGCGCCGGTGGCTGGCTCGGTCAAGGCCGCCGCCGAGGGCACGCTCGCCGTCCTCGCCGGCGGGGACCGGGACGCGTTCGAGCGCTGCCAGCCGGTGTTCGCCGCTATCGGCAGGGTCGCCTACCACCTCGGGTCGAGCGGTAGCGGTGCGACGATGAAGCTCGTCTCCAATGCGCTGCTGGCGGCGATCGTCCAGGCACTCGGCGAGGCGGTCGCGCTCGGCGAAAAGGCCGGGCTCGATCCGAAAGCGATCTTCGAGGTGCTCGGGGCGTCGTCGGCGGCGGCGCCGGTGGTGACGGCCAAGGCAGCGGCGGTGTCAGATCGCGTCTACGAACCGGCCGCTTTCACGCTCCGCCTGATGCAGAAGGACCTGTGGCTCGCGCTCTCGCTGGCCAACGAGGTTGGCGTGCCGATGCCGGCAACCGGGCTGGCCCACGACATGGTGCTTGCCGCGAACGCCACCGGGAAGGCCAATCTCGATTTCGCCGCGGTCGCATTGCTGATGGAAGAACTGGCCGGGGTCCTGCCGTCGAGCGATTGATGCGGCCGACAGGCGGCAAGCGGTATTCACGACGCCTCGGCTGATCCGTGCGCGCCGATCCGGCTCCTTCGTCGCCATCCCGAGCCTGACGAGGGATTTCGTCGCTCCTTTACTCCTCGACTCGGGCACGAGATCCCTCGACAGGCTCGGGATGGCGACGAGGATGGCGCGCGTGACCGGGTCTCGATCGAGATCCGTCCCGGTGCCGTCCACGGGTTGGTTGGCGAAAACGGCGCCGGGAAATCGACGCTCTCCAAGATCATCGGCGGCGTTTACCAGCCAGACGACGGCGAATTGCTGCTCGACGGCCAGCCCGTCCGCTTCGGCTCGCCGCGCGCCGCGCTGGCCGCCGGGATCGCCACCATCGCCCAGGAACTGGCGCTGGTGCCGGCGCGGACCGTCGCCGAGAACGTATTCCTCGGTGCGGAGCCGCGGCGCTGGGGTGTGCTCGACGGCCTGGAACTGCGCCGGCGGTTCGCGGTGCTGAACGAGCGCACCGGGTTCGGGCTGGATGGCGACGCACGGGTGCGCGACCTGCGGGTGGCCGACCAGCAGAAGGTCGAGATCCTGCGCGCCATCGCCCGCGACGCCCGCGTAATCCTGATGGACGAACCGACGGCCAGCCTGACCGCCGACGAAACGCAGCGGTTGCTCGGCATCATCCGGCAACTTGCGGCCGGCGGGACGGCGGTCGTGCTCGTTTCCCACTTCCTCGACGAGGTCCTCGCGGTTTCGTCCGACGTGACGGTGATGCGCGACGGCAAGGTCGTCCGCTCCGGCCCGGCAAGGGACGAAACCGAAGCCTCCCTCGTGCAGGCGATGATCGGCCGCCGGCTCGACACCGCGTTCCCCGAACGGCGTCCGCTGGCCGACGGGTCGCCGGTCGTGCTCCGGGCCGACGGATTGCGGCGGCGCGGCGCGATCGACGGCGTGTCGTTCGAGATTCGGGAGGGCGAGATCGTCGGACTGGCCGGACTGGTCGGCTCCGGGCGGACCGAGATCGCGCGGGCGATCTTCGGCGCGGACCGGCTCGACGGCGGGACGGTGAGCGTCGATGGGCAGGCGGTCCGGTTGCGGCATCCGGGCGACGCCATCGCAGCCGGGATCGCGATGCTGCCGGAAAGCCGCAAGGAACAGGGCCTGCATCTCGCGCGGGCGGTGCGGGAAAACGAGTCGATGGCGTCGCTGCGCTCGTTCGCCCCGCGCTGGGTGATCGACGGTCGCCGCGAACGGAGCGCCGCGCAACGCCTCGCCGCCGACCTCGACGTGCGGACGGCCTCGATCGAAACGCCGGTCATCAACCTCTCCGGTGGGAACCAGCAGAAGGTGCTGTTCGCGAAATGGCTGATGCGCCAGCCGCGGGTGCTCATCGCGGATGAGCCCACGCGCGGGGTGGACGTCGGGGCCAAGCGCCAGATCTACGACCTCCTGCAGCGTCTCGCCGGGGAGGGCATGGCGGTGCTGCTCATCTCGTCCGAGATCGAAGAAGTGCTGGCGCTGTCGCACCGGGTGCTGGTGCTGCGAACGGGACGGATCGTCGCCGAATTCGCCGGCGGTGAAGCTGACAAGGACCGGGTGATGGCGGCGGCGTTCCAGTCCGTCCGGCCGGCGCGGGAGGAAACGGCGGCATGAGCGCGCAAACGGCGGCCACCCGCCGCGAGAACCCGCTGGCGCGGATCGACGTCCGCTCCTACGGCATCGTAATCTCGTTCCTAGTGCTGTTCGTCGGGCTGTCGTTCGCGAGCGACAAGTTCCTGACCACGCGGAACCTGCTCAACATCCTCGACCAGTCGGCGCCGGTCGGGATCGTCGCCTGCGGGGTGACGATCGGCATCATCGCCGGGGTCTTCGACCTTTCCGTCGGCGCGATCTTCGGCGTGGCGGCCGTCGTCGCCGCCAAGACCGTGGTCGCGACCGGAAACCCATTCGTCGGCATCGTCGTCGGGATGGCGAGCGGGGCGTTGCTGGGTCTCGTCAACGCCGCGCTGGTCGGCACCTTGCGGATCAACTCGTTCATCGCCACGCTGGCGTCCAGCATCGTCTTCCGAGGCATCGCCATCCTCGTCACCGGCGGCATGATCGTCACCGTGACCGACGACGTGTTTTCGGAACTGGGCCGGGGCACGTTCCTCGGCGCGAAGTACACCGTCTTCGTCTACATCGCCATCATCCTGCTGACGAGTTTCCTGCTCGAGAAGACGGCACTCGGCCGGTACTTCTTCGCGGTCGGCGGCAACCCGGAGGCGGCTCGCCTGTCGGGCATCCCGGTCGAGCGGGTCCGGGCCGCCGCATTCGTCATTTCGGGGACGTGCGCGAGCATCGCCGGGGTGCTGGCGGCGTCGCGCACCTCGTCGGCCCAACCGGACCTCGGGATCGGGCTGGAGTTGTCGGCGATCGCGGCCGCGGTCGTCGGCGGCACCAGCATCATGGGCGGCGAAGGCGCGATCTGGCGGGCGGTGCTCGGCGTGCTGATCCTGGCGATGATCGGCAACGGGTTCAACCTGCTGGGCATCGACACCATCTACCAGCAGATCGTCCAGGGCGTCCTGATCGTGATCGCCGTCGGCGCCGACCAGTTGCTCCGCCGCCGCCGGCGCTGACGATGGGACGTTTCGTTCGGTCGGGATGCGCCAGATCGCGCGGCAACCACGTACAATAACGGCGGGCCCCGGGGCCTGTAGCTCAGTGGTAGAGCACGGGGCTCATAACCCCAGGGTCGCAGGTTCGATCCCTGCCGGGCCCACCCCGCGCCCGATCGGACAGGTGAACCGTCGTTCAAGACCTTCCGGCCACGCCGAGGAGACCGACCATCGATACCACGACTGGCGACGACCAGATCCGCGAACGCGATCCCGAGGCGGACGACATCCTCCCCGAGGACGCCGGCGGTGCAGACCCTGTCGGCGACGAGGAAGCGCTATCCGAACCCGACCCGGCAACCCAGCCCGGGCGCGAACTGGCGCTGCGGATCGCCGACATTATCGGCGATTCCCCGGCGTCCAACACGGTCGTGCTCGACATCCACCGCGGGTCGTCGTTCGCCGATTTCTTCGTCATCTGCTCCGGCGACAACGAGCGGCAGTTGCGGGCCATCGTCCGCGACATCGCCGAGGGAATGGCCGATCAGGGCGTGCGGCCGGAACGCACGGAGGGCAATCCCCTCTCCGGCTGGACGCTCTTGGACTTCGGCGACGTCATCGTCCACGTGCTGTCGGCGGAGCAGCGCGCGTACTACCGTCTGGAGGATCTCTGGGCCGACGCCCAGACCCTGCTGACGATCCAGTAAGGCCTCGGGCAACGATCCCGCGACGGCCAACCCCGCCCAGCTTACGGCACGTGGTCCGCCTCGAGCGCGGGCCGCGATTCGGTCGGAGGAGACCGGCGTGACGGATCAGGCACCCTTCGTTTCAAACGTGCTGCCGGCGGCAAACGACGCGCCGGCGGAGCAGCGCGACGTGTCGTCGTTCCTGCTCGGCGCGGCGGCCGGCGGTCTCGCCGGGGTCGCCGCGGCGCTGCTGCTGACCGGGCCGGTGCGGTCGCTCGCCGGGGTCGTCGCCCGCCGCTTCGGCCGCGACGACGGCGGCAGCCTCCGGTTCGAGCTGCTGCTCCAGTAGCGGCTCGCATCAAGCGAGTACGCGAAAGCCCCGCGCCTCGGGCGCGGGGCTCTCTGCATGTTGGCGAAACCGGTCAGGGTTACGCCGACGGCAACTCGACGCCCGGTAGCGGGAACCGGGACGTCAGGTGCCGCACGTCGTCGGCGATACGGGCGTGCAGTGCGCCATCCTCCGGCGCTTGCAGGACCTCGGCGATCCAGCGGGCGACCTGGCGGCACTCCGCCTCGCCGAAGCCGCGGGTGGTGATCGCCGGGCTGCCGAGCCGGATGCCGGAGGCGTGCGCCGGCGGCCGGGTGTCGCCGGGAATCGTGTTCTTGTTGCAGGTCATGCCCACGTCGTCGAGCAGTCTCTCGGCTTCCTTGCCGGAAAGCCCGATGGAGTTGACGTCGGCCAGCATCAGGTGGTTGTCGGTGTCGCCGGAGACGATGGCGATGCCCGCCGATTGCAGTTCCTCGGCCATCGCCTTCGCGTTGGCGATCACCTGCGCTGCGTAGTCCTTGAACTCGGGCCGCAGCGCCTCGCCGAACGCGACCGCCTTGCCGGCGATGACGTGCATCAACGGGCCGCCCTGCATGCCGGGGAAGATCCCCCGATCGACGGTCTTCGCTTCCTCGGCGCCGCACAGGATCATGCCGCCGCGCGGGCCGCGCAGCGTCTTGTGGGTCGTGGTGGTGGTGACGTGGGCGTGGCCGATCGGCGACGGGTGCAGCCCGGCGGCGATCAGGCCGGCCGGGTGGGCGATGTCGGCGAACAGGTACGCCCCGACCTCGTCGGCGATCTGCCGGAAGCGGGCGAAGTCCATGTGCCGGCTGTAGGCCGACGCCCCGGCGATGATCGCCTTCGGCCGCACCTCCTTCGCCCGCGTCAGGATGTGGTCGTAGTCGAGCAGCCCGGTCTCCTGGTCCACGCCGTAGAAATGCGGCTCGAACAGGCGGCCGGAGAAGTTGACCGAGTGGCCGTGGGTCAGGTGCCCTCCCTCGGCAAGGCTGAGGCCGAGGATGCGGTCGCCCGGCTGCAGGTAACTCAGGAAAACCGCCATGTTGGCGTTCGCGCCGGCGTGGGGCTGCACGTTGGCGTGGCCGGCGCCGAATAGCGCCTTGGCCCGCTCGATCGCCAGGGTTTCCACCTCATCGACGTACTGGCAACCGCCGTAGTACCGCTTGCCGGGGTAGCCCTCGGCGTACTTGTTGGTCAGCACGGTGCCGACGGCGGCGAGGACGGCCGGCGACACGAAGTTCTCGGACGCGATGAGTTCGATGCCGTCGTGCTGGCGGCGCTCTTCGCGTCGGATCGCGTCGAACACTTCGTTGTCGGTGGCGGCAGGCGCGGTTGCGACACCCATGGCGATCATTCCTCCGCGTGCGGTGTGGTCCGGGAGCGCCCGGCGCAGCGAGGTTCGCCCGGCGGCGCGTGATGACGGCGGCCAGAGTGTACCATCCACGGCGGCCGGGACCGTTCCCCGGCGGGGAGGACCGACAACGATGCGGGTGCTGGTCACGGGCGGCGCGGGATACATCGGCAGCGTGGCGGTAGCGGCGCTGCACGCGCGCGGCGACGAGGTCGCGGTCCTCGACAACCTCTGGCGTGGCCACCGCCCCGCTGTCCCCAAAGACGTGCCGCTCTTCGACGTCGATATCCGCGTGCCGCACCTGGTGGCCGACGCCGTGCGCGCGGTGGATCCGGACGCGGTGCTGCACTTCGCCGCGGCCACCCTCGTGCCGGAATCGGTGCGGGAGCCGGTCCTGTACTACGCGGTCAACGTCGGCGGCTCGATCAACCTGCTGCGGGCAATGCTCGACAACGGGACCGACCGGATCGTGCTCTCTTCGACCGCGGCCGTCTACGGCGCGCCGCCGCCCGAGGACATCCCCATCCGCGAGGACATCACCAAGCAGCCGATCAACCCCTACGGGCACTCCAAACTCATCGTCGAGCAGATGCTGGAAGCAGCGGAAACCGCCCACGGGTTGCGCTGGGCGGCGCTGCGCTACTTCAACGTGGCCGGGGCAACGGAAGAACTCGGCGAGGACCACGATCCGGAAACCCACGTCATCCCGGTCGCGCTACAGGTCGCGCTCGGGCTGCGCGATGCCTTCGGCGTCTACGGCACCGACTACCCCACCCCGGACGGCACGGCGGTGCGCGACTACGTGCACGTCGTGGACCTGGTGGACGCCCACCTGCGGGCGCTCGACCGACTGGACGAACCGCTGGGCGCGATGAACCTCGGCACGCGCGACGGCGTTTCGGTGCGGCAGATCGTCGAATCGGTCGAGCGCGTCACCGAGCGGCCGCTGGCGGTCCGCTACGAGGACCGGCGGGCGGGTGATCCCCCGTCGCTGGTGGCCGATTCGTCGCGGGCACGCGAAATCCTCGGCTGGGAGCCGAAGCACTCGACGATCGACGAGATGGTCGGGTCAGCTTGGGACTGGATGCAGCGCCACCCGCGGGGTTATGACGGCGCCTGAACCGGGACTTTCTCGCCAAAGCGGCGCTCGGTTCCCGCCAGCAAGCGGCGGATATTGGCGCGATGCTGGACCACGACGATCAGCGTGATCCCGGCGACGGCCACGGCGACGGACCAGCCGAGCCGCCCACCGGCCGCGAGGGCGACCGTCAGTGCGGTCGCCGCCGCGCAGGTCAGCAGCGAGCCGAGCGACACGAAGCGGGTGGCGGCGATGACGACGACCATCACCGGCAGCACCACGGCGACCGGCGGCCAGAGCGCGATGGCCGCCCCGGCGCCGGTGGCGACGCCCTTGCCGCCCTTGAATCCGATCCACGGCGACCAGCAGTGGCCGGCGACCGCCGCGATCGCGGCGGCAGCCAGCCACCACCCATCGAGCCCCAATTGCCGGCCGACGACGATCGGCAGCGCACCCTTGGCGGCATCGAGCAGCAGGACGGCCAGGGAGACCTTGCGGCCCATTGTGCGCAGGGCGTTGGTCGCGCCGGTGCCGCCGGAACCGACCGCGCGCAGGTCGATGCCGGCGATCCAGCGGCCGAACAGGTAGCCCCAAGGAATCGATCCCAAACCGAACGCGCCGAGGACGAGGACGATCCCGGCGGCGCCCATGCTACCGGTCGTCCTCGCGGCCGCGGAAACTCATCCGGATGGGGGTGCCGGTGAAGCCGAACGCATCGCGCATCTTGTTCTCGAGGTAGCGGCGGTACGAGAAGTGGATGTGCATCGGGTCGTTGCAGAAGAAGATGAACGTCGGCGGCGCAACGTCGGCCTGGGTCGCGTAGTAGAACTTGAGCCAGCGGCCGGGACGGCTCGGCGGCGGGTGCGCCGCCACCGCCTCGCGCAGCAGGGTGTTCAGCGCCGATGTCGGAATCCGCCGCGACCGCTCGGCGACGACCATCAGCGCGGTGTCGAGCACCTGGTGGACGCGCTGCCCGAACTTGGCCGAGACGAAGACCAACGGCGCGTAGGGCACGAAGTCGAGCGCTTCCCGCGCCTTGGCGCGGTACTCGTCCATCGTCGTGGCGTCCTTTTCGATCAGGTCCCACTTGTTGATGACGACGACGATGCCCTTCTTCTGCTCCTCGACGTAGCCGGCGATGTGCAGGTCCTGGGCGGTGAACCCCTCGTTGGCGTCGATGACCAGCAGCACCACGTCGCTGCGGTCGATGGCGCGCATGGACCGGATGACGCTGAACTTCTCGATGCCCTGGTCGATCCGCCCGCGCCGCCGGATGCCGGCGGTGTCGATCAGCGTGATCGGCTGCCCGGCCCACTCGAGTTGGGTGTCGATCGAGTCGCGGGTCGTCCCCGGCACGTCGCTGACGATCGACCGCTCCTGCCCGATGAGGGCGTTCAGCAGGCGGCTCTTGCCGACGTTCGGGCGACCGACGATGGCGATGTTCGGACCGTCGTGCTCCTCTTCCTCCTCGGCTTCGGGCAGCGCTTCCACCACCCGGTCGAGCAGGTCGCCGGTGCCGGTGCCGTGGTAGGAAGAGATCGCGATCGGGTCGCCGAGTCCGAGTTCGTAGAACTCGAAGATGCCGTCACGGCGCTGGGCGCTCTCGGCTTTGTTCGCCACCAGCAGGGTCGGCTTGTCGGCCCGGCGCAGCAGATCGGCGACCTCGTGGTCGCCCGCGGTCAGGCCGTGCTTGGCATCCACGAGGAAGACGATGACGTCCGCCTCCTCGATGGCGGACTGGGCCTGGTTACGCGTGTTGCGGGCGATTTCGGCCAGCGACGCGCCCTCGATCTCCTTGTCGTCCTGGAGACCGCCGGTGTCGATGATGGTGAACTCGATGCCGCCCCAGTCCGTCGTGCCGTAGACGCGGTCGCGGGTCGTGCCCGGTTCGTCCTCGACGATGGCGCGGCGCTCGCCAACCATCCGGTTGAAGAGGGTCGATTTGCCGACGTTGGGGCGACCGACGATGGCGACGATAGGCTTGGCCACGCTGGCTCCGGTGGACGGTGGCGCCGGGCCGAAATCGGCTGCGCCGGGCGGATGGATCGGGTTGCTCCGGGCAGGCGCGGTTCCACGCCAAAACCCCGGATCGGCGGCCCGGAAGAAACGGCAGTATAGCGCACCCTATCCGGGGCGACGCTTCGCTCGGGCGGCGACGGCGCGGCCTCAGGCGGCCGGCAGCGCTTCCACGAACCGGTCCAGCGCCGCGCGGTCGTGGACCTCGGTCGCGCAGACCAGCATGTGCCGGTCGAGCGCCGGGTCCAGCCGACCGAGGTCGAGGCCGCCAACGATCCCGGCGTCGAGCACGGCCGCGTTCACTTCGGCGACCGGGCGCGGGCACTCCACCACGAACTCGTGGAAGAACGGGGTATCCAGCGCTAGCCGATAGCCGGGCAGCGCGGCGATCCGGTCCGCAAGGTAATGGGCGTTCTGGTAGCAGCGGTTGGCCACCTCCCGGAACCCTTCCGGGCCGAGGGTAGACATGTAGACCGTGGCGGCGGTCGCCATCAACCCCTGGTTGGTGCAGATGTTGCTGGTCGCCTTTTCGCGCCGGATGTGCTGCTCCCGCGTTTGCAGCGTCAGCACGAACCCGCGCTTGCCCTCGGAGTCGGTCGTCATGCCGGCGAGGCGGCCGGGCAGTTGCCGGATGAACTTCTGCCGGGTCGCCAGCAGCCCGACGTAGGGCCCGCCGTAGGACTGCGCCACGCCGAGCGCCTGCCCTTCCGCGGCGACCACGTCGGCCCCGAGTTCGCCCGGAGGCGTCAGCAGTCCGAGCGGCACCGGGTAGGTGCTCACCACCAGCATGCCGCCCGCCTCGTGCGCCGCCTCGGCCAGCGCCGCCACGTCCTCGATGCCGCCGAAGAAGTTCGGGTACTGGACGACGAGGCAGGCGAGGTCGTCGCCTTCGAGCGCCGCGCGCACGTCCTCGACCGCGCTCGCGAAGCCGTCGGCCGGAATCGGCAGTTCGACCAGTTCGATCGGCAGCCCTTCGAGGTAGGTTCGCAGGACTTCCCGGTACGACGGATGCACGGTGCCGGCGACGACGATCTTCCGGCGGTTGCGCGTCGAGGAGACGGTGACGAGCGCCCCTTCGGCGAGCGCGGTCGCGCCGTCGTAGATCGAGGCGTTGGCGACCTCCATCCCGAGCAGGCCGGCGACCATCGTCTGGAACTCGTAGATGACCTGCAGCGTGCCCTGCGCCACTTCGGGCTGGTAGGGCGTGTAGGCGGTGTAGAACTCGCCCCGCGAGGTGATCTGCCCGACCGTGGCCGGCACGAAATGCTGGTAACTGCCCGCGCCGAGGAAGGTCTTCCCCGGTTCCGGCGCGAGGTTGCGGGCGGCGAGCGCCTGCATTTGCGCGCTGGCTTCCATCTCGGTCAACGCCGGCGGCAGGTTCAACTCGGGAAAGCGGACGTCGGCCGGGATCGCCTCGAACAGGTCCTCGATCGCCGGCACGCCGACGGTCCCGAGCATCCGGGCGCGGTCCTCGGCGGTGTGTGGATTGAAGGTCATCGTGTCCTCGTCGCTGCGCCGGGAACCGCCGGCCGGGCGGATGATGGGCCTAGTGGGACGCCGCCCCGGCATACTCGTCGTAGTCGGCCGCGGCCATCAGGCCGTCGAGCTGCGAGGGATCGCTGAGCTTGATCTTGACCAGCCACGCCTTGTCGTAGGGCGATGAGTTGACGAGGTCCGGCGCGCCGATCGCCTCCTCGTTGCGTTCGACGATCTCGCCATCGACCGGCGCGTACACGTCCGAAGCGGCCTTGACCGATTCGACCACGCCGAACGGCTGGTTCGAGGTCACGGCGTCGCCGACCTCGGGCAATTCGAGGTAGGTGATGTCGCCCAATTCGCCCTGCGCGTGGTGGCTGATGCCGATGGTCACCACGTCGCCATCCTGCCGCACCCACTCGTGGGTCCTGGTGAACTTGAGGTCCGCCGGAGAAGCCATCGCCGCCCTCGTCCTTCCGATTCGGCGCGGCTCGCGCCGCGCTGCCGCCGGGTTCGATTCCCGCCGTGCCCTACCCCGCCGCACCCCGGCGGTAGAAGGGAAGTTTGACCTGTTCCGCCCGCACCGTCTTGCCGCGGATCTCGATCTCCAGCGGTTTGCCGACGCCGGCGGCTTCGCGCTCGATTAGCGCCAGACCGATGTTCTCGCCAAGCGTAGGCGACGGCGCGCCGCTCGTCACCTGCCCGACCAGGCGGCCATCGACCAGCACCGGGTAGCCGTGCCTCGGCGCGCCGCCCCGCTCCAGCATCCGGAACCCGACGGTGCGCCGCGGCGCGCCGGCCGCCTTCAGCGCGGCGATCGCCTCGCGGCCGACGAACGGCCCCTTGTCGAGCGCGACCGCCCACCCGAGCCCGGCCTCGAGCGGCGAGATGTCGTCTCCGATTTCGTTGCCGTAGAGCGGCATCCGCGCTTCCAGCCGCAGGGTGTCCCGCGCGCCGAGGCCGACCGGCATGAGGCCGGCGTCGGCGCCGGCGGCCAGCAGCGCGTCCCAGAGCGCCGGCGCATCCGCGAGCGCGGTGTAGAACTCGAAACCGTCCTCGCCGGTGTAGCCGGTGCGGGCGACCATCATCGGCGTGCCGGCGATCGTTCCCTGCGCCCAGCGGAACGGGCCGATCGCGTCGAGGTCGTCATCGGTCAACTTCGCGACGATCCCGGGGGCGGCCGGACCCTGGATGGCGATCATGCCGGTGTCGTCCGAAACATCCTGCACCCGCACGTCCCACTCCGGGTGGGCGTCACGCTGGGCGTGGAAGTGGGCAACATCCTTGTCCCGGTTCGACGCGTTGACGACGACCATGTAGCCGTCGCGGTCCGGTCGCCGGTAGACGAGGATGTCGTCGATCACGCCGCCGCGCTCGTTGGGCAGCATGCCGTAGATCGCCTCGCCCGGTTCGATCGAGGCGATGTCGCTCGAAGCGACCCATTGCAGGAACGGCAGCGCGTCCGGCCCCTCGACCTCGACCTGCCCCATGTGGCCGAGATCGAACAGACCGGCGGCCGAGCGTACGGCCTTGTGTTCGGCGATCTGGCCGGCGTACTGGACGGGCATCAGCCAGCCGGCGAACGGGATCATCCGCGCCCCGAGCGCGACGTGGCGGTCGGCCAATGGTGTCTGCCGGAGCGTCCCGGAATCGGGCACGGTGTCGCTCATCTCGGATCGGTCCTTTCCCGTGGGCAAAGCGGCTGGATCATAGAAAGCGGGCGGTTCGGCGTCAATCGGCGGCGGTTTGGGGCTCGTGGGTGGAGATCTAACTGGGGATATGTCGCGTAGCGCTACTCGACGGATTCGATGCCCAACCGCTGGAATATCGCATCGACGTGGACGAGCTGCGGCGCCGGGTCGAACAGCGCGGCGAGCCGTTCCTCCCCCAGCACGTCCACCACCCGCGGCTCGGCTTTCAGGGCATCCAGCAGCGCCGGGCCGCCGTCCCAGCTCCGCAGCGCATGGCCCTGCACCAGGCGGTACGCCTCGTAGCGGTCCATCCCGGCATCGACCAGCGCCAGCAGCACCGGCTGCGAGAAGATCGCGCCGCCGGTCAGGTCGATGTTCGCCTGCATGCGCTCCGGGTAGACCACGAGCCGGCCGATGATGTCGGTCATCTCGGCCAGCATGAAATCGAGCACGAGGCAGGCGTCGGGCAGCAGCACCCGCTCCGCGCTCGAATGGCTGATGTCCCGTTCGTGCCAGAGCGCGACGTTCTCGGTCGCCGTCACCGCGTAGCCGCGCAGCAGCCGCGCCAGCCCGCTCACCCGCTCCGACGCGTGCGGGTTGCGCTTGTGAGGCATGGCCGAGGAGCCCATGTTGCCTGGGTCGAACGGCTCCTCCGCCTCGCGGACCTCGGTCCGTTGCAGATGGCGGACTTCGGTCGCCATTTTCTCCAGCGTGGCCCCGATGCCGGCGATCACCGAGACGAAGAACGCGTGCCGGTCCCGCTGCACGATCTGGGTCGATGCCGGCGCGACGGCGAGACCGAGCCGGGCGCACACCTCCTCTTCGAGATCGGGCGGCACGTGGGCGTGGGTTCCGACCGCGCCCGACAGCTTGCCGACGGCGGCATCCTCGCGGGCGAGGTCGAGCCGCCGCCGCTGCCGCCGCACCTCGTCCCACCAGACGGCGAGTTTCAGCCCGAAGGTCGTCGGTTCGGCGTGGACGCCGTGGGTGCGGCCCATCGTCGGCGTGTGCTTGTGGGCGACCGCTTGCCCGCGCACGGCGTCCAGCAACCCGGCCAGCCCTTCGTCCAGCAGCGCGCCGGCGTCGCGCATCTGCATCCCGAGCGCGGTGTCGATGACGTCCGAGCTGGTCAGCCCGAGGTGGAGGAACCGCGCGTACTCGCCGACCGATTCGCTGGTGGCGCGCACGAAGGCGATCATGTCGTGATCGACCTCGCGCTCAATCTCGCGCATGCGGTCGAGGTCGCAGGTGGCGACCCGAAGGACTGGGAGCGCTTCCGCCGGAACACGGCCGCGTTCGGCCCACGCTTCGCAGACGGCGATTTCGACCCGCAACCAGCGGGCGATCCTCCCCTCGTCGCTCCAGATGTCGCCCATCGCCGGCCGCGTGTACCGCCCGATCATGCCCACCCTCGCCCGAATCTCGGCTGCCCGCGTTGCGCTGGGAGTATAGACAGGGCGATTGTGATCGCCGTGCCCGGGGCCTATACTCGGGGCGGCCAAGGCGTACGGCCACACGGGGTACGGATCGTTCCAGCGCCAGGACTCGCTCGGAGGGGCGAGTTGACGAGGCGGAAGCCGATCGAACCATTCGGCGGGTGGCTTCCCGGCTCGCACGGTCGAAAGGGTCGGACCAAACCGGCGGGGCGACCCGCCGACAATCCCCGGCCCGCGTGCTTCGCGCGGTATCGCGCAACCGTCCAGCATCCCCTGCCCCATCCGATTCGCCGCACGGCCAACCCAGGCAACGTTCGTCGCGCCGGTTGCGCGGTGTGGCTCTGCCACGCCCGTCGAGAATCGGCGCGCTGCGCCCGGTCGCCACGGCCGGGTCGAGGGACCTCACCATGTGCGGCGTTTTCGGCTACGTCGGCCAGCGGGCCGACGTTGGCGGCTATCTCCTGCGCGGCCTGCAAACGCTCGAATACCGCGGCTACGACTCGTGGGGCGTCGCGCTCGGCGCGGGCGGCCGCATCGACGTTGCCAAGCGCACCGGCCGCATTGCCGGGGTCGCAGACTCGTTCGCCCCGGCCGAGATCGGCTTTGGCCACACCCGCTGGGCAACCCACGGCGGCGTCACCGAACCCAACGCCCACCCACACCTCGACTGCACCGGCAGCCTCGCCGTCATCCACAACGGCATCGTCGAGAACCACGACGCCCTGCGCGCCGAACTGGTCGCGCGCGGTCACCGCTTCCGCTCCGAGACCGACAGCGAAGTCATCGCCCACCTGCTGGAAGACGAATTCGCCGCCGGCCGCGACCTCGGGTCGGCGCTTGCCACCGTCTTCGCCCGGCTCGCCGGCCTGAACGCCGTCGTCGCGATGGACGCCCGGACGAACGAACTGGCCGCCACGAAGCACGTCTCGCCGCTCGTCGCCGGGATCCGCGACGGTGGCGCCTTTATCGCCTCCGACGCGCTGGCGCTGCGGCCGCACCTGGACCGGGTCCACTACGTCGAGGACGGCCAAATCGTGCGCATGACCCGCGACGGGCTGGCGCTGCTCGACCGCTGGTCGCTGAACACCCTGGCCCCGGATTGGGTTCCGCTCGCCGGCGCCGGCAGCGATGCCGGTCTCGGCGGCTACCCCCACTTCATGGCCAAGGAAATGGCCGAGCAGCCGGATGTCCTCGAACGGCTTTCCCGGCGCGCCCGGCCGCAGGTCGAGGCGCTGGCCTCGGAGATGGCCGCGGCCCGCTCGATCGTGCTCGTCGGCTGCGGCACGGCGGCGAACGCGGCGCTCACCGGCCGCCACCTGCTGGCCCGGATCGCCCGCGTGCCGGTGCAGGTCGTCGTCGGCTCCGAGTTCGCCGGCGAAACCGACCTCATCGGCCCCGATACGCTCGTCGTCGCCCTTTCCCAGAGCGGCGAAACCGTGGACGTGATCGAAGGGATGCTCGCCGCCCGCGCCCGGGGCGCGCGGCTGGCGGCCATCGTCAACGTCGAGTACTCGACGCTGGACCGGATGGTCGATGCCCGCATTCACCTCGGGGCCGGTCCCGAACAGTGCGTGCTCGCGACCAAGAGTTACACCGCCAAGGTCGGCGCGCTGCTCCTGCTCGCCCACGCGCTGGCCGGGCGCTACGGCGACGGGGCGGCCGTTCTGGACGCCGCGGCAACCGGGCTGCGGGAGATGCTGGCCGAGGATGCCACCGCGCTCGTGCGGGATGTCGCCCGCCGGATCCACCGCGCCGAGCACCTGTTCGTCGTCGGGCGCGGCACCGCCTACCCGAGCGCGCTGGAAGCGGCGCTCAAGATCAAGGAAGTCTCCTACATCCACGCCGAGGGTTTCGCCGGCGGCGAACTCAAGCACGGCGTCATCGCCCTCGTTGAACCGGGCACGCCCTGCCTCGTGTATGCCCCGAACGACGGCAGCCGGGCCGACGCGCTGTCCGGCGCGATGGAGATGAAGAGCCGGGGCGGCTTCATCGTCGGCATCGGGCCGGCGCCGGACCCGGTCTTCGACGTGCACATCCCGACGCCGGACCTCGGGCACGCCTTCCCCATCGTCGGCGCGCTGCCGGCCCAACTCATCGGCTACCACGCGGCGCTGGCGCGCGGCAACGACCCGGACCGGCCGCGCAACCTTGCCAAGAGCGTGACCGTCAAGTGACGACGCAACGGAATCCGACCTGGATCGACAGCCACGCCCACCTCGACGACGAAGCCTTCGCCGGGGACGTCGGCGACGTCGTAGCCCGCGCCGCGAGCGCCGGCATCGCGGCGATCGTCAACATCGGCTACCGGCCCGAGCGGTGGACGACGACGCTCGCACTGGCGGAGCGGTTTCCCGCGGTCCGCTACACCCTCGGCATCCACCCCGGGCACGCCGACGAGTTCGGCGCGGGTTCGCTTGCCGCCCTGGCCGATCTTCTCGAACGCGCGGCGCCGATCGCCATCGGCGAGATCGGGCTGGACTACTTCCACGCGCGGAATCCGCCGGCGGAGGTCCAGTACACGGCGTTCCGGGAGCAACTCGGGCTGGCGCGAGCGGCCGGATTGCCGGTCGTGATCCACCAACGCGCGGCGGAATCGGAGTTGCTCGACCTGCTGGAATCCGAGCCGGCGTTGCCGACGCTCATCCTGCATTCGTTCGACGGAGGCCCGCGCTACGCAGCGTTCGCCCGCGATGCAGGGTGCTTCGTCGGCGTCGGCGGGCTGGCGACGCGATCGTCGTCGGCCTCGCTGCGGGCGGTGCTGGCGACGATCCCGCCCAACCGCCTCCTGGTCGAAACGGACGCGCCCTACCTCGTCCCGGCGGGCGCGCGAGGGCGACGCAACGAACCCGCGAACGTTCCGGTCATCGGGCGGAGGTTGTGCGGAATCTGGGGCCTGGAACCGGCCGAATTCGCGACCCTCACGACCGCCAACGCGATCCAGGCATTCGGCGACCGGCTCCGGGTAGACCCGGGCGACGGCACGGGTGCGTCGTGATCCGTCGCCGTGGGAACGAGGCGAGCATTCGGCAACGATGCCGGTTTCCGGGTAGCCGTTGCCGCCCGCGCATCCGCCCAATCTGCCGCGTTGTTCGGGCGCCGTTGCCTGCCGGACGCCGCCGGTTCGGCTACGATGGTCGGAACCGGAGCGTATCCGAGCCCGCACTTCCGTTCCCCGCGCCGGTCGAACGACGAACCGCCCTTGCCCGCGGGCAGGTGTACCGCGCCGTCCTGCCCGCCGTGCTGCCGCCGTCCATCCGCATCCGAGGCGCGAGTCGGATCGATCCATGAGCGCTGTTGCTCCCGTTGCTCCCCCATCCGAACCGATCGTGTTGCCGGAATCGTTCGCGGCGTGGCGAGAAGCGGCGTCCTCTCGCGGGGCGTTGCCGGTCGTCGCGGTCGCCGGTTCACGCGGCAAGTCCACCACCATCGACCTGTTCCACGCGATGCTGGTGGCGAACGGGCTGCGGACCGCGCGCTGGACGGACAACGGGGTGTCGATCGGCAACCGACGCCAGCGCGGCGAACTCGTGCCCTGGACCAGGGCGCTGGGGATGCTCGCCTCCGGTGCGCTCGACATCGCCGTGCAGGAACTCGACTGGGATACCGTGCACGCGGTCGGCCTGCCGCGTGGGGCATACCCGCTGGTGGCGGTGACCAACCTCTGCGCCAACAGCGAGGCTTGCCTGCTGCGCGACGACACCCTGCGGGCGGTGAAGGCGCTGCGGACGATCCGCGACGCCGCCCATCCGGATGCGATTTTCGTCCTCAACGGCGACGACTGGGCGGTCGCCGGCGGCGAAGCGGAACACCTTCCCCGGCAGGTCCTCGTCGGCGTCAGCCGCGATACCCCGCTCCTGCGCCAGCACCGCAATCGCGGCGGCATCGCGGCCTGGATCGAGGACGACACCATCCGGGTCGGCGATCCCGAATGCGCGATCGACCTCGTCCCGGCGGCCGACGTGCGGGTCAACCGCGGCGGCGCGATCTCGTTCGCGACCACGAACGTGCTCATCGCGGCGGCGATGGGCCTATCCGTCGGCATCCCGGCCGAAACCGTCGCCGGGGTCCTGACCTCCCACGCGCCCGACCCGGCCGAGGTGCCGGGATCGTTCAACGTCATCGAGCGCAGCGGCGCGCTGCTGGTCGTCGATCTGCCGACTCCGCCCTATTTCCTGCGCGCCCCGATGCGCGCGGTCGGACACTTGCCGGGGCAGCGGCACATCCGGATGATCGGCCGCCTGGACGGCATCCCGGACGCGGATCTTGCCGAGACGGGGCGGTTGCTGGCACGCGGGGCGAACCTGATCGTCATCCACGACGAATCGGCCTCACCGGAGCGGGCGGACCTGCTGCGGCAGGGGATCGCGGCGCACGACGTGCCGCCGGTCGTCATCCGAGCCGCCACCGAATCGACCGCCCTGTCTGCGGTGCTGCGGATGCTGCGGCCGGAAGATGTCGTCTACATCCTCGCCGACGACCCGCGGGCGATCCTGCGCCGGTTGCGGCGGGCGACCCGCGCGACGGCAGCGGCCATCTGAGTCCGGCCGAAGCCGCCGCTCGAAGGGGAAACCGACCATGGCGCCGCTGACGAACGCCGACCTCGCGTCGCTGCTCGACGAGTACGGCGCGCTCCAGAACCTCGCCGGGGAAAGCCCGTTCCGGGTGCGGGCGTACCACCGCGCCGCCGATTCCATCCGCCATCTCGACCGGCCGGTGGCCAGCATTGCCGCCGACGGCGGGCTGCGCGGCATTCCCGGTGTGGGAGAAGGCATCGCCGGCATCATCGCGGAGGTCCTGGCCACCGGAACGTTCGCGGCGTGGGAGGATCTCTCGGCGGCGCTACCGCCCACCCTGCTGGAGATCCTCGAGTTGCCGGGCGTCGGCGCGAAGACCGTCACCAAGTTCTACCGCGAACTCGGGATCGCGGACCTCGCCGATCTCGAAGCGGCGGCGGTGGCGGGAACGCTTCGCACCGCCCCGGGGTTCGGCGCGCGAATCGAAGCAACGGTGCTGGCGGGGCTCGAAACGATCCAGGGGCGTTCAGGCCGGATGCCGATCGGGGACGCGCTTCCCCATGCGCGCACGCTGCTCTCGGCAATCCGCTCCGCCCTGCCGGGCCGGGTGGAAATCGCGGGCAGCGTGCGCCGCTTCACCGAAACCGCCGGCGATCTCGATGTCGTCGTGGAGGCATCCGACCCGGAATCCGCGCTGGCCGCCGTTGCCGGGCTGCCGATCGTGGGCGAGGTGCTCGACCGGTGGCCCGGCGCGCTGCGGGTGCGGCTCCAGAGCGGCATCGAAGCCGACATCTACGCGGCTGAGCCGTCACGTTTCGGCGCGGTGCTCCTTCGTGCAACCGGCCCGGCGTCGCACGTCGAACGGCTGGCCTCCATCCCGGCGGACGCTCCGGACGAAGAAGCCGTGTACGCGGCGAACGGCTTGCCGTGGATTCCGCCCGAACTTCGTCTCGGCGGCGAAGAGTTCGACCGAGTGCGGGAGATTCCCCGGCTGGTCACCGTGGCCGACATCCGGGGCGAGTTGCACTGCCACTCGACTTGGAGCGACGGCGCGGCCAGCATCGCCGACATGGCCGACGCCGCCGCGCAGCGGGGCTACGCCTACCTCGGCATCACCGACCACAGCCACAGCCTCGGCGTCGCGGGCGGTCTCGACGCGGCCCGGCTGCGGGCGCAGCGGGAAGAACTCGACGCATACCAGGGCCCGGTGCGCCTGCTCGCCGGTTCGGAGGTCGAAGTTGCCCGCGACGGCTGCCTCGACTTCCCGGACGACGTGCTCGCCCAACTCGATGTCGTCGTCTCGTCCCTCCACGTCGGTCTGCGGCAGCCGCGGGCGCAGCTCATGGAGCGGCTCGAAGGGGTGCTGCGCAACCCCAACGTCGATATCGTCGCCCACCCGTCGGGACGGTTGATCGAGCGGCGTCCGCCGGGCGACTTCGATTGGGACCGCGCGTTTGCCATCGCGGCCGAGACCCGCGTGGCACTGGAGATCAACGCCGATCCGGCCCGGCTCGACCTGAAGCGGGAGCACGCGGCGGCGGCGCTGGCGGCCGGCTGCCTGCTCGTCATCGATTGCGACGCGCACCACCCGGACGGGTTCGACAACATCGGGTACGGCGTCGCCGTCGCGCGGCAGGCGTGGGCGACACCGGACCGGATCGTCAACACCTGGGAACTCGACGGCCTGCTGGGGTGGCTGCGCAACCGATCCTGACACCGGCGGCGAGTCGGCCAACGTCGAGCGCTGCGCCGGTGCGGCCGGCCGGACGAGGGTCCGGTGTGCAACCGGTCCCGGAGACGCGTATCGCCGAGCGCGCATTGCCCGATTCACGCGGCTACCGGCGCAACGGTGCCTCGTATCTTCCTGGGCGTGAACGCACGCGGAGCGAGACCCCACTCCCGCCCCTGCGAACGCGCGGCGTCATAGGCGGACGGTACCGGAGGCAATCAGCCGGCTTCGGAATCACTGGGCCAGCGAGGCCGCGCACCGCACACCGCGTTCGGGCCATCATGCAACGCGTTGCCTCGGGGATATGTTGTCCATGACTGGTGTGCTCCGCGCACGCCGATGGTTCGGTGCGAACCGCGCTCCATCCCAAATGGCTCGGCTTCGCTGGTGGAATGGCGAATCAGGACGCGAGGCGAACCGGCGCCGGCTCCTCCACGAACGCCTTGGCCACGCCGGGTTGCTGGCCGAGCGCGCTGGCCAGTTCCGGGCACCAGTGCACCCGCCGCGAGCGCGACCGCAGCCGGACCCGGCGCCCACCCCGGTGCGGGACGTGCAGCACGAGCACGTCGTCGCCTTCGAACTCGCGGAGGACGGAGTCGATCCCGTTCATCAGTTCCATATCCTGCCAGCGATCCTCGCCCGGGTTCAGCGCGAGGTGGACCGTGCGCACGGGAAGTTCCGGAGCCGGCAGCGACAGCTCGGCCGTGAGCGATTCGCAGACGAGTTGCACCTGCTCGTTTCGCCGGTCCACCTTGGCCGAAATTTCGAGGATCGCGTCCGGTTGCAGCGCCTCCCCCATCCGCTCGAAAAGGTCCGGGAAGGCGACCAGTTCGATCGTGCCGGTGAGGTCCTCGATCTCGGCAACGGCCATCGAGCGATTGGTGCGGGTCGTGATCCGCCGCACCGACGTTACCATCGCGATCGTGCGGACGATCTGCCCCGCCGGACGTTCGGCGAGATCCACGATGCTGGCGAGTCCGCGCTGCGGCGCGCTGGCCAGGATTTCCTGCAGCGGGTGGGCGCTCATGTAGAAGCCGACCAACTCCTTTTCCCACGCCAGCAACTGCTTGTCGGCGACGGTGGCCGGCGGCAGCGGCGTCGGCGCGCTGACCTCGCTTTCGGCGCCCATCGCGAACAGCCCCATCTGGCCGCGCGCCGACGCCTTCTGCCGTTTCTGGCCGGCGGCGATCGCCGTTTCCAGACCGGCGATGACGGAGCCGCGCGCGCCGAAGCAGTCGAGCGCGCCGCACTTGGCCAGCGATTCGGCGACGCGCCGGTTCACCACCTGCCAGTCGATTTCCCCGCAGAATTCGTCGAGCGACCGGAACGCGCCGCCCGGCCGCTCCGAGCGCGCGGCAAGGATGGCGCGGACGGCCCCTTCACCCGCGTTCTTGACCGCGCCGAGGCCCCAGCGCACGCCCATCCTGCCGTCCTCGACCCGTTCCACGGTGAACTCGACGCCGCTGCTGTTGACGCACGGCGGCATGAGCGGGATGCCGACACGCCGGCATTCGGCCGCGTTCGACACCAGCTTGTCGGTGTTCCCGATTTCCGAGGAGAGCAGCGCCGCCATGAACTCGACCGGGTGGTTCGCCTTGAGGTAGGCCGTCTGCGCCGCGATCACGGCGTAAGCGGCGCTGTGGGCCTTGTTGAAGCCGTAGCCGGCGAACCGCTCGATGGTGTCGAAGATGTCGCCCGCGAGCCCCTTCGGCAGGCCGTGCTCGACCGCGCCACTGACGAAGCGGTCGCGGTACTTCGCCATTTCCTCGGGCAGCTTCTTGCCCATCGCCTTGCGCAGCCCGTCGCCCTCGGCCATCGAAAAACCGGCCAGCACGTTGGCAATGCGGATCACCTGCTCCTGGTAGAGCGCCACGCCGTACGTCTCGGCGAGGATCGGCTCCATTTCCGGGTGCATGTAGACGATCTCGGTGCGGCCGTGCTTGCGGGCGATGTAGTCCGGCGCCATCTCCATCGGCCCGGGCCGGATCAGGGCCATCAGCGCGATCAGGTCCTCGAAGCAGTTCGGCGCGACGTCCACCGTCATCCGGGTGGTCATGCCGCCTTCCAGCTGGAACACGCCGACCGTCTCGCCACGGCAGAGCAGTTCGTAGGACTTTGGGTCGTCCAGCGGGATCGTTTCGAGGGATATGTCGTGCCCGTCGGCCCGCAGCAGGTCCACCGCCTTGCCCAGCACCGTCAGCGTCTTCAGCCCGAGAAAGTCCATCTTCAGCAGGCCGAGGGCTTCCAGTTCCCCCATCGGAAACTGGGTCGTCAGTTCGCCCTCGCTCTTGCCGCCCGCCCGCTGCACCGGGACGTGGTGCACGAGCGGGTCGCGGGAGATGACGACGCCGGCGGCGTGGGTGCTCGCGTGGCGAGAGATGCCCTCGACCTTCCTGGCCGAGTCGATCAATTCCCGCACGTCGGCGTCGCCGTCGTAGAGCGCCTTCAGCTCGGGGACCTTGGTCATCGCCGATTCGATCGTGATGCCTGGGCCGACCGGGATCAGCTTGGCGACCTTGTCGGTTTCGGCGAACGTGCGGCCCATCGCGCGCCCGACGTCGCGCACGGCGGCCTTCGCCGCGAGCGTCCCGAAGGTGACGATCTGGGCGACGCGGTCGTCGCCGTACTTGTTGACGACGTATTCGATGACCTCGGCGCGGCGGTCGTCGGCGAAGTCGATGTCGATGTCCGGCATCGAGATGCGCGACGGGTTGAGGAAGCGCTCGAAGATCAGGTCGTACTTGAGCGGGTCGAGCGCGGTGATGTCGAGCGCGTAGGTGACGATGCTGCCCGCCGCCGAGCCGCGTCCGGGGCCGACGAGGATGCCGTTCTCCTTGGCAAAGCGGACGAAGTCCCAGACGACGAGGAAGTAGTTCGTGAACCCCATCGAATTGATGACGCCGAGTTCGTAGGCGAGCCGTTCGCCGACCGCGCCGTCGTCGTGGCCGTACTTGCGGCGCACGCCCTCGCGGCACAGGTGCTCGAGGTAGCCCTCGTGGGTGAATCCGGACGGCACCGGGAAATCGGGCAGGTGGTAGCCCTTGAACCCGAGGTCGAGGTTGCACATCTCGGCGATGCGGATGGTGTTCGAGAGGGCTTCCGGGAGGTGGCCGAAGACGCGCTCCATCTCCTGCGGGCTCTTCAGGTAGAGCTGGTCCGATTCGCTCTTGAGCCGCTTGGGGTCGGCGAGCGTGGTGTTGGTCTGCACGCAGACCAGCAGTTCCTGCGCGGCAGCGTCGGCCTGGTTGCAGTAATGGACGTCGTTGGTGGCGACCAGCGGCAGGTCGAGCGAGCGCGCCAGCGGGATGAGTTCGCGGTTGGTCTCGATCTGCTCGCGGATGCCGTGGTCCTGGACTTCGATGAAGAAGCGGTCCCGGCCGAAGATCTCGGCGAGCTTGCCGGCGTAGTCGCGCGCAAGCTCCGGCCGGCCGTGCAGGAAGTTGTTGGCGACCGGGCCGCCGAGGCAGGCCGAGGTGGCGACGATGCCCTCGTGGTGCTCGGCGAGCATGTCGAGGTCGATCCGGGGTCGGTAGTAGTAGCCCTCCAGCATCGCGCGGGACGACAACCGAAGCAGGTTGCGGTAGCCGGTCTCGTTCTCGGCCAGCAGCAGCAGGTGGTAGCTCTTGCGCTCGCGGGCGCGGGCGCTGCCCTCGGCGAGGTAGGCCTCGATGCCGATGATGGGGTGCAGCCCGGCTTTGGACAGGGCCTTGTGCCACTCCATCGCGGCGTACATCACCCCGTGGTCGGTGACCGCGAGGTGGTGGATGCCGCTCTCCTTGGCGCGGGCGACGTATTCGGCGGTCCGCCCCATGCCGTCGAGCAGGGAGTACTCGGTGTGCAGGTGAAGGTGGGCGAACTCGGACACGGTACGCTCCTCGTGGCCACTGTTGAGGCTGCCAGGCGGGAAACGGCGAGCCGGTGTACGTACGGCATTCTAGCGGCCCGGCGACGGCGCCGCCCGATCGGCCAAACCCGGCATCGGGTTCATAGTCGCTAACCGTCAGCATCCATTACCAATTACCGACGGACGCCCGACGCCGGGCTCGGTGAACGAAACGACCCGTCGGCCGGTTGGCCACGGGTCGTTTCCGGAACGCGGGGCGAACCGCAGCCAGCGGTTCAGGCGGCGACGCCGGTGTAGCCGGCGCCCGGCGCGGTGCGGATCGCCAGCCGCGCCTGCTCGGCCAGCAGCCGCAGCACCTGCCGCATGTTGTCGCGGTACTCGGCGGGAACGGCGTCGTCCTGGAGCAGGTCGAGCACCTCGCCGAGGGCCGGCTCGTCCGACAGCAGGCTAGTGACGTCGCGCGGGAGGAATCCGGCCGCCGCCAGCAGCGCGTCCTCTTCCGGCTGGGAAAGAAGAAGGGCGCCGGCCAACCGCTCGACCGCGTCGCGGGTGGGCATCCGGGCGCCGCTTTCCAGCCGGCTCACGTACGAGTGGTCGAAGTCGGCCCGCTCGGCCAGCTTGCTTTGCGAGACCCGGCGGGCCTCGCGCTGGGCCTTCAACTGAACCCCGAATTCGACGTTGCGCATACCCATCGCTGGCTGTCTCCGCTCCCGGGGGTGACGGGCGCCACCCGGCGGTTTGGTTCGACGAGTCAACGTGCGGGCGACCCGTTGCCTAGAAGGTACCACCGCATTGCCCGCCGGTCAAGACCCTATCCACACTATCCACGAAGACGATCCCGCGATGGCAATTGACCGGCCTTTTGCGCCATTGGGCTGGCGCCATTCGAAATGGCGACAGCGGCGCAGGCGTTTCGGTGTCGTTAGCTGGCGCCGCGGTGGCGATACCGTCGGCAATCGCAGACGCAGGCGTGCCCGGCATCCGTCGAGAAGGCCGTTTCGGCCCTCCTGGAGGCCGCTGCTATACTCCGGGCGTTCGGATCGGCGTCGAGGAATAACGACAGCAGGGCGCTATCGGGTTCGGCCAGAGGCCGTGTTGGCGGCGTACCGCCCCGCTTGCGCCGTCCGGAGGAACCATCGGGATGACGGCCCAGCTGCTTCGCGGCGCTCCGGTCGCCAGGCGAATCCGCGAGGAAACGGCGGCCGCCGCCGCGCTCCTCGCCGCCCAGGCGGGTGTCGAGCCGACGCTGGCGACGGTCCTCGCCGGGCGCGACGAGGCCGCGCTCGCGTACCGCGGCTCCATCGTGCGCTCGGTCTCTGGCGCGGGCGTGGCACACCGGGCGATCGACCTGCCGACGGATGCCTCTCCTGCCAGCTTCGTGGCGACGCTGGACGCGCTCAACCAGGACCCCGCCGTCCACGGCGTGCTGCTGCTGATGCCGCTGCCGCCGCAGGTTCCGGTCGAATTGGCGATCGAGCACCTGTCGCCTATGAAGGACGTCGACGGCATCACGCCGACCAACGCCGGGCGGCTCCACCTCGGCCTGCCGGCGTTGCGGCCGAGCACGCCCCAGGGTGGGATCGAACTGCTCGACCATTACGGGTTGTCCATCGAAGGGAAACGGGCGGTCGTGATCGGCCGCAGCAACGTCGTCGGCAAACCGATGGCGACGCTGCTGACCGCCCGGAACGCGACGGTGACGCTCTGCCACCGCTTCACGGCCGACCTGCCCGGCCTGCTCGCCTGCGCCGACATCGTGGCGGTCGCCGCCGGCGCACCTGGGCTGGTGCGCGGCGAGATGGTGAACCCGGGGGCCGTCGTGCTCGACTTCGGGATCAACGTCGTCGGCGACCGGCTCGTCGGCGACGTCGATGCTGAGTCCGTCACCGAACGTGCTTCCGCCCTGACGCCGGTCCCCGGCGGCACCGGTCCGGTGACGACGATGGTGCTGGCGCGGAACACGGTGGCGGC
Organism: Chloroflexota bacterium; assembly: GCA_023423795.1. Taxonomy (GTDB): domain Bacteria; phylum Chloroflexota; class Chloroflexia; order Thermomicrobiales; family UBA6265; genus CADCWF01. Next base: position 33,905 of record JAFAEX010000136.1, on the reverse strand, counting down.
CGCGTTCGCGTCGCTCGGAGTGGAGATCGACGGCGGCGAGGGCGACGCCGGAGCGGAAACCGCCGGGTAGGTTCGGCCCCGCGACGCACGCGGCGTGGAAGCCTGCGGCGCCGCGTGGTACACTGCTCGGCGCATTGGGGTGTCGTCTAACGGTAGGACGCCTGACTCTGGATCAGGTAGTTGGGGTTCGAATCCCTGCACCCCAGCCATGCGAAATGCTGCGTTCCATGCGCAGTTCGTGACGCGCCGGAGCTTTCGAGCTCCGGCCGTTCTCGTTCCATCGTCCCACTTCGAGCGATGCCGGTACTCCGACACCGTGCCAGCGGGACTTCGACGTCATCGTTCGCCTGCTATCACCGCCCACGGCCTCGTGCCGCTAGGTTGGCCGGTGCACCCGCCGCACAGGGATATGTCGGTTTCCGGGGTTCGTGATGGCAGTCGGCCGATGCCGGGTGGTCTTCCCGCAAGCCCTTGCCGGAATCTCCTCACCGATCCATCATTCGCCCTCGAATCAAGTGTCGAGTCGAGCGCGTGGTGGAACGTATCCATTGTCCATAGCTCTCGGGTTTCCGCCGACGGTGTACCGCCCGTCCGCTAGACGAAATCCCCGTTCGTCCGGCATCGGTAATCGGCGTTCGCTTGCCCGTTGCCATGGCCCGACGGACCGTCTAGGGGGTGGTTGCCCGCCGACGCGTCCGGTCTTCGCGCCCCGATCACGCGTGTTATCCGTGCCGCGACACCGTGGAGTGCGCACCGTGACCGATCGCCGCGTCGAACCGTATCTCCCGGTCGGCTGCGTCCTCGCCGACGAGCAGGCCGGCGCGCTCATGCACCGGTATCGGCCGCGCGTCCTCGATGCCGGCCGGGAACTCGCGACCCGGCTCGCGGCGCTGCGACCCGGTGCTCGCATCGAGGGCCGCGTCCTGATGGCCGACGAACTCGTCGGGCACGTGCGTGTGCCCGACGACCGCGCCATCGTCATGGCCGTCGCATGGTACGAGGACGATCGAGGGCTCCTGTGCACCGCCGCGATTGCGCTCGACTGGGAAACGAGCCGTGTCCTGACGGTCGAGTGACCGGCCTACCCGGCCAGTTCGTGCCTGACCCCGGTCGCGGGCATCGCATCAGCCGCGCGGACGGATGCTGCCGCGGTCCGGAAACCGCAGACCCGCCCCTTCCCGGCCGAACCCCGTCGTTCAATCCAACGGTCGATTGCGTGCCGACCCGCCGCGTCCGAGTGCCGCGCACGCCCGACACACGGGTCTGCGTCGTCGCCCCGCGTACAATGGCCCAATGTGGAGATCCCCCCGCTTCAACCGCCGTGTTGCGCTGTCGCTGGTCGCCGGGGCCGCCATCGTTCCGGCGCTCGGAGGCTGCGCGTTCCGGGCGTCGGCATTTCAGCCCGGCATCTACGCCGTGACGGCCGGCGGCGAACCTCGGCTGGTGGCTCCCGATCCCGCCCGGCCGGTTCCCGCCGCGAACGGCACATCACTGGCGTGGTCCTCCGACGGCGGCGTCTGGACCGGCTCGGTGAGCGGCGAATCGGACCCGGTCCGGATCGCGGAAACTGCCTCGGCGGCGGTTCCGGCCTGGTCGCCGGATGGGTCGCTGCTGACCTGGATCGACCGCACGACGCGGGAGATCGTAGTCGCCGATACGGCCAGCGACGCGCGCGACACGTTTCCGCTGATCGCGCCCGGGAGCGACGAGGGATTCGTTGCCATCGCGCTGCGCAACCAGCCGAGCTGGGCGCCTGACGGTTCGGCGTTCGCGTTCCTCGCTTGGGACGGCGGCGGCGACGAGGTCTTCCGGATCGCCCCGGACGGCAGCCAGCGGCAGCAACTTTCGACGATTCGGTCGAGCGGCGCGGCCATCGACGGCGAGAACCCGACCGGGCAGAGGAAGGCCATCGGCGACGCCGTGCGTCCGGCGTGGTCTCCGGCTGGCGACCGCGTCGCGTTCTCGGTCGCGCCAGAGATCGGCGGCGCGCCGGGTGGCATCTTCGTCGTTGACGCGGACGGAAACCGGCAGCGCAGCCTGAGCCCGCTCCTGACCGGGTACGGGCCGCTGTGGTCGCCCGACGGCAGCCGCTTGCTGGTGGTGCTCCACGGCAACGAAGGGCCGGATCTCTGCGTGCTCGACGTCGGGACGCGCGCCGTGGTGAACCTAACGGCGGATTCGGATCTGGTTCCGCTGGACGCCGCGTGGTCGCCGGACGGCTCGCGGATCGCGTTCTCGGCCAACGGAGCGATCCACGGGCTGGACGTGCAGTCGGGCGAGCGCTGGGTCATCGCCGACACGCCGCTCGACGACCGCGCCCCGGCGTGGACGGCCGACGGGGAATCGGTCCTGTTCATGGCCAGCATCGACCTGTTCGAACTCTCGGCCATGCCGGATATCCCGTGACCAGCGCGAAACCGGTCGATCGCCGCCCCGGCCCGCACCGGCTGCATGCCGGATCGCGGTGGTCATGCGCTCGCGACCGAGGACATGCGGCGCGTGAGAGGGGCATCGCCATCAACCAACCGGCATCCCGTTGAAAACCCGCGCGTCGATGCGATCGGGGAAGATGCGGGATCACCACGACGGCGGCGCGATCGGCGTGTGCGGACCACCGGGCGCCGGTGCGCTCGTTGCCCGGGACCCCGCCCGTGTTGCCCATTTTTGACGGAGCCCGGAACCTGTGGCGGCCCTCGACGAGAACGGGGGTGACTCCGGCAGGGCACAGGGGCCTCCGCAACGGCCGACCGTCCGGGACCCGGCGCTTGCCGAACGGGACTCGCTTTGGATGGCGGCGATGGCCCCTCTTGGGACGCCGTGTGTGGGAGGGATGCCGAAGAAACCCGATCTCCGCATGGTTATGGGAAAACCGGCACCGAAGAAATGGCGAATAAACGCCGAAGAAACACCGAACAAACCTGGTGCGACGACGACTCGGTTCGGACGGCGTTCGTCACCAGCCAACGATCAGCGACTGACGGCCTCACGGTGGAGAGGCCCACAAGCGCCGGCATCCGCGAATGCGCAAGACGTGGGGATTCGGTGGACGCGATGGCAACCACGCGAGGTCCGGGTCGGAGCGGATCGGCGTCGGCGAGCGAAGCTTGCCGAACCCGGGCGATTCGGCGGCGTCAATCCAGCGTCAACGCGCCGAAGCGAACGGTCGCCGCGGGAAGGTCCGCGAGCGAGCTGCCGGACCAGTCTTCGGCGTGGGTGCCGGTAACGATGACCTGGGCGTCGATGCTGCCCGCGGAGCGCTCCAGCAAGGCTCGGTGGCCGGCATCGAGTTCGGACAGGACGTCGTCGAGCAGGAGCAACGGGGGTTCGCCGGCGACCTCGGTCATGTAGGCGGTTTCGGCCAGTTTCAGGGCGATGACGGCCAGCCGCTGCTGACCTCGTGAGCCGAACGTGCCCAGATCGATACCTGCCGCCGTGGCCGTAAAATCGTCGCGATGCGGGCCGACGAGGCTGACCCCGCGCCGGACCTCGTCGGCCCGGCGGTCGGCGAGCGCCGAGACGAAGGACCGATGGACGGCGGTGCGGATGCGCTCGAAACCGTCCTCGCCGTCGAGGACGGGGATGTCGTCGATGCCGGGGATCGAAGCCGCGTACCCGACCGCGAACCCAGGATCGTCGGTGAGCAGGCGGAACTCTTCGGCGGCCAGCGCGCCAAGGCGATCGAGCGCCCGGATTCGGAACGCGACGACGGTCGAACCGAGCGCCGTCAGTTCCTCGTCCCAGAACGCGAGCTGCCCGGAAACGTGCGGCGAATCCGGGCGGACCCGTTCGCGCTGGAGGGATTTGAGGAGGCTGTTGCGCTGCTCCAGCACCCGCTGGTAACGCGCCAGCGACCGAAGGTAGGCGCCGCTCGTCTGCGAGACCGTCAGGTCGAGGTAGCGGCGGCGGCCCGACGGGCTGCCAGAAATGAGTGCCACGTCTTCCGGCGAGAAGAGCACCGCCTTCAACTGGCCGACCACGTCGGAGGCGCGGGCCGGGCGGCCGTTGAGCCGCACCAGCTTGCGCGCGATGCCGTTCCGGGCCGGGTCGCCCTGGAGCGCAATCTCGACGATTTTCGGGCCGTCCTTGCGGACGACCTCGCCGCGGATGCGGGCGAAGGGCGCGACGCCGAGATCCTCGCCGCTGCCCCAGCGGATGACCTCCCGTTCGGCGGTCGACCGCGGCGAGCGCGTGGTGGCGAGCATGACGATCGCTTCCAGCAGGCTGGACTTGCCGGACGCGTTGTCGCCGCGCAGCCGCAAGCCAGCGGGCGGCAGCGAGAGATCCAGCGTGCCGTAGGAGCGGAACTCTTCGAGTTCGAGGCGGGCGAGGTGCATGCGGGGCCGCGCGATCTCCTCGTTGCGGGCGGTCAGGCCGCGCCGATGACCATCGGCATGATGACGTGATCGTAATCGTCGGCGTCCGCCGCGCGCACGACCCCGGCCTGGTTCGACCCGTTCATGCCGAGCATCACGCTGCCGTTGCGCAGCACCCCCAGCACGTCGGCGAGGTAGCGGGCGTTGAAGGCGATCTGCGTTTCCGGCCCGCGCACGCTAGCGTCCACGAAGCTCTGGCTGCTGCCCCGCTCGGCGGCGGTCGCCGAGACCTCGACCGCACCCATCTCGCCGTCGCCCTCGCCCTCGGAGACGACCAGCCGCACGACGTCGTTGTTGTCGCGGGCGAAGAACGAGGCGCGCCGCACGGCGGTCAGCAGCGCATCGCGGCCGAGGGTGACGGTGGTGCCGAACTCGCGCGGGACGATCGCCCGGTAATCGGGGAACGTGCCTTCGATCAGGCGCGACAGGAACTCGGCGTCCTCGACCCGCACCATCAACTGCGAACGGTTCGGGGTGATCGTCAGCCGCACCGGATCGGTCCGGTCGCCGAGGATGCGGCCGAGTTCGCGCATGCCGCGCGCCGGCACGATGGCGTCGAGTTTCTCGGACACGGGTTCGGCAAGCCGGCCGGTGCGGACCGCGAGCCGGAACCCGTCGGCGGAGGCCAGCGTGAGTGAATCGCCTTCGAACCGGGCCAGCACTCCGGCCAACACCGGGCGACTCTCATCGGACGCGGCGGCGAACTCGACCTGCGTGATCATCTCGCGCAGGACCTGCGGATCGACGACCGCCTCGAACGCGCCGCCGGCTTCGGAGCCGAGGACGGGAAAGTCGTCCGGGTCGATGCCGTTGACGGCGGCTTTGGTGGCGTGCTTCCCCTCGCCCGACTGCACCTGCAGCGAGTACTTGCCCGGCTCGGAGCGCAGACGGACGGAGCCGGCGGGCAGCGTGTTGACGAAGTCGGCGAGGAGCCGGGCATCGACCGAGACCTGCCCGGATTCCCGAACGTCGGCCTCGATCCAGGTGGTGATCCCGATCTCGAGGTTGGTCGCGGCGACCCGCAACCGCTCGCCGTCGGAGCCGACCAGCACGTTGGTCAGGACCGGCAGCGACGTCTTCGTCGCCACGGCCCGCGCCACCAGCGCGAGGGCCCGCTGCAACTGCTCCTGCGTGCACGCGACGTCCACCGGCACCAACCCCCGCAATAGTGTCCGTACACCGATGGCCGCAGTATAGCACGGCCGTTTCGCCCGGCCCGGTGCCCGCCCCTCGCCGGCTGCGCGCACGACTGCCGGGGTCCGTGGACTTGTTGACACATTTGTTCTAAACGGGTACAATCCAATCCTAGAACAAGCGTTCTGAACAGGAGTGTCCGATGGCCGCCAACGCAGCATTCGAGCCCAGCCGCTACCTCACCAAAGTGGGCGGGGCGGATTATCTCGAGGTCAAGTGGCGGCTGGTCTGGCTGCGCGAGACCCACCCCGACGCGTCGATCGAGACCGAGATGGTCAGCCACGACGGGTCGCTGGCCGTGTTCCGCGCCACCGTGACCGTCCCCGGCGGCGGCTCCGCCACCGGGTGGGGCAGCGAAGGGCCGGACGATTTCCGCGACTACATCGAGAAGGCCGAAACCAAGGCGATCGGCCGCGCGCTGGCCGCGCTCGGGTTCGGCACCCAGTTCTGCCCGGACTTCGACTTCGGCGCCGGGGCGCGCCGCCCACAGGTGGTCGATGCCCCGATCGACTTCAACGCCACCCGCGGCCGGCGGCTCGCCCCGGTGACCCACATCGACGAGCACGAGCGGCCCGCGCCGGCGGCGCAGCTCAACCAGCCGGCGACCCAGCGCCAGATCCGCTTCGTGCAGGCGATCGCCCGCGAGGCTGGCCTCTCCCCCAGCGACATCGACGACGAGGTCAAGCACCTCTTCGGCGTGCGGCTGGAGGAGATCACCCGCCGCGACGCCTCGGCGCTGATCGAGCGGCTGCAGGCGCGGCGGCAGGGCGCGGAACTGGCGTCCTAGCGGCGCGATCGAACGCGCGGCCGAAGCGGGCCGCGGTGGAGGACGACGATGGACGAGTTCGGCGACCTGGCCACGCGGGTGGCCCGGATCGAGGACCGGCGCGACGTGCTCGCCCGGCGGCTCGAGGACGGCTGGCAGCGGATCGACGCCGCGGCGCTGGCCGGGGAGGACGTGGAGCGCTGGGAAGCGTTCTGGATCGACCTCCTGCGCGAATACGAAACCCTGTGCGACGAGCGGCAAGACCTCGCCGCGTAGGTTTCGGGAAAACCCAACAATGCGGAAGCGGGAAGGCCGAATTGGCCTTCCCGCTTCCCGCGTCTGCTCTGTTTGGATCGAAACGGCTGCGACTAGCTCGCGTTGACCGTGACCTTCTCCAGCGTGACCGCTTCGGTCGGCTCGGACTTCTCGCCCGAGCGGCCGGTCCGGGTCGGGGTGCTGGCCAGCGCGTCCACCACGTCCATGCCGCCGGTCACCTGCCCGAAGATGGTGTAGTTCGGCGGCAGCCCGACGTCGGCCCCGGTGACGATGAAGAACTGCGAGCCGTTGGTGTTCGGCCCGGCGTTGGCCATCGCCAGGATGCCCTTGGTGTAGCGGCGCGAAACCGGCTCGTCCTCGAACTTGTAGCCGGGGCCGCCCATGCCGGTCCCCGTCGGGTCGCCGCCCTGGATGACGAAGCCGGAGACGATGCGGTGGAAGGGCGTGCCGTCGTAGTAGCCCTTCTCGGCGAGGCAGACGAAGTTGTTGACCGTCTTCGGCGCCTCGCCGGGGAAGAACTCGACCTCGATGTCGCCCTTGTTGGTGGTCAGGGTGGCGGTGTAGGTCTTGGCCGGGTCGATCTTCATCTCCGGCGGGGCGGAAAACTGCTGCGCCATGTCTCCTCCTTCTCCGTCGTTGGTGGTCGCGGTGGCGCCCTGCGCGCCATCGGGCCAGCAGGCGGCGAGCGCCGCCTCCGGCGTAGCCCCAAGTGAGTCGGCCGCCGCGGGTTCGGCCGGCGGCGGTTCGGCGGGCGGCGACGCGATGGCGGTCGCGCCGGTGTCGCCGACCGTTGCCGCAATCGTCGGTTCGGCCTCCGGCGCTTGCGCGGCCGGCTGTGCGCCGCCGCATCCGGCCAGCGCGAGCGTCAACAGCAGCCCGCTCGCCATCATCCCGAACCGGGCGCGGCCAGCGCGGGGTTCGCCCGGTGTCCTCGTGTGCGTCACGTCGTGTCGTCTCCCGGCAGGATCAGCATCGCGTCACCGAACGAAAAGAAACGATACCCGCGAGCGACGGCCGCTGCATAGGCGAGCCGGATCGTCTCCACCCCGGCCAGCGCGCTGACCATCATCAGCAGCGTCGAGCGCGGCAGGTGGAAATTGGTGAGCAGACCATCGACGATCCGCCACGTATACCCCGGCGTGATGAAGATGTCGGTGTCGGCCACCAGCCCGGCGGGCGCGTCGGGGTTCCAGCGCCGGCCCAGGGTTTCCAGCGTCCGCGCCGCCGTGGTTCCGACCGCAAGGACGCGGCCACCGGCGCGTTTCGTCGCCGCTATGGCGGCCGCCGTGGCGTCCGGAACCTCGCACCACTCGCGGTGGATCGCGTGGTCGCTCACCCGCTCCACCGTGACCGGCCGGAAGGTGTCGAGGCCGACGTGGAGCGTCACCTCGGCCCAGCCGATCCCGGCGCGGCACAGCGAGGCGATCAGGTCCGGGGTGAAGTGCAGGCCCGCAGTCGGCGCAGCGGCCGAACCCGCGTTCCGGGCGTAGACCGTCTGGTACCGGTCCGGGTCATCGAGCGGCACGGTGATGTAGGGCGGCAGCGGGGTGATCCCGTACTCGGCGAGATCCGGATCGGCAGGGCCGGTGAAGGCAACGACGACGTGGCCATCCGCGCCGACCTCGATCACCTCGATGGTGGCGACGGGCGCGTTCGAGCCCTCGCGGGGCGGCAGGTCGAGCAGTGCGCCGGGGCGCAGTTTGCGAGCCGGACGGGCGAGCACCAGCCACGCTCCGTCGTCGCGCCGCCGCAGCAGCAGGAGTTCGATCCGGCCGCCGGTGCCGGCGCGACGGGCGAACAACCGGGCCGGGATGACGCGGCTGTCGTTGGCGACCATCAGGTCTCCGGGCCGCAGCCACGCGCCGATTTCGCCGACGGTCGTTTCCGGGAACTCGCGCGCACCGGCGCGCACGATCATCAGGCGGGAGGCGCTGCGGTCGGCCAGCGGCTCCTGCGCGATGCGGTCCGGCGGCAGGTCGTAGTCGAAGTCGGATACCAGCCAGTCGCGCCCGTCGGGGTTCCCCTGCCCCACGTCAGGGCTTCCCGAAGAGCGTCGGCTGGGTGCTCGCCACCGCTGCCGGGACGGGTAGCCCGAGGTGCTCGTACGCGCCGCGGGTGGCGATGCGGCCCCGAGGCGTCCGCTGGATGAACCCGAGCTGGATCAGGTACGGCTCGTACACGTCCATGATCGTATCGGTTTCCTCGCTGATTGCCGCCGCCAGCGTGTCGATGCCGACCGGGCCGCCGCCGAATTTCTCGACGATCGCCCGCAGGATGCGCCGGTCCACGTCGTCCAGCCCGAGCGGATCGACATCGAGCATGGACAACGCTTCGCCGGCCAGGTCCGGGGTTATCGCCCCGGCGCCGCGCACTTCGGCGTAGTCGCGCACGCGCTTCAGCAGGCGGTTGGCCACGCGCGGCGTGCCCCGAGACCGGGCCGCCACGGCCTGCGCGCCCTCGGGCGAGATCGGCACGCCGAGGACGCCGGCCGAGCGGGTGACGATCTCCTCCATCGCGTCCTGGTCGTAGAAATCGAGCCGCAGCACGGAGCCGAACCGGTCGCGCAACGGGCCAGTGAGCAGCGCCAGCCGGGTCGTCGCGCCGACCATCGTGAAGCGCGGCAAATTGATCCGCATCGTGCGCGCGGCCGGTCCCTTGCCGAGCACGATATCGACCGCGAAGTCCTCCATCGCCGAGTAGAGGACTTCCTCGACCACCCGGTTGAGCCGGTGGATTTCGTCGATGAAGAGGACGTCGCCGGCCTTGAGGTTGGTCAGGATCGAGACGAGGTCGCCCTGCCGCTCGATGGCCGGGCCGGAGGTGATGCGCAGGTTGACGCCCATCTCGGCGGCGATGATCGCGGCCAGTGTGGTCTTTCCAAGCCCCGGCGGGCCGTAGAGCAGCACGTGATCGAGCGGTTCCTCGCGCCCCTTGGCCGCTTCGATGAAGATGGAAAGGCTGTTCTTGACGCGGTCCTGCCCGATGTACTCTGCGAGGCGGCGCGGGCGCAGGCTGCGCTCCAGCGGCACGTCTTCCGGTTTCGCCGCCGGCCCAACCATGCGTTCTTCGGCTGCCGCCCGTTCGTTCATGGGTGAAGTATAGCAGCGGCCTCCGAACAAACGTTCGGCGTCACGCCGGATCTACCAGCATGTTCGGGATGCCGTCCTCGACCGGGTAGCGGCGACCGCAGGTAGCGCAAACCAGCTCGGTTGCCTCAGCCCGCAACTGGCCGCGATCGACCGGGCAAACCAGGATGCGCAAAAGGGTCTCGTCGATCGTCTGCGAAGCCGGTGTTTCCGGTTGGTCAGTCGACACGGTGGTCTCCTTCGGGTGCGCCATCATCGGCCCCGCTCACGGTTCCGGCGTCGCCGCCGGGGTCGCGGCGAGCACGTCGGCCGGGAGCCGCGCCAGCGCCTTGGCCGCCTCGTCGGCGGAAATCGATCCCGGTTCGGCGTTCACGGCGCGGGCGTAGGCGGTCGCGGCGTCCGCGAGCCGGGGCGGGCTCCAGCGTTCGTAGACCTGACCGAGGAACACGAGGGCCTCGGCGTCGTTCGGGTTCGCTTCGAGCACCCGGAGGTACTGGAGTTCGGCGTCGGCGAGGTTGCCAGACTGGGCCAGCGCGAGCGCGAACGACCGCCGGGTGGCGGCGTTATCCGGGTCGATCGCCAGCGCTCGCTCGTACAGGGCGATCGCTTCCGGGAAATTGCCTTCCAGCGCCAGCAGGTTCGCCAGCGAAACCAGCGCCACGGCGTCGTTCGGGTCCTCCGCGATGGCGGTCCGCATCGCGGCCTGGAACGATCCGGTCCCCTCCTCGGCCGGAGAGAGCGGCGCGGTCGGGGCCGGTGGCGCCTGATCGAACCAGACGGTGCCGACCAATCCGGCGACCATCGAGCAGGTGACGAGCCCGGCAATGATCGCGGCAATGACGGTATGACGCTGGGGCATTTTTGGCGCCTTGGGGCGGGAGCCGGTTGCCCGGTTGCGTGGTGGTTGCTGTCGCGACACGGCTCAGGCGTCCGCCGTCGCGTCGTCAGCGTCATCCATGGTGGTGCGACGGCCGTCGCGGCCCTGCGGCATCGACGGCACCGCGTTCGGCCGGATCTGGAAATTGAACTTGGTGCGGAACGCCTCGTAGAAGTTGGTGGTGCCGAAGGTCACCAGCCGGAACAGGTGCTTGCCGCGGCAGATGCGGACGACATCCCCCTGCCCGAGGGCCATCGTCTCGCGGCCGTCCATGACCAGTTGGGCGTCGCGGTCGTTGGCGAGCAGCAGTTCGATCACGTCGTCTTCCGACACGACCAGCGGCGTGCGGATCGGCGAATGGCAGGAGATCGGGACGATCGCGAAGCCGTACACCCCGGCGGTGAGGATCGGGCCGCCGGCGGCCATGCAGTAGGCGGTCGAACCGTGGGGCGTCGAGACGATCATGCCGTCGCCGGGATATGTATTCACGTAGCGGCCGTCGATGTAGAGCTCGAGGTCGATCATCCGGGCGCCGCCGCGCACGACGATGTCGTTGATCGCCCAGCCCTGGTCCAGCGTCTCGCCGTTGCGCGCCAGCGAGGCCTCGATGGTGGCCCCGTCCTCGACCGTGTAGGAACCGTCGAACAGCGAACCGAGGGCGCGCTGCCAATCACGCTGCTCGACCAGCGCGAGGAACCCGACGTTGCCGAAATTGATGCCCAGCAGCGGGATGTCGGGGTAAACGTTGGCCGCCCGCATCATCAGGCCGTCGCCGCCGAGGACGACCACTGCATCCACCCCGGTCGCGCCGCCCGCCGCGAGGTCGTCTTCCTGCACGACCTCCAGCCCTTGCCGCTCGACCCAGGTGGTGAGTTCCACGCCGAGGTCGCGGGCCTCCTGCTTGCTGCGCGCGGCGACCAGCCCGATTCGTCGCACGGGCGGGTTGTTGCCGGCGTGCCGGCGCACGCGCGGCGCGCCCCGCAACCCGGTCGAGGTGTCCTCGGCGATGCTCATGGGTTCTCCGCTGCGGCTGCTCGCGCTCCGGTCGCGCCGCCGCCATTGTGGGTCCACGTCGGCGTCAGGTAGGTCGTGGGATCGTGGTCGGCCCGGAACCGGTAGACGACGGCCGGGCGGTGGCTCCCGTCGCGCCGCTTCTCGCCGGTCGCTTCCAGGAACCCGGCGGCGGTGACCCGTCGCCGGAAGTTCCGCTTGTCGAGTTCGTGGCCGAGGATCGCTTCGTAGGTGTCCTGCAACTCGCGCAGGGTGAACGTCGGCGGCAACAGGTGGAAGGCGATGGTGGTGTAGCCGATCTTGGCGCGCAGACGAACCAGGGCGTAGTCGAGCACCATGCGGTCGGCGCCATCGAGGGCCGGCAAATCATCGACGGGGAACCAGCGGCCGGAGCCGGCCTCGGCATCAGCCCCGCCCGCGGCCAGCCCGAGGTAGGACACGATGATGGTCCACCCGGGGCTACCTTCGACGCTCAGCGTGTAGAGCTGTTCGAGGTACGGCTGGCCATCGGCGTGCCCCGCGCCTTCGAGGACGATGCGGTGGGCTTCGCCGTCCAGCCCGGCCTCCGGTCCCGGCAAACCGCGCGGGACCTCTGCGCCGCCGTCCGCGCGCGGGCGCAGGGCGACCAGCAGGCGGCCCTCGGCGACGGTGAACAGGACGACGCGGATATCGACCGTGGGCCGTGGTTCGTCCGAACCACCGCCGGGGCCTTGGGCCGCGGTCCGCCCGGCGATGCTGGGGCTTTCGACCATGGCGGCACCTCCCGCGCGGAATCCGGCTTCCGGCAGTGTACGGGAGCAACCCTGACCGGGCAAAGCCGGCGTTCGATCCGCTACGGGGATCGCGCGGATGTCCGTCCAGTGGATGTCCGCGAAACCGCCAGCAGGAGACCGGCCGCCGCCATGTTCGTCACCATCGCGCTGCCGCCGTAGGAAACGAAGGGCACGGTCAGCCCGGTGAGCGGCAGCAGCCGCAGCACGCCGCCGGCGATCAGCAGCGCCTGCACGCCGAAGGCCGCGCCGAGCCCGACCGCGAGCAGCCGGCCGAACCCGTCCGGCGCGCGCATCGCGACGATGACCGCGCGCCACACGAGCAGGAAGAGCAGCGCCAGCACGACGGCGACGCCGACGAACCCCTGCTCCTCCCCGATGGCGGCCAGCACGAAGTCGGTCTGCACGTCGGGGATTGCCTGCGGCATTCCCCTTCCCAGCCCGACGCCGAAGAGCCCGCCCGCAGCCAGCGCGTACTCCGACTGAACTTGCTGGTAGCCGCTGGCAAGCGGATCGCGCCACGGGTCGAACCAGTTCTGCGCGCGGATCGCGAGTCGCCCAACCGCGGACCCGGCAACCCAGGCCGCGACGGCGAACGTTCCCGCCCCGAGCGCGACGTAGGTCCCGCGCCCGGTCGCGGCGTAAAGCATGGCCAGCGCCACCCCGAACAGCAGCAGGGCGGTCCCGAGGTCGTTCTGCAGCACGAGGACCGCCACCGACGCGGCCCCGACCACGCCGATGGGCGCCAGGTACGGCAGCGCGGCGGCCGTCCCGACTCCCGCCGCCGCGCCGACGAGTTCCCGCCGCCGGTCGAGGTAACCGGCGAGCCAGACGACGAGCGCCAGCCGCATGATCTCCGACGGCTGCACCTGCACCGGCCCGATCCGCAGCCACAGCCGCGCCCCGCGGATCTCTTCCCCGAAGACGAGCGCGGCGAGCAGGAGCGCGACGGCCAGCGCCATCCAGGTGTAGGTGTAGCGCCTGATCCAATCGGGACGGACAAGCACCGCCACGCCCGCAAGCACGGCGAAACCGGTGGCGACCGACACGAGGTGCCGGGGCAGCAGCGCGCCGGGCACCATCGGGTCGGCGAGCAGCGCCGGCTCCAGGCGGGCAACGGTTACCGTGCCGATCGCGGCCAGCATCGCCGCGATCGGCAGCACCACGCGGTCGCCCCTCCCCAACCCAACGCCGAGCGCGACGCTCGCGGCCAGCGCCGCGCCGGGAACGACGGCCCACCACGGCCACTCTGCGCCGAGGATCGCCGCCGCGCCCGCCGCGTAGACCGCCGGGAAAAGCAGCAGCCCGAGTTCCAGCGGGCGGAGTCGCCAACGCACGCGATCCGGCTCAGCCGCCGGTCGGCGGCAGCACGCGCCGGCCGATCACGCCGAGGCGTTCCCGCCGCGCGTCGTCGATCAGCGCCGGGTCGGTCATCACCGCGCCGTCGAGCGCGGCGGCGCAGCCGCAGCGGCGCTCGGGCAGGCCGCCTTCGGCGAGGGCGCGCACGATGCCCGCGGCGGCCTCGGAATTGGCCCGCAGGTGGCCCAGAACCAGTTCGACCGAGACGTCATCCTCGTCCTCGTGCCACACGTCGTAGTCGGTGACGAGGGCGAGCGTGGCGTAGCAGAGTTCGGCTTCGCGGGCGAGGCGCGCCTCGGGCATGGCGGTCATCCCGATCACGCTCGCGCCCCACGACCGGAAAAGGTTCGATTCGGCGCGCGTCGAGAACTGCGGCCCCTCGATGCAGACATACGTGCCGCCGACGTGCACCGGCGTTTCGTTCGCCGCCCCGGCCCGGGAGACCGCCGGCCGCAGCAGCGGGCAATACGGATCGGCCATGCCGACGTGGGCGACGACGCCGTCCTCGAAGAACGAGCGCGGGCGCGCCAGCGTGCGGTCGATGATCTGGTCCGGCACGACGCGGGTGCGCGGCGGCAGCGATTCCTGCAGGCTGCCCACGGCGCTGATGCTGAGCAGGTGGGTGACGCCGATCGCCTTGAGCGCGTAGATGTTGGCGCGATACGGCAGGTCGCTCGGCGAAAAACGGTGGCCCGGTCCGTGCCGGGGCACGAAGGCGACATCGGTTTCGCCAATGCGCCCGATCCGCAGCGGCCCGCTGGGCGCGCCGAACGGCGTCTCGATCTCGACCGATTCGCCCGCCGCCAACTCCGCCAGCGCGTAGACGCCGCTGCCGCCGATCACCCCGAGCATCGTGCCTCCTCTCCAATCGCGGCGAGTGTACCCGCGGATTGCCGGGCGGGTGGCCCGATGCTATACTCGGTCGGTCCATTTGGCTGTGGACCTAAGCAGGGTTTTCGTTCGCCATCGACTGATGCACAGGGGGACACCGCCAACATGGCGTTGCAGGCAGCCCAGAAGACGGAGATCATCAACGGTTTCCGCACCCACGACACGGACACCGGTTCGCCCGAGGTGCAGATCGCGCTCCTGACCGAGCGCATCCTGCAGTTGACCGACCACCTCCGGCACAACAAGCACGACCACCACTCGCGGCGCGGGCTGCTGCAGATGGTCGGCCAGCGCCGGCGCCTTCTCGCCTACCTGAGCAAGAAGGACGTCGAGCGCTACCGCGCGGTCATCCAGCGGCTCGGGCTTCGCCGGTAGTCGCGGCATTGCTGGCGCAGGACGGCGACCAACGCGTTTCCTCCCGCCCGGCCTTCGCCGGAATTCCGTCGTCTCCAACGCGCGCGGCCCGGGGATTGCGTCCCCGGGCCGCGTCGTTGTGTCGCCGGACCGCCGGCCTCGCGGAAAGGAGCGCCTGACACAACGATTCCTCGGGCGGGCCCGGCCGACCGGGTGGGGTATTGGAGCGCGGCGGGGCGACCGCGCCGCCGCGCTCCAGTCCCTCATCACGGAGATGTTGCCGGGGGACCCCGCCTCCGCCCCGCCGGAACGACCCGGCGGCAGCCGCGGCCTCTCGCCGCGCGACCGGAGGATGACCTCTTGGACACCAACTACCGCGAAAATATCCAGACCGTCGAGATCGAACTCGCCGGCCGAACGCTGTCCCTCGAAACCGGCCGCATCGCCGGCCTCGCGATGGGCGCCGTCACCGTCAGCTACGGCGACTCGATCGTGCTCTCCACCGTGGTCGGCGAGCGCGAAGCGCGGGAGGACGTTCCGTTCTTTCCGCTCACGGTCGATTACGAAGAGCGGATGTACGCCGCCGGCAAGATCCCGGGCGGCTTCATCAAGCGCGAAGGTCGCCCGACCGAGGCCGCGATCCTCGCCGCCCGCCTGACCGACCGCCCGATCCGGCCGTTGTTCCCGAAGGGCTACAAGGCCGAGGTCCAGATCATCTCCACGGTCCTCTCGGCCGACCAGGAGAACAACCCGGACATCCTGTCCATCATCGGGGCGTCGGCCGCGCTGACCCTGTCCCCGATCCCGTGGGAAGGCCCGATCGGCGCCGTCCGCATCGGCTACGTCGATGGTCGGATCGTCGTCAACCCGACCAACTCCGACCTCGTCTCCTCCGAACTCGACATGGTGATCGCTGGCACCGACGACGCGATCATGATGGTCGAGGGCGAGTCGAACCAGGTCACCGAAGCCGTCCTGCTGGAAGCCATCGAGCGCGGCCACGAGGCGATCCGCGAGGTCGTCGCCGCGCAGCGGAAGTTGCAGGATCTCGTCGGCAAGGAGAAGTGGCCGTTCGAGCCGCCGAAGGCGAACGAGGCCCTCATGTCCGAGGTTCGGGCTGCCCTCGGTGACCGCCTGCGCGATGCCGTGAACAATCCGGACAAGGTGATCCGGCTGGAAGGCACCGACGCGCTCAAGCATGACCTGCTGGAGCAACTCGCCTCCCCCGGCGACGCCGAGTCCACGCCGGTCTTCTCCTCGAAGGAGATCGCCGGGGCGTTCGAGGCGCTGCTCAAGGAGGAAGTCCGCGGCGGCATCCTGCGCGACGGCACCCGTCCCGACGGCCGCCGCCCGGACGAGATCCGCCCGATCTGGTGCGAGGTCGGCGTCCTGCCCCGCGCCCACGGTTCGGCCATCTTCACCCGCGGCCAAACCCAGGTGTTGAACGTCGTCACCCTCGGCTCGACCGCCGAGGAGCAGCGGCTCGATTCCATCTCGCCGGAAGACAGCAAGCGCTACATCCACCACTACAACTTCCCGCCCTTCTCGGTCGGCGAAGTGCGGCGGATGCGCGGCCCGGGCCGGCGCGACATCGGCCACGGTGCACTCGCCGAGCGCGCCCTGCTGGCGGTGGTCCCGGACGAGGACGCCTTCCCCTACACCCTGCGCCTCGTCTCGGAGGTCGTCTCCTCCAACGGCTCCACCAGCATGGCCTCGGTCTGCGGCTCGACGCTGGCGCTGATGGATGCCGGGGTACCCATCGAAGCACCGGTCGCCGGCGTCGCGATGGGACTGGTAACCGACCCGGAATCGGGCCGCTACACCGTCCTCACCGACATCCAGGGGATGGAGGACGCGCTCGGCGACATGGACTTCAAGGTGGCGGGCACCCGCGAGGGCGTCACCGCCATCCAGATGGACATCAAGGTCAAGGGGATCACCAAAGAGATCATGCGCCAGGCGCTGGAGCAGGCCCGCGTCGGCCGGCTCTACATCCTCGATCGGATGCTGCAAGCGCTGGCGGAGCCGCGCGCCGAACTGTCGCGCTTCGCACCGCGCGTGCTTCGGGTCAAGGTCAACCCGGAGAAGATCGGGCTGATCATCGGGCCGGGCGGCAAGAACATCCGCGCCCTCCAGGAAGAGACCGGCACCAAGATCGACATCGACGACGACGGCACCGTCTCGATCGCCTCCGTTGAATCGGCCGGGGCCGAAGCGGCGGTGGCGCGCATCCTCGGGATGACGCAGGAGTACAAGATCGAGCGCGGCGAGATCTACACCGGCCGCGTCGTCAGCGTGATGCCGTTCGGCGCGTTCGTCGAACTGATGCCCGGCAAGGACGGCCTCGTCCACATCTCCGAACTCTCGGAAGACCCGGCGATCCGGGTCAACCGGGTCGAGGACGTGGTCAACGTCGGCGACGAGGTCACCGTGATGGTGATCGACGTTGCGCCGAACGGAAAGGTCAGCCTGTCCCGGCGGGCGGCCCTCACCGGCCAGTTGCCGGAGCCCAACGCCGGCCGCGGCCCGCGCCCCGGCGGCCCCGGCGGCCCTGGAGGTGATCGCGGTCCGCGTCCGGGCGGCCCCGGCGGCGATCGTGGTCCGCGCCCTGACGGCGATCGCGGCCCGCGCCCCGAGGGTAACCGCGGTCCCCGCCCCGACGGGGATCGTGGCCCGCGCCGCGACGACGACCGTGGTCCCCGCCGCGAAGGCGACCGTGGCCCTCGCCCGGCGCCGCAGGACGGCGGCGGGATGCAGAACCGCCCCGGCGACAGCCGGCGCCGGCCGTCGTTTGGGGACGGCGACGAGTAGCGGTCAGGTCTGAAAACGAAACGGCGGGCGGGACGTCGTTCCCGCCCGCCGTTTCGTTTTCCCCAAGGGCGGCAGGCAGCGGTCCCTCCCTGTCACGTCGGCGCGATCCCGAACGACTTCGATCAATCGTTCAAGCGCGGATCGAACGCATCGCGCAGGCCGTTGCCGATGAGGTTGATCGCCAGCACGGTTAGCCAGATGGCGAAACCGGGAATGAAGACGTTCGTCCACGAGCGGGCGAAATACTTGGTCGCCCCGTCCAGCATGTTGCCCCACGACGGCATGGGAACCCGCACACCGAACCCGAGGAAACTCAGGGTCGCTTCGGTCAGGATCAGCGACGGGATCGCCAGCGAGAGCCAGACGATCATCAGCGGCGCGACGTTCGGCAGGATGTGCCGGGAGATGATACGTCCGCTGTCCGCGCCGATCAGCCTGGCGGCCTCTACATAGTCGGCATGGCGGCGGCCCAGCACCTCGCCGCGCACCAGCCGCGCCACCGGTGGCCAGCCGATCAACGCCAGGATCAGCGCCAGCCCCACCACGCCGGGCTTGTAAAGCACCGCGATCAGCAGCAGCAGCGGCAGCCCGGGCAGAGACAGCAGGACGTCCACCAGCCGCATCAGCACGGCGTCGATCCAGCCGCCGAAGTAACCCGCCAATGCGCCGATGCCGCCGCCGATGACCAGCGTCGCGATGGCGGACACGACACCCACCAGCAGGGAAACCCGACCGCCGTAGGCCAGGCGCACCAGCACGTCGCGGCCGTTGGTGTCGGTTCCCAGCAAGTGGCCCTCGGTGAACGGCGGCAGGAATTGCTCGCCTAACTGGCCCTGCCAGTAGGAGAAGCCGGTCACGCGCGAGATGAAGTCGGCGGAAAGGACGAACAGGACGATCAGCCCGGTCATCAGCAGGCCGATCATGGCCACCCGGTCCCGCCGGAACCGCCGCCAGGCGCGGGCGTAGTAGCCCAGCACCGGCTTCGCGGCGGCCAGCGACGGCGGGTACGGTGCAGGGTCGCCACCCTCGCCGAGCGAGCGGGAACGAACGGCCGGCGGGGCAGCCGCCGCGACGCGCTCACCCATAGCGGATGCGCGGGTCGAGCAGCACGTAGGCCACGTCGGCGGCGAGGTTCGCCAGCAGGGTGAGGACCGAGAACATGAGGACGGTGCCCATGATGAGCGTGTAGTCGCTCTGCAGGGCGGCGTCGTAGGCGAGGCGGCCGATGCCGTTCCAGGCGAAGATCGTCTCGATCAGCAGCGCGCCGCCGAAGAGTTCCGGCAGGGTAAGCGACACCAGCGTCACCAGCGGCAGCAGGGCGTTGCGGAAGACGTGCCGGTAGTTGATCATGCGCTGCGACAGCCCCTTGGATTCGGCGGTTCGCACGTAATCGAGCCGGTTGACCTCCAGCACGGACGAGCGGATGTAGCGGGTCCACGATGCAAGTTGCACGGCGGCCAGCGACACCATCGGCAGGATCAGGTGCTCCAGGCGGTCGAGGAAGCCCGACGGGCCGCGAATGGACTGCGTGCCGCCAACCGGCAGCGCCGGCAGGCCCCATTCGCTGAACTGCACGGCGAAGATGAGGATGAGCATCAGACCCAGCCAGAAGGTCGGGATCGCAAAGACGACGGTGGACAGGATGTTGACCGCGTGGTCGAAGAACGTGTTGCGCCGCAACGCCGCAAGCATCCCGATCGGGATCGCGACCGCCAGCGCCAGCACAAGCGACGACGTCGTGAGGAGCAGCGTGTTCGGCAACACGTTCAGGATGCGGTCGGTCACCGGCGTGAAGTTGATCAGCGACAAACCGAGATCCCCGCGCACCGCGTCGCCGAGCCAGTTGACGTAGCGCTCCGGCCACGGCCGGTCCAGCCCGAGGTTTTCCTTGATCCGCTCGATGTCGGCGGGCTTGCCGCGCGGATTGAAGGCGAACTCGTCCACCGGGCTACCCGGCACAAGGTTCACGATCGCGAACGTGAGGAAGGTGATGCCCAGCAGCAAGGGGATCATCTGGAGGAGCCGCCGGGCGATGAAACTGGCCATGGGTCATCCTCGCCCGGCGCAGCGTCGCGCCGGGGTGCGGGCGGCGGGGAGCCAATCCCCGCCGCCCCGAATGGCCGGCGCTACTGCTCCAGCCAGACCCACGGCATCGACCAGACCTGGTAGGTGTAGTCGTTCGGGTGGAAGTTCTGCATGCGCGTCGTGTTGACGGCGGCGTCCATGCCGAAGTTGAGGATGCCGATCGGGAGGTCGTCCCAGACGATCTGCGACGCTTCGATCAGCATTTCGACCCGCCGCTCGGGATCGAGTTCCTTGTCGGCCGCGTAAGAGAGTTCGTCGAAGGCCGGGTTGCAGTAGCGGCCGGCGTTGAACCCGCTCTCGTACTGATCGCAGGCGAACATGGCTTTCTGGTCCGGGTCAGCCACCCAGTTGAAGCCGAGGAGGGCCATGTCGAAGTCGTGGGTGGTGATCACCAGATCCAGCAGCGTCGGGAACGGGACCGGGTTCGGCTGCATGTCCACACCGATCTCCCGCCACTGCTGCTGCATGTAGGGCACGAGTTGCTCGTAGGTGTTGACGCCCTCCGTGTAGGTCATCTCGAACCGGAGCGGCGTGCCATCCTTTTCGCGGATGCCGTCGCCGTCCACGTCGCTCCAACCCGCCTCGTCGAGCAGGGCGCGCGCCGCGTCGAGGTCGAACTCGTAGGCGTTCTGGATGCGGTCCGGCGCGTAGGCGGCCGACAGGAGCGACTGGGTGCCAACGGCCACCTCGCCAAGGCCGAGCAGGATGTTGTCGATGATGGCTTGCCGGTCGAGGGCGCGGAACAGCGCCTCGCGCACCGGCTTGTCCTGGAAGAGCGGCGTCTTCTCCGGGTCCATGTTCATGAAATAGAACCCGAAGTCGAACGTCGGGAAGATCGTGACCCGGACGCCCTCGGTCGCCTGGAGACCTTCGACCTCGGCCGGCGGCGCATCGTCGATCCAGTCGATCTGGCCGGTGCGCAGCGCCTGCACCAGCGTCGTCTCGTCCGGGAAGACCTGCATGATGAACTGATCGACGGTGGGAACGCGGCCGGCGACCGTGTCCCAGTAGTCCGGGTTGCGTTCGAGCGTGACGTGGTCGCCCTGCACCCACTCGACGAACCTGAACGGGCCGGAGCCGATCACGCGCGAGGGGTCCTGTCCGGTGCTGCCGGGGTCGGACGCCCACTCGCTCGCCGGCACGCCCTCCCAGACGTGCTTCGGCAGCACCGGCACGATGAGGTCGAAGAGGAAGTTGGCGCGCGGCCCTTCGGAGACGATCTCGATCGTGTGGTCGTCGATGAGCCGGTAGGACTCGACGGCGGCATCCACCGTGGACGTGTACTGGCTACCGGTATCGGGGTTCAACTGGGCTTCGAGGCTGAAGATCACGTCCTCGGCGGTGACGGGCGTTCCGTCGTGGAACGTCGCGTCCGGGTGGAGACGGAAGGTGTAGGTGACGCCGTCCTCGGCGCGTTCCCACGATTCGGCGAGGCCCGGCACCGGCTGCCCGTCGATTGGACTGGACGTGAGCAGCGATTCGAAAACGAGGCTGAGGAACGGGTTGGTCGGGTCGTCCGCGCCCAGCATCGGGTTCGTGGTCGAGATGTCGGAGACGTTGCCCCAGATGATCTGCCCGCCCTCGACGGCGGGTTCGCTCATCGGGAAGGCGGCGAACAGCGCGTCGGCGAACTCCTGCCGGCTGATCGACGTCAGCGGGGGAAACGAACCGCTCGCCATCGGCGTCGCGCCCGATTCGGGCGTGGCGTCCTGCGCGAGCGCGGTGCGCATCGCCGGCAGCGGCAACACGGATGCCGCCCCGAGCGCCAGCGCCGATGCCGTGAATCGACGTCGCGGGATTCCCATTCCGGTCTCCTCCTCACGCACGTGACGCCCGTCCGGCGCATCCTATGTGCGCCCGACCGTGACCGCAATCCCCGCGCCGCGCCCAGTCGTCGGTGGCCGGACCGGCTACGGACCGGCCGGCGCGTCGAGCCCCGGCCCGATCGCGAGGCTCGAGAGGATCGTCATCACCACGCACAGCAGGATCACCGCGCCGATGCCGCCCAGCACCCAGAGCCATATCCGGCGTTTCGGCGGATCGGGCAAGTCCCCCGCCGGCGACATCTTCCACTCCGGGTGGGTCGGCGGCAGTTCGTTCGGGTCGGTGGGCCGCCGCGAAAACTGGGCCGGCAGCGGCGCCGGCGCGGGCGGTGGCGCCGCTGCCGATTCGGGCGGCGATGCCGGTTGTACGTTGACCGCCGGGGCGGCGGTTTCGGCGGGCGCGCCCGGCACGTCGTCCCCGACGGGCAGGCCGTTGCCGCATGACATGCAAAAGCGGGCGGTAGCCGGGTTCTCAGCCCCGCAGCGTTGGCATTTCACCGGCATCCTCCCACCGTCCTCCTCGTCTCTCGTTGTCGCGTCCGTAAGGACGAGAATACCAGCCAGCCTGCCCTGCGGGCTGCCGCGCCTTGCCGCCCCACGATGCCGCTGCTAGCATCGCCGGGTGAGGTGACCCGCAATGCCGACCGTCTCCGAGACGCTCCCGAACGTTTCCCTCGACGCCGCCCGCAAGTACGACGCGCTGTTGGCTCTCCTTCGCGAGATGGAGTCGGTGCTGGTGTCGTTCTCCGGGGGCGTCGATAGCTCCTTGCTGCTCAAGGCCGCCCACGACGCGCTCGGCGAACGCGCCGTCGCGGCATCCGGCCTCTCCCAGACGTACGCTCCGGAAGAGATGGACGAAGCGCGCGAGGTGGCCGCCGAGATCGGGTCCGAGCACATCGTCGTGCAGACGATGGAGCTGACCGACCCGCGCTACGCCGACAACACCCACCAGCGCTGCTTCTTCTGCAAGACCGAACTCTACGGCCGCCTCGGCGCGGTGGCGCAGGAACGCGGGCTCGCCGTGGTGGTGGACGGAACGAACGCCGACGACCTCGGCGATTTCCGTCCCGGTATCCGCGCCGCCCGAAACCTGCAGGTCCGCTCTCCCCTCGCCGAGGTCGGGCTGACCAAGGACGAGATCCGCGAACTGTCGGCCGCGCTCGGCCTGCGGACGTGGGACAAGCCGGCCGTCGCCTGCCTCTCCTCCCGGTTCGCCTACGGCGACCCGATCACGGTGGAGAAGTTGCGCAAGGTGGCGACGGCGGAGTCGGCACTGCGGCGGCTTGGGTTCCGCGGGTTCCGGGTGCGCCACCACGACGACCTCGCCCGCCTCGAATTCGCTCCCAACGACCGCGGCGCGGCGCTGGAGCGCGCCGACGAGGTGGTCGCCGCCGTCAAGACTGCCGGATACCAGTACGTCGCCCTCGACCTCGAGGGCTACCGTGCCGGCAGCCAGAACGAGGTGCTGAATGCGCGTGTCAAGTCGGGCGGACTACGGGGTTCGGGCGCTGTTTGACCTGGCCCAGCGCTACGGCCAGGGTCCCGTCCAGAGCCGCGACATCGCCGCCCGCCAGGGCATCCCGGAGGCCTACCTGCACCAGGTGCTGGGCGCGCTGGGACGCGCCGGCCTCGTCCGCAGCACCCGTGGGCCGGCGGGCGGGCACGAACTCGTGCCGACGCCGGAGCAGGTCAGCGTCTGGGACGTGCTGTCGGTCCTCGACGGGCCGGACCGGCGCGCCCATCCCCACCACGATCCCGGTGAGGTCGGGGACGTCGTCCACGACGTCTGGCACGGGCTCCAGGAGCAGGGTGAGCGCTACCTGAGCGAGATCACCTTCGCGGTGCTGCTCGAACGGGCGGCGAACCAGACGCACGAACCGATTTACACGATCTGAATCGATTGCCGGGTCCACCGCGAACGATTGGTGGCTTCGGGATGCACCGGCGCCACGCAGCGAGGGCCTGGGGCGCGGACAGGCCGCGAGCGCCGAAAGCGCCCGTGCCCGCTTCCGTCGTTCGCTCCTGTCGCCTGGAGATGCCCCTACCATGCACCCCCGGCTCAGCCTCCTCACGCTCGGAGTAGATGACCTCGACGCCGCCGTGGCGTTCTACCGGGACGGCCTTGAACTGAACACCGACGGCGGCGTCGGACGCGAGTTCGAGCACGGGGCGGTAGCGTTATTCGACCTGCAGCCCGGCCTCCGGCTGGCGCTCTTTTCACGCGCGAACATCGCCCACGACACCGGCATCGCCGAGGGCGTCCGCAGCGCCACCGAATTCACGCTGGGGCACAACGTGCGCAGCTCCAGCGAAGTCGATGACGTGATGCGGCGGGCAATCGCCGCCGGGGCGACGCTCGTCAAGGCAGCCCAGCCGACGTTCTGGGGCGGCTACGCCGGTTACTTCCAGGACCCGGACGGGCACCTCTGAGAGGTCGTGTTCAACCCGGATCTCCTGCCGGAGGAGTGAGCCCGCACAGGGCACGGGACAGGCCGAACCCGGCCTGGACGGCACGATCGGCCCACCGGACCGCGGCGCAGCAGGACTGGGCACAAACGAACGCGGCGGGCGTTGCCGCCCGCCGCGTTTCATGCTGGCTCCCCGACTAGGATTCGAACCTAGAACCTACCGGTTAACAGCCGGGCGCTCTACCGTTGAGCTATCGGGGATCATTGACCGGCACCAAGTGTAGCGCCGGGACCGGCCGCAATGCAACCCTCGCCGCGGTTACCCGAGCGGGCTACCCGGACCGGTCGGCGATACCGCCGACGTTGGCGCGGAGACCGGTCCGGCCGCGTTGGCCGCAGGGCGGGCGGGAGCTGGCTGGCCAGCGGCAGCCGGAACCGGCGGCGCGGAGGCCGGGGACGCGGTCGGCGCGGCCGCCAACGGGCCGATCGGCGGCGCGGATTCCCGCTGCTCCAGCGAGCGCAGCAATTCGTCGCCCACGCTGCTGCGCGCGGCGAACCGGTCGCGGTCGTTGCCCGCGGGCGCGACCGGCGACGGCTGGGCCGGGCGGAAGCGATCGAACGCGCGCACGGCGGGTTGAGCCGCCCCATCCGCAGGCGCGGGCGCGGCGGCCGTGGTCGCACCGACCGGAAGCGGCGCGGTGGCGCTCTCGGCAGCGACCTGCTCCGGCCGTTCCCGCCGCTTGCGGACCGTTGGGGCGATGAACCGGGCGGGCGGCGGCGCAACCTTCGGCGCGGTGTCGCCGCGCTCCTTTTGCGGCAGCGCGCAGTACGGGCAGACCGGCCACTTCACGTCAACCAACCGTCCGCAGCCGCCACAGGGTTCGCGCAATTGGGTCTGGCACTGAGGGCAGAGCACGTAATCGGCTTCGACCGCCCGGTGACAGCCGGGGCAGAGCCGGAGGTCTTCCAAGTCCTGGAGCAGGTACTCCTCTTCAAGCGAGCGCTGGAATGCCTCGTCGAGCGTCTGCTTCGGCCTCAGCAGCAGGTACAGCAGCACGCCGGGGATGAAGAACAGCACCACCAGCAGCGTCGAGAAGATCTGGGTGAAGACGTTGCTGGAGCGCGACTCGATGTCGCGGTAGGTCCAGACGATGAGGACGAACCACAGCGCGATCAGGTAGGCGCCGCCAATGGCGGCCAACACCTGCGCCGCTCGCGCGGCCAACTCGAACATCGACTACCGCCCTCCTGCCGCGACCCGGCGCGCGGTTCCCGTCCGCGGCATCAGGCGATCCGCTCGTAGCGCTCGACCGCCAGGACGAACACGGTCGCGCCGCCGATGGCGACCTCGACCGGCGACGCGACGTGGAACTCGGCCGGTTCGACGATGGGCATCAACGGGTTGACGTAGCGGACCCGCGCGTGGCTGAAATCGCGCAGCACCCGCAGGACATCGGGCACCACATCGGACTGGACGCCGATCATCAGGGTGACGTTGCTCTCGCGGAGGAACCCGCCGGAGCTGTCGATCTGGGTGAAGAAGAAGCCCCGCTCCTGCAGCGCGCGGCCGAGGGCGTCAGCATCGCGCTCCTGGATTACGGCGATGACGAGTTTCATCCGGGGTGTCCGTCCTGCTCCCGCTCGATCGGCACACGGCCGCGTGGCGCCGCGAGTGCGCGTTCCACCGCCTGCCAGGCCGCTTCGGCGACCGCCGACGGAGACTGCCGGGCGTCGATCGCGACCCACGCCCCGGGGCTGGCCCGGACGAGGTCATGGTAGGCCGCGCGCACCCGTTCGTGAAAGGGTACGTCGGCCAGGTCGAGCCGGTTCGGTGCTTCGTCGGAACCGAACCGCCGGGCGAGCCCCTCCCCGACCGGCAGGTCGAGCAGGATGCGCACATCCGGCTCGAGCCCGTCGAGCGCTAACCGCTGGATCGCCTGCACCTCTGCCAGCGGCAGTCCTCGCCCGCCCGCCTGGTAGGCCAGCGACGAATCGACGAAGCGGTCGCACACCACGACCGCGCCGCGCTCCAGCGCCGGGCGAATGAGTTCGCCGACGTGCTGCGCGCGCGCCGCCGCGTACAGAAGCGCCTCGGTCGCGGGGAGCATAGCATGCGCATCCGTGGCCAGGATCAGGCCGCGGATGCGCTCGCCGATCTCGGTTCCGCCCGGTTCGCGCGTCGCGACGACCTCCCGGCCCTGCTCGCGCAGGCGGGCGACGAGGGAGCGGGCCACGGTGCTCTTGCCCGCTCCCTCCGGACCTTCGAGGACGATGAATGCGCCGGTCATGCCTCCTAGCGCACCCCGTCCCGGTACAACTCGACCCGGCGGTGCGGCTCCCGGCCCCGGCTGCGCGAGGCGACGTTGTACCGCTCGGCCAGTTCGTGCTGGAGCCGCCGGATGTGCGGGTCCTGCGGGGCAAGCGCGATCGCCGGGCCGCCGCCGAGCACGCTGCCGATGGCGTCTTCCGCTTCCGAAAGGGCCGCCAGCACCGCGTCGTCGCCGCGCCGGGCCCGCCGCGCTTCGCGGTCCTCGTCGCTTTCCACGACTTCGGCGACCGCGCCGCGTGCCCCGACGCCGGCGCGTTGCGCCGCCCGCGGGAAGAGCCCCGTCAGCACGTTCTCCATCTGGACGCCGGTGTTGGCGCGCAGGACGTAGACCGGCGTTCCCCGCACTTCCGCCTCGCGGATCGGCTGCGGCTTGCGCCGGTAGTAGTTCTTGAGCGTCATCACCAGGTCGGCGTCGCGCCCGTCGCGGACGACGGTCGCCGGCACGCCGAGTTGCCCGATGGCTTCTTCGAGGCGGTTCCGGCTGACGCCGAAGGGGTACACCCGAAGCGGCTTGCCCTCGGTGCCCCGGCCGCGCGGCAAGCCGGGCGCCGGTTCAGGAAAATCCGCGATGAAGCGCTCGTCCGGCTCCGCCTGGGGCGACGGGAGCGGTTCGGACCGGATGGGCTCCGGCCGCCCGGCGGCGCGCGCCGCCTGCCGCGAGGCGATGTCCACCACGCCGCGCCGGGGTTCGTCCCGGCGCGGACCGCCGTTGCCCGGCCGTGGATCGAGCCGCGGGTTGAGCGCCGAGATGGCGATCTGCCCGTCGGCGTTGCGGTGGCGGACCTCGGTGCGCGGGGTTTGCCCGCGCAGGATCGCATCCACCGTCGCGGCGACGTCGGTGTGGACGGCGACCTCGTCGCGGCTGATCAATTCGACCATCACTCCGAAGGTCGGCGGCGCCTTGCGCTCGAGGATCGACTTCTGGGTGCCCCGCCGCCGCGCTTCCTCGTCGGAGAGCGTGACCGACTGGATGCCGCCGATGAGGTCCGACAGCGTCGGGTTCATCATCAGGTTTTCGAGGCTGTTGCCGTGGGCGGTGCCGATGAGCTGGACGCCACGCTCGGCGATGGTGCGCGCGGCGAGGGCTTCCAGTTCGGTGCCGATCTCGTCGATGACGACGACCTCCGGCATGTGGTTCTCGACCGCCTCGATCATCACCCCGTGCTGGGCGGTCGGCGTCGGCACCTGCATCCGCCGGGCGCGGCCGATCGCCGGGTGCGGGATGTCCCCGTCGCCCGCGATCTCGTTGGAGGTATCGACGACGATCACCCGCTTGCGCAGTTCGTCGGCCAGCACGCGGGCCGTTTCGCGCAGCATCGTCGTCTTGCCCACGCCCGGCCGGCCGAGCAGGAGCACGCTCTCGCCCGACTCGATCAGGTCCCGCAGGATGGCGATGGTGCCGTACACCGCGCGGCCGATCCGGCAGGTGAGCCCGACGATTTCGCCGGACCGGTTGCGGATGGCCGAGATGCGGTGCAGCGTGCGCTCGATGCCAGCGCGGTTGTCGTCGCCGAATGCGCCGATGCGGTCGGCGACCCAGGCGAGGTCCTCCCGCGTGATTTCGCGGTCGGAAAGCATGACCTCGCCGTCCTGCAGGCGCGCCTCCGGCAGCCGGCCGAGATCGAGGACGATCTCGACCAGGCCGGTTTCGCCCGCGGCGGAAAGGTCGGCGATGCCCTGGAGTACGTGCGGGGGGAGTACTGCCAGCAAATCCTCCAGGTTGTCGGTGATCTCCAGTTCGTAGTCTCGCCGGTCGTAGACTGGAGGTCGTTCCTGCGGCATGCTGCTCAACCGTCGGTCCTCCCCGAAATGTCTCGCGATCCGCCCCTCCCCCGGAAACGTTCCGGCGGGAGCGCGGTCGGGTTCCTGCCCGTCAGTGGGCCCTCCTTCGCTCATGGCGCGGTCCGGTCGTCCGGCGCGCCGGCCAGGAACGACGGCACCTGCCGGGCCGCCCGTTCGCGCACGTCCAGCGCGAAGGGAGCGGGCTCGGGGGCGGGCTGCCGCACCCGTGCCGTGGTGTAACGCACGAACAGTTCCTGCTCGAAGACCGGCTGGAATCCCCGGTCCTGCAACGGGCTGGCAAGTTCGTCCTGATAGCCGCGAAGCGTCGCCCAGATCCGCCCGCCGCCGGGCGCGAGGGCCGCCAGCGCGCCGTCGAGCATACGTCCCGCCACCTCGCGCCGTTCCGGGTGGACGAGCACGTCCAGCGCCCGCCCACCCGGCCCGGTCGTGACGCGGGCGAAACCGACCAGATGCGGGCCGTCCTCGAACAGGAGCCCGGCCGAACGGCCCTTCGCGCCGCGGGCCGCGCTTTCCCAGCGGCGGCTGGTGAACGCTTCCGCCTGCTGGACGGCGGTCGGCACGGCCGCCGCGTAGAGTTGGTGGACGGACCAGGTGTCGCTCACCTTCATCGGCCGTGGGCGCATCGCGTCCCGCCACGCGCCGCGCACGTCGTGGGCCAGGAACAGGGTTTCGGTGGCGTAGGGCTGCCAGCCGAGGCGGGACATCAGCGGCGACGCGCCGACGCCCCACGGGATGCGGGCGAACAGGGAGCGGACGCCGCGCAGCCCCGCCTGCCGCACGGCGGTCGAAAGCAGCGCTTCCCAGACCGGCTCGGCGTCGTAAACGCCCATCGCCGCGCCGAGCGCGACGAGGGTCCAGCGTCCGTCCGGCGCGGTGGTCTGGAACCGGGCATAGCCGACCAGGCGATCGCCGGCCTCGACCACGAAGGCGGGGCGGCGATCGCGCCCGCCGGGGGTCGCCGAGGCGAGCGCTCCGCGCAGCGGACGCCAGCCCTGCACGGTCGATTCCGGCCGGTCGAGGATGTGCAACGGATCGAGGCGGCGCAAGCGGGGAACGTCGCCCAACCGGATGTACCGGACGGTGACCGGCAGGGAATCCGGCCGCGTGCCGCCGTTCGGCAGGGGGAAGACCGCGGGAGCCGGGTTGCGCGGGGAATCGGCGGTGTCTCGCCGCTGCGAGGCAACTCGGGTCGGTGCGTTCAACTCGTCGAAGCGACCGCCGTGCTCAATCATTCGGGTGGAGTGTATCACGGAATGGTCTCGGTACTGTTGTCGAATCGTTGTGTCCGTACAGGGTCAGATCGCC
The DNA here is from genome assembly GCA_023423795.1 of Chloroflexota bacterium. Taxonomy (GTDB): domain Bacteria; phylum Chloroflexota; class Chloroflexia; order Thermomicrobiales; family UBA6265; genus CADCWF01. Next base: position 4,384 of record JAFAEX010000136.1, on the reverse strand, counting down.
CGCCGCCCGGCCAGCGCCCGCCCCAGCGTCGCTTCGTCGGCGTACTCCAGGTCGCCGCCAACCGGCAGCCCGGAGGCCGGGCGGGTGACGTTGACGCCCATCGGCACCAGCAGCCGGTGAAGGTAGGTCGCGGTCGCCTCCCCCGGCAGATCGAGGTTGGTGGCGACGATCACCTCGTCCGGGTCCTCGGTGCGGACCCGCGCCAGCAGCTCCTGCACCTTCAGCTTGTCCGGCCCGATGCCCTCCACCGGCGACAGCGCGCCGTGGAGCACGTGGTAGCGGCCCTTGAACTGGCCGGTGCGCTCCAGCGCGACGACGTCGAGCGGTTCCTCGACCACGCAGATCGCCTTGTCGCGGCGGGGGTCGGCGCAGATCGCGCAGGGGTCCGATTCGGTCGTGTTGAAGCAGACCGAGCAGAGCCGGATGCGCTCCTTGACTTCGAGGATGGCTTCGGCCAGCCCGGTGGCGTCCTCGCGGGAAGCGCGCAACAGGAAGTAGGCGAGGCGGGAGGCGGTCTTGGGACCGATCCCGGGCAGTTTGGCGAACTCGTCGATCAGGCGCGCCACCGGCTGCGCGGTGGCGCCCGACCCGGGGGGGGATGCGGTCATGCTGGAAGGCTCCGGGGCGGGGTCCGGGCGCGCGGCCGGGACCCTGGCGAATGACCAATTCTACCATGTCAGGGGCTCTTCACCGAGCGAAAACCGCCGTCCCGGGCGATGGAAATCCGCTTCTCCATGCGAAAACCGGCGGTGCCGCTGCCGAACTATTGCGCTATGCCGCTAGCAGCATTACCCTGCCGGTACGCAACGTGATCGGACAATGTCGGGGACACCACCCCGCCGCGGCGACGTGCGCCGCGGATACCGCCATGTCCGGCTCCGTTCGCGGGACGAGGAACTCGGATGGAGGAGTTCGTCGATCGCACGTTGACGTGCCGGGACTGTTCCCACCCCTTCACCTGGACCGCCGGGGAACAACGCTTCTTCCACGAGAAAGGGCTGGTCAACCTGCCCGTCCGCTGTCCCGGTTGCCGCGCCCAGCGCAAGGCCCGCCTCGGCATCCAGGACCGGGCGCAGACCGAGGTCGTCTGCGCCGAGTGCGGTGCGACGACGTCCGTCCCGTTCGTACCGCGCAACGGCAACCCGGTCTACTGCTCGGCCTGTTTCGGGCGGCAGCGGCAGGCCCGCGCGTTGTCCGGCGCCGGCGCGGAATAACCCTGCCGCGCGAGAGTGGTCTCGTTCGCGGCGGTTGAGACTATGTTCCGGCCGTTACGAGCCGGGCGTCGCGCATTCGGCGTCCGCCGGGCGATGGTTTTTTTGCCAATCCATCTCCGGCCTCCGCGGGCAGGTCGTTTCCATGGCAGCATTCGGCGGGCGAACGGCTCGTTCGCCGGTTCGCCGATCCGGGGAGCGCTGCCGATGATGCGCCTGAGCACCATGCTTCGCGTGGATCGCACCATCGACGACGCCGGCAGCAGCCCGATCGCGGAACGCATCGTGTCGGCCTGGCCGCACGACGCCGGGTCACTCGGGTTCGTCCGGTCGAGCGCCAACGTCATCTACGCCTTTTCCCACGGCGACGCCGAGTACGTCCTCCGGTTCGCCGACGACGCCGAGCGCGGCGTAGGCGAGTTGGCAGCCGAAGCGGCCCTGATGACCTGGCTAGCCAATCGGGGCGTGCCGACTCCGAGTCCGCTTCCCTCGCTGCAAGGCCGCGCCGTCGAGACCATCACCACCAGTCTCGGCACGTTCCACGCGTTGGCCCTCCCCATCCTAAACGGAACCGTCCTCGACCTCGACGGATTCGACCAGCCGCGGGCGCGGGCATGGGGCGAGGCGATGGGGCGGCTGCACGCCGCGCTGGACGCCTGCCCGCCCGACCTCGCCGCGCAATGGCCCACCTGGCGGGACCAACTGGAGCGGTTGCGACCGCTCCTGCACGACCGGCCGGATGCGGTGCGGGCCGAACTGGACGGGGTCGCCGCGCTACTTGGCGCGCTCCCCGAGGAACCGGGTTCGTTCGGCTTGATCCATGGCGATTTCGAACCCGACAACCTGGTTTGGCAGGGCTCGTCCGTCCAACTATTCGACTTCGACGCGTGCGCCCGCGGCTGGCGGCTGGCCGACGCTGCATTCGCCCTCCGCGACCGGTTCGCCGCCGGCACGGGCGCGGAAGATCCCATCGTCGGCGCGTTCCTGGACGGGTGCGCCGCCACCGGCCCAGCCGGCGCGTACGACGCAACCGGCCCATTGTCCCATTTCGTGCGGTGGGCGAACCTGCTGACCTACGGCTCGATAGTGCGGGCGCTCGACCTCGACGAGGATGCGGGCCATCCCGACTGGATGAACGGGCTGGTTGCCCGGCTGCGCGACCGCATGGAGGACTACGAGCACTCGCTTTCCGCGGAAGCACCGTAGGCAAACCGAAAACGGGACCACGGAGTACTTTCGCGCCCCGCCGCGCCCGTCAATCGTCGTCGCGGAAGAGCACCGGGCGGCCGCGCACACCGTCGGCAGGGCCGATGTAGCCCTCGTCCTCCATCCGCTCGATCAGGCGGGCGGCGCGGTTGTAGCCGACGCGCAACCGCCGCTGGAGCATCGAGGCCGAGGCCGTCCGCTGGGAGCGGACGAGGGCCAGCGCGTCGTCGAAGAGGGGGTCGTCGCCTTCCTCGGCGCCCTCCCCCGCCACCATCGTCGTGCCGGACGCCGGCGGCTCCAGCCACTCCTGCACGTACTGCGGCACCGGCGAGACCGAATGCCAGTGCTCGACGATGTACTGGGCGTCGGCGTCGGCGAGGAACGCGCCCTGCACCCGCGTCGGCTTGGCGGCGTCGGCCGGCAGATAGAGCATGTCGCCGCGGCCCAGCAACCGCTCCGCGCCCGGCATGTCCAGCACCACCCGGCTGTCGGCCAGCGACGAGACGGCGAAGGCGATCCGGCTCGGCACGTTGGCCTTGATCAGCCCGGTGACGACGTCCACCGACGGCCGCTGGGTAGCGATGATCAGGTGGATGCCGGTGGCGCGCGCCATCTGGCACAACCGCACCAGCAGCCCCTCGACGTCGTCCGGCGCGGTCATCATCAGGTCGGCCAACTCGTCGATGATGACGACGAGGTACGGGATGCGCTCCGCGCCGGGTTCGTCCGCGACCTTTTCGCGGTAGCCGTCGAGGTTGCGCACCCCGAGCTGGGCGAACAGGGCGTAGCGCCGCTCCATCTCGCGCAGCGTTTGCCGCAGCGTGCCGACGACCTTGTCCATCTCGGTGACGACCGGGGCCAGCAGGTGGGGCACGCCGTTGTAGCCGGTCAACTCGACCATCTTGGGGTCGATCATGATCAGCTTCAGGTCGTCCGGCGTCCTCGTCAGCAGGAACGTCGAGATGATGCAGTTGAGGCAGACGCTCTTCCCGGCGCCGGTTGCCCCGGCGATCAGCAGGTGGGGCATCTTCGTCAGGTCGCCGACGACGTAGCGGCCGTTGACGTCCTGCCCGAGCGGGATCGGCAATTTGGCTTTGCCGCGGGTGAAGACCGGTGACTCCAGCGTTTCGCGCAGGCCGACGGTGGTGACGTGGTCGTTCGGGATCTCCAGCCCGACCCGGGCTGCCCCGGGCACCGGGGCCTCGATCCGGAGCGACCGGGCGGCTAGCGCCAGCGCGAGGTCGTTCTGCAGCTCCGTGATGCGCCGGACCTTGATGCCGACCCCCGGCTCCAGCGCGAACTGGGTGACGGTCGGTCCGGGGTTGACCTCGCGCACCCGGGCCTCGACCCGGAAGCTGGCCAGCGTCTCCTCGATCCGCTTCGCCTTCTGGCGCAGCTCGTCGGCATCGGGCGCGACGTGGTCGTAGTACGACAGGCGACCGATGTCCGGCAGCGGCAGCAGCGCCCCGGCTTGCGCCGCGGCCGCGGCGGCCGACGGCGCCGGTTTTGTGGTGAGCGGCATGCGCGCCTGTTGCGCCGGCATGGTGATGAGCAGGTCCGGTTCGTCGTCCGATTCGGGCTCCGGTTCCGCCTCGGCCTCCGGCGCCGGTGCGGCCTGCGCCGGGCGAACGGCGACCCGTTCCGGCTCGGCCGCCTCGGTGACCGGCGCTTCCAGCACGGCAGCGGACGCGCTTGCCCGCCGGGCCGCCGGGCGGGCAGCCGGGGCCGGCATGCGGACGGGAATAAGTTCCGAGTCCGTTTCCCGCTCGAGTTCGGCGGCCACCGCGGCGGCAACGGCGACCGGCGCGGTGGCGTCGGCCGAGGCTGGCTCACGCGCCGGGCGGGGCGCGGCGTTCGGCTGGGTGCGATCCGGCGCGAAGCGGTTGCCGCGCGCCGGGCGGTCGCGCTCGACCAGCGCCGGGAACTGCGGCTCCGGGTTCGCCACGGCCACCTTCGAAGCCGCGTCG
>JAFAEX010000130.1 GCA_023423795.1 Chloroflexota bacterium | reverse complement strand
CGGCCGGCGGGCGCGCGGCTAGCCCGGGACCGGCGGCGGCGGGGCATTCGTCCTGCCGCCGCCGCTGCCCGCGCGGCGTACCATTATGCAGAGACCCAACCGCGCGACAGCGGCCTGCCGCGTCGTGCTCATCGCCATTTCCACGCTCTTGCTGCTCCTCGTCACGGCGGGCGGCGCGGGAGCGCACGCGGCGTTCGTCGAAAGCGACCCTGCCCCGGGCGCGGTGCTCCCGGAGCCGCCGGCCGAGGTTCGCGTCCGCTTCAGCGAACCACTGGAACCGGCGGGTTCCGGCGCGGTCCTGCTCGCCGCCGACGGCGTGGAGGTTCCGGGCGTCGGGGCTACGGTCGATCCCGGCGATCCGCACGTCCTCGTCGTTGCGCTGCCGGGTGACCTCGGCGATGGGGCGTACGCCCTTTCGTGGCGCAACCTGTCGGCCGTCGATGGGCACGGCCAGCGTGGCTTCTTCCCGTTTACGGTGGGCGCGTCCGATGGGGCGGTCGCCGCATCGGTCGCGCAGGGTGGCGGCGGAGAAACGGCCGTCGCCGCGTTCGGGCGCTGGCTTGGGGTGACGGGATTGGCGGCGCAGGCCGCCATCTGGCCGCTCTGGCTGTTCGTTGCCCGCCCGGCGCTCGCGGCAACCGGCTCCGTTCACGAGGGTGCGCGGCGGTCGCGGCGGCTCGCCCGCGCCGGGTTCGCGATCGGGCTGGCTGCGGCGGTCGTGACCCTGTTCGCGCAGGGTCTCGTGGCGCTGCCCGGCGATCCCGTCGGCGGCGCGCTGGCCCTGCTTTCCGGATCGCGCTGGGGCTGGCTCTGGTTGGCGCGGTTGGCCGGCATCTGCCTGCTCGCCGCCTTGCTCGAGCGGAGCGATTGGGAGCGGTCGCGTCCGCGGTCGCTCGCGTCGGTCGCGGCGCTGGCCCTGAGCCTCCTCGTCCCCGTGCCGTTCGCGTTGAACGCCCATGCCGCCGCGGTCCTCGACGGCGCGGCGACCGCCATCGCCGCCCAGTACGTCCATGTCGCGGGCGCGGCCTTCTGGGCGGGCGGCCTCGTGCTGCTTTCGGCGGCCGTCATCCCGAGCGTTTGGCCGGCGGGTGACGCCGCCCGGCGGAGCGCGCTGGCCATCGCCCTGCCGCGCTTTTCGGCGGTCGCGGGCGCGGTGTGGGTCCTGCTCGCGATCAGCGGCGTTTACGCGGCGTGGCTCCACGTCGGCAGCCTGCCGGCGCTGTTGACGCCCGGCTACGGGCTGGCGCTGCTCGGCAAACTGCTGTTCCTGCTGCCGATCCTCGCGCTGGCGGCGCTGAACCGCTGGCGCTTCCTGCCGCGGATCGAGCGGTCCGCCGGCGGGCCCGCTCCTGCCGCGCCTGCCGCGAGGCGCGCCCGCGGTTCGGTCCGCTGGGAACTGATGCTCGCCCTGCCGGTCTTCCTGCTGGCGGCTTTCATGGCCAGCAGCGAACCCGCGCGCGATGTGTTCCGCTCGGAGCAGCCCGCCGAACTCCGGCTCATGGCATCGCTGGCGGGGAGCGGCCCGGATTCGGCCAGCGTCACCGTCGCGCCCGGCGCACCGGGGTTGAACCGGTTTACGGTCGAAGCCGCTGGCCAGCAGCTTCCGGCGGGCAGCGAGGCGCTCCTGCGTATCTCCCTGCCCGCCCTCGACATTCCGCAACGGACGGTCCCGCTCGTCCGCGAGGAGGGCAACCGCTTCGCCGGCGAGGACACGCTGCCCGCCGCCGGCGACTGGGAGGCCGAGGTCGTCGTGCGCCAGATCGGCGCATTCAACGCCTCCGGTTCGGTCACGATCCCGATTGCCGCCGTTCCGCCGCGCCCGCCCGATCCCGCGCCGGCCGCGCCGGGTTTCGGCCCGCTCGGCGCGCTCGGGGTGGTTCTTTCCGCGGTCCTGCTCGTTGCGGGCGCGGTCGCCTCCGTCCGGGGAAGCCGCCGGGCCGGGTTGCCGCTCGGTCTCGCCGGGGTTGCCGCCGGCGCAGTGCTGCTGTTCGTCGCCCGCGTTCAACCGGCGTCTGCCCCGGTGGTTGCCGCGCCGACGAGCGCGACTCCAATCGCCGCCGTCGCCAGCCCCACGACGACGCACCACGACCACCACCCGGGTACCCCTGCCTCGGCGATGGACCACGCCATGCACCACCCGACGCCGGACGCCCTACCGGCGCTCGGCGAGGCGCAGGTCATCGACGGCCTGAGCATCACCCTCGCGGAAGGCCCGGACCCGGCCACGTTCGCCATCGACGTCGCCGACGCCGACGGCAACCCGGTCGATAGCGCGACCGTCGCCGTCTCGGCCCGGCACGACGATGCGGACGGGGCGAGATCGTCCCCGGTGACGGGATCGGCAGAACCGGCGGCGGACGGACGGTTCGAGACTGGCCCGCTGGATCTCGATGCCGGGTCGTGGCGGGTGACGGTGCGCGTCTCGCCGCGTGGAGAACCGTCACGGTCGGCGAGTTGGCGGGTGGTCGCGCCCGCCCGGTGATCCCACAATGGCACGAACGCAACGATGGCCCGCGCGGCGCAGCCGCCGGGCCGATCCACGGAGGGCCACTATGACCATCGATGCGATCCGGAGGGCGGCAGCGGTGCTGGGACTGGCGGGCGCGTGCTCGGCCGTCGCCGTCCCGGCCGCGCACGCCCACGAGGCGCACGGGCACCCCGCCAAACTCCACGCGGGATCCTGCGCCGACCTCGGCCGGGTGGTCGCGTCGTTCAACGGCGTCGGCGGCGAGGTCGATGTCGATGGCAACCCCGTGCCGCCGACCGAGGCGGTCAACCCGCAAAGCGCCTACCAGGTGATGCGCAGCGAAACCGAAACCGGCCTGTCGCTCGACGACCTCCTCGCCGCGCCGCACGCCCTGATGATCTACGAATCCGACGAGGATCTCACCGGCATCGCCTGCGGCAACGTCGGCGGCGCGCGGTTCGGCGACGAACTGGCGGTCGGCCTGGGCGAGATTAACCGGCCCGGCCACGTCGGCATCGCCCTCTTCGAGGACGACGACGACGGGCTCGACGTAACCATCTACGTCGGCCACGCGCTGTCGCCGGTCAGCGCCGGCGGCGCGATCGACGACGCCCACGCGGACGGCGCCGACGACCACGCCGAAGGCGAACCGGACGACCACGGCGCGCCCGCCACCCCGGAGGCCGGGGCTTGATCGGCGCGGGCCGGGTTTGCGCTTGCCCTAACCCGGTCCGCGTCATCGCGCACGAACGGAGAGGACGGATAGCCAATGCGGCGGACGATCGCGCTCGCGGCCACGGTGCTGGCAGGTGTCCTGTTTCCCGCCGCCGCCCTCGCCCACGTCACCATCGACGTGGCGGATGGGCGGTTCGCGGTGGAACTCGGCTTCCAGCACGAACCGGCGTACCTCGGGCAGCCAAACGCCGTCTTCGTCAAGGTCGGCGAGTACGGCAGCGGCGGCGTTACGCCGGTGGACGGGCTTGCCGCCACCCTCAACGCCACCGTCGAGAAGGACGGCGCGACGCTCGAATTGCCGCTCATCCCGCAGGGGGAGGGCGTCTACCTTGCCCCGTTCTTCCCGACCGCCATCGGCGACTACACATTCCGCCTCGACGGTGAAATCGACGGTGAACCGGTGTCTATCGAGGAGACCTCGTCGCCGTCCACCTTCAACGCGGTCGAGCCGCTTTCGGCCGTGCAGTTCCCCGCGCCGCTCCCGGACGCGACCGACGTGGCGGCCGCTGCCGACCAGGCATCGGCGGCCGCGCAATCGGCCCGCACCTTTGCCGTCATCGCCATCGCGCTGGCGACCCTCGGCGTCGGCCTGGCGGCGCTGGGGCTCGCCCGCCGCCACGCCTGAGCCGCCGCCGGCCGTGGCACGGCTGCCGCGGGTGGTGGTTCCTGCCGCGGCCGGCGGCGTAGGCTGGATCGCATGACGGGAGTCCCCATCGCGACCGCCGTTTTCGAGGAGGCGACCGCCACGAACGCCCGCACGACCGTTCCCGGCACCGGACGGCGCGCGCGCGCGGCGCTGGCGGCGCTGTGGCTCGCGTGCGCCGTGCTGTTCGTGGCTGCCGGCGCGGCGCCGCCCGCCGCCGCGCACGCATTCCTCGACGCCAGCATCCCCGCCGCGAACGCGGTGCTGGCCGACGCTCCAGCGGAGGTCGTCCTCGGTTTCACCGAGCCGCTCGAACAGAGTTACAGCCGCGCCGAGTTGTACGACGCGTCCGGCACCGCCATCGAAGGCGCCACGTCGAGTTTCGGCGACGACGGCTATTCGATGATCCTCACCCTGCCGCCCGGGCTCGCCAACGGCACCTACGCCGTGCTTTGGCGCACGCTCTCCACCGCCGACGGCCACACCGCCCAGGGGTACGTCCCGTTCACCATCGGCAGCGACCGCGACGTTTCGGTCGTCGCCGCCCCGGCCGCGAGCGGCGTTTCGACCGGCGCGCCGGAGTTCGTCAAGGCCGCCTCGCGCTGGTTCGCGCTGATGGGTCTCGCGGCGGCGGTCGCGATCTGGCCAATTTGGGTCTTCGTCCTGCGCCCGGCGATTTCGCCCGCCTGGCAGGCCGGGCCGGCGATGGCCCGCCGGGCGCGCACGTTTGCCGCCTGGGCGGTCGGCGCCGCGCTCGTCGCCGACGTCGTCGCGCTGGCGGTGCAAGCGCTGGCAACCGTCGCCGCCGGCGGCTTCCTCGGCTCCGTGCAGACGACGCTCTTCGAGACCCGCTACGGCATGCTCTGGCTGGTCCGGGTCGGATTGCTGCTCGTCTTCGCGGCGGCGTTGCTCGGCGTGAGTTGGTGGTGGCCGCGCCGGTACCTCGCGGGCAGCGGCGCCGCGCTTGCGCTGGCGGCGCTGCTGCCGGTCCCGTTTTCCATGCTGGCGCACGCCGCCGCCCAACCGGCCGGGCAGGCGACCGCGATCGCCTTCGACGTCGTGCACCTGCTTGCCGCTTCGCTTTGGGTCGGCGGCATCCTCGTCCTGCTCGTCGTCCTCGTGCCGACGCTGAACGACCTCACCCCCGCCGGCCGGCAGGTCGTGCTCGGGCGGGCGCTGCCGCGCTTCTCCTTCATCGCCCTCGCCGCCTGGGGAGCGATGGCCGTGACCGGGCTCTACGCCGCCTGGCTGCAGATCGGCAGCCTGGCCGCGCTGACCACCACCGAGTACGGCCAGACGCTGATGATCAAACTGGCGCTGCTGGTCCCGCTGCTGGCGCTGGCCGCGTTCAACCTGCTGGTCGTTTCCCGCAAGATCGCCCGCGCCACCGACGAAGCGGCCAGCACCGGCTGGAGCGGCAACTTCGTCACCGCGCTCGCCGCCGAGGCGTTGCTGGTCACGCTCCTGCTCGGCGTCGTCGGCATGTTGATCGGGCAAGCGCCCGGGCGCGAGGAACTGGCCCAACTCGACGGACGAATGACGATCCCGCTCTCCGCGAACGGGCAGGAGGGGCGGCTGATCGTCACCCCCGGTTCGGTCGGGCCGAACCACTACCGGCTCGAACTCGGCAGCGGCCACGAGGCGCACCTGCGCTCCCCGGATGGCTCCGAGGCGTTGCTGCGATTCGAACTGCCGAGCCAGCGTACCGGCCAAAGCGAATTGCGGCTGGCGCCGTCCGCGTCCGGCGCGTTCGAGGGCCACGGCAGCCAGTTCGCCATCGCCGGGGACTGGACGATCGAGGTCAAGGTCACCGGCCCGGGGCAGCCCGACTGGGATCTGCGCGTCACCCAGCCGGTCGGCATCGAGCCGCCGGTCGTCGAGCAGCCGGGGCCGCCGCCGCGCTTCGGCACGGCCGGCATCGCCGGGCTGCTGCTGCTGCTGGCGGGCGTCGTCGCCGCGGCCTGGGCGGCGATGGCGAGACAATCCGTCATGCGCAAGGAGGCCGCCGGACTCGGCATCGCCGGCGCGTTGCTGGGGCTCTTCGTACTGGTTGGGGCACGCATGCCCGATGCGATCGCGGCGCCGGTCGCCCCGTCGCTGGCCGCCCGCCCGGACGCCTCACTGGTGGAACGCGGTGATCCGCTCTACGCCGCAAACTGCGCTTCGTGTCACGGCGCCCAGGGCCGCGGCGACGGACCGCTCGCCGGAACGGAGGGCATCGTGCCAGCCGACCTCACCGCCGCGCACGCCTACGTCCACGACGACGCGACGATGGCCTTCTGGATCCGCAACGGCATCGCCGGCACGAAAATGCCCGGTTTCCCCAACCTGACCGACGATGAGATCGAATCGATCATCGCCTACGTGCGAAACATCCAGTACGACGCGCTGGCGGCTCGCGACGCGCCGGCGGAGGAAGCGTGCACGATCGAGCCGCGCACGCTCGACTCGCTGCGGCAACTGGCCGAAACGCACGATCCGGCAGCAGTGGCGACTCCGCTGCCGGAGCCGCCATCGCCATCCGCGGGCGACCCTGCCAGCGAAGAGCAGGTCGCAACCGTGCACGGCGTGGTGCGGGAACTGGTTGCCTGCACCAACGCCGGCGACACCATGCGCCGCTTGGCGCTGTATTCCGAGAACCGCCTGCGGCTCGCGTTCCCGGACGGACCGCCGCCGGCGCTGGAGCGGATGGCCGGCGCGCCCGTCCCGGCCCTGCCCGAGCAGCGGGTGGCGCTGATCGAGGTCGCCGACGTGCGGCAACTCCAGGACGGTCGGTTGCTCGCACGGGTGACCATCGATAATCCACAATTCCACGTGCATGGGCCGGCCACGCCGACCGCGAACGCCACCCAGGGCGCGGCGGTGCTGGTCTTCGTCGATGAGGGAGGCCGCTGGCGGATCGACGAGATCCACGAGTAGCCGACCCGGAGGGCTTTCATGTCGGACAACACCCCGCGCGGCGGGAAACCGGGGAACGAGCAGCGGTCCGCCGCAACCGAGCAGCGCCTCAGTGGGCGCGCCCAGCGCAAGGTCGCCCAGGCGGAGGCCGCGAAGCGGCAGCGCCTCATGGCGGTCGTCGGCGGCGTCGTCGCGATCGCCGTGGTCGCCCTGCTCGTTTTCTTCGTTTTCATCCGCAAACCCGCCGCGCCGGAAGTTGCGCTGGCGGACCCGCCCGCCGAGGGCATCCCCGTCGCCGGGCGCACGATGGGCGACCCGAATGCGCCGGTGACGGTCGTCGAGTGGGGGGACTACACCTGACCGGGCTGCGGCTTCTTCACCCGTGAGGTGAAGCCCGTGCTGGTGGAGGAGTACGTCGCGACCGGGGATGTCTTCTTCGAATTCCGCGACTACGCTTTCCGCGGCGCCGGCGCGAACCGCGCCGCCGAGGCCGCCTACTGCGCGGCCGAGCAGGACGTGTTCTGGCCGTTCCACGACTCCATTTTCCAGAACCAGCAACGGTACGGGGCTGTGAACGGTTATCCCGAGCAGGTGCTGCGGGCGATCGCCGAGGGGTTGGGGCTGGACCTCGCCGCCTACGACGCCTGCATGGCCACCGACGCGCCGGAGCAGGCGGTGCAGGGAATGCTGGACGAGGCCCAGGCGGCCGGGGTGAACTCGACCCCATCGCTGTTCGTCAACGGGCAACAGATCGACTGGCAGGGATGGGACGGCCTGCAGGCCGCCATCGAGGCCGCGCTGGCGGACGGCACGGGCGCGGGCGCGAGCGCCACGCCGGAAGGCGACGCGACGCCGGCGCCGTAGCCCGACCCGGGCACGGCGCAGACGGGAGCATCAGTTGGGGCTCAGGCGATTCGCGGCGAGAACCGCCGTGCTCATCGTGGTCGTGCTCATGGTCGCCGGGCCGTCGTTGTCGGTGCTCGCCGACGACTTCGGCAACAAGAGCAAGTACCACTGGGGGACGAAGGGCATCCCGTTCACCCTGCGCGTCGGCGACAACGTCGATGCGAACTGGGACAAGTTCCTCAAGCGCGCCGCCAAGCGCTGGTCTCGGTCCGGCGTCGTCAAGATGCGGATCACCAAGGGTGGCGTCGATCCGAAAACGTGCCGCGCCACGAAAGGGCAGGTCGAGGTCTGTAGCGCCAGCTACGGAGCGACGGGTTGGCTCGGGCTGACCCGGATCGCCTTTAGCGGCAAACACATCACGCAAGCGACGGTGCAACTTAACGACTACTACTTCAGGGAGGCCCAATACAACAACCGGAAAATTCGGCAGCACACGATGTGTCACGAACTCGGGCACGCGCTCGGGCTGCCGCACCCGAAGAACAACAGCAAATCCTGCATGAACGACGACACCAACCGGCTCGCCGAAACGACGAAACCGCTCAAGTCCGACTTCGACCGGTTGCTCAAGGTCAACGACCACCGCGACCGCGACATCACGATCCGCAAGGGCAAGGCGATGTCCGCGGCCGGCAGCATCTTCGATCCGGCCGTGATCCCGAACGCCGAGGTCAGCGAGGACGGGTTGCACACCGTCACCGAAACCCGCCTGCCGGACGGGAGCACGATGGTGACGATCGTCACCTGGGTGGACGATCCCGAACCCGTCGGCGGCGTGCCGGAGGACGCCGCCGGCGGCGCGTGAGGCCCCGATAACCAGACGGCGAACCGGCCTGACGTGCTCAGCGGTGGAGCCGATTCCTCCACCGCGAATCCGCCCAGCGAATCAGGGAAGGAACGCCCCGTTCGCGAAGACGGCCTGCCCGTCCACCTCGATCCGGCCGCCGTCCCGCAGGTCCTTGACGAGATCCCAGTGCAGCGCCGACCGGTTCGTGCCGCCGCATTCGGCGTAGGCGCGGCCGAGCGCGATGTGCACCGTCCCGAAGATCTTCTCGTCGAACAGCACGTCGCCCAGCGGTCGCGTCAGGCCGCGATTGACGCCGATCCCGACCTCGCCGATCCGGCGCGTGCCGTCGTCCATCGCCAGCAGCGCCCGAAGCGCGCCCTCGTTGCGCTCGGCGGTGGCTTCCACCACCTCGCCGCGCCGGAACCGGAGCCGGATGCCCTCGATCGGTTGCCCGAAGGTGGCAGACGGCCAGTCGAAGGCGACCTCGCCCTCGGCCGAATCGTCCACCGGCGCGGTGTAGATCTCTCCGTCCGGCACGTTGATCCTGCCGTCGCCGACGACCCAGCGCCGCCCGGCGGTCGAGAAGGCGAGGTCGATGCCCGGCCCGGTGATCCTCACCCGCGTGCCGGCGGCCAAACGTGCCGCCAGCGCGCGCCACTCAGCTCCTTCGGCGACCCAATCCCGTAGCGTGCTCGCCCAGAACAGGTCCATCACCGCGGAGAACGGCAACTCGGCCGATTGCGCGAGGCTCTCGGTCGGCACCCGAACCAGCGTCCAGCGCGTCGATTCCGTGCGGCGGGCCGAGATCGCCCCGAGCGCCCGTCGGTGGAGCGCCACCCGTCCGGCGGGGACGTCCGCGAGTTCGTGCGGGTTGCGCGCCCCGCGGAGCACGATAGCGACGTCGGCCCAGTCGAAGGCGAGCGCTTCCACGTCCGGCTCCCGCGCGGCGAGGTCGTCGTTTCCGTGCACGAGCAGCGCCCGTTCGAACGCGGCGGCGGTGAAGATCGCCTGCGGATAGGCCCCTCGCCGCACCGCGTGCTCGGCCACGGCCGTGGCCAGCGGCAGCGTTTCGGTTTCCCGCATGGCGACCAGCACCCGGTCGCCCGCGCGCACCCCGGTCGCGTGGTCCACGAGGATGCCGGCGAGGTCGTACCAGCGCGGATCGTGGTTGGTCATGCCGAGGTGTACTCGACGGTAACGCTCCCGCCGATCATCCGCGCACCCCGTTTTCTCGGGTGACGCCGGCGAACCAGCGGCCGGAGCGCTTGATCGTCCGCTCCTGCGTCGCGAAATCGACGTAGACCAGACCGAACCGCTTTTCGTACCCGTTGGCCCATTCGAAATTGTCCAGCAGCGACCACGCGAGGTATCCGTGCAGGGGCACGCCGTCCTCGACCGCCCGGTAGGCCGCGAGCAGGTGGTCGTGCAGGTACCGCTGGCGCTCCGGGTCGTTCACGACGCCGTCGATCAGCCGGTCCTCGAAGGCCGCACCGTTCTCGGTGATGACGATGGACGTTGGCGCGTACTCGTCGCGCAGCCGGATCAGGAGCCGGTAGAGGCCGTCCGGATCGATCGGCCATCCCATCGCGGTCTTCGGCCCCTCCGGCCGCTCCGCGAGTTCGATGTCGAGCAGCGGCGCGCCGCGTTGCCAGCGGACGACCATCGGCGCGTAGTAGTTCAGCGCGAGGAAATCGGTCGGCCGCGCGATCCGGGCCATGTCGCCGTCGCGGATCTCCGGCAAGGCATCGCCGTAGGCCGCCAGCATGTCGTCCGGGTAGCGGCCGTGGTAGAGCGCGTCGAGGAACCAGCGGTTGAGGCTGCCGTCGAACCGGTGGGCGGCCTCCGCGTCGGCGTTGGAGTCGCCCAGAGGTTCGATGGGCGCGAGGTTGAGGCCGACCCCGACCTGCGCCGAGGATGGCAATTCCGCCCGCAGCGCGTCCATCCCTTCCGCGTGGGCCAGCATCAGGTGGTGGGCGGCGGCAACGGCGGTCGCGAGGTCGCGTTTTCCGGGCGCGAACCAGCCGTAGAGGTGCCCGAAGAACGCGGCGATCCACGGCTCGTTGATCGTGATCCAGCGGTCCACTTCGCCGCCGAGCGCGCCGGCGACCACGTTGGCGAACTCGCCGAAGCGCAGGGCGGTATCCCGGTTCGCCCAGCCGCCCAGGCTCTGGAGCGGGCGCGGCAGGTCCCAGTGGTAGAGCGTCACCATCGGCGCGATGCCCGCTTCGAGTAGCGCATCGACGACCCGCCGGTAGTGGTCGAGCCCTGCCCGGTTAACCGATCCGGCCCCGGCCGGGAAGACGCGCGGCCAGGCGATGGAGAACCGGTAACTGGTCAGCCCCAGCTCGCGCATGATCGCGATGTCGTCCCGGTAGCGGTGGTAGTGGTCGCAGGCGATGTCGCCGGTGGAGCCGTCGGCAATGTTGCCGGGGATGTGGCTGAACACGTCCCAGATCGACTCGCCGCGCCCGTCCTCGCGCACCGCGCCCTCGACCTGGTAGGCCGACGTGGCGGCGCCCCAAAGGAATCCGGGCGGGAAGATGGCGTCGGCGGCTGGCACGGGCATCGTCCTTTCCCCTTGGCGGTTGGCGGGGTGCGTGCAGTATCGCCGCAGTGGCATTCCGCCGTGCGGAGAATGGCGGCCGGAAGAGCGACGTCTGGCAGCCTCGTGCCGGTAACGAGGTCCTTCGGCAAGCCCGGAATGGCGAGTCTGCGAGCCGTCGAGGGTGCGGACGCCTGGCGCCGCGCCATCGGGTCGCCGCTGCGCGGCTGAAGCGTTACCGGATGGGCATCTGCTACGCCCGGGATGCCTCGTCGGAGCGGACGAGCAGGACGGCGACCGGCGCGCGCCGCAGCACGTGCTCCGCGACGGTGCCGATGGCCCAGCGTTGCGCGCCGCCGCCGCCGTGGGTGGACATCACCACCAGGTCGCCCGGTAGGATCGCTGCCAGGATCTCGTCGGACGGGTCGCCGGCGCGGACTTCGCAGGAGAGCGGGCAACGCTCCCGATCAGCCGTTTCCGCGAGGCCGGAGAGGTGGGCATCCGCCCGATCGGCCGAGATGCCGGCGGGTTCGCCCGGATGCTGACCGGGTTGGGCCGCCGCCTTCGCGGCGTCGGCGACGACGACGGCGTGGACGCCGATGCCGAGCGCGCGACCGAGCGACAGCGCGACCGGCGCGGCGCGATCCGCCGCCGGCGAAAGGTCGAGCGGCACCAGCAACCGTTCGGGCGGGGCGGCGCCGACCGGGCGGCCACCGGCGCGCACCAGCAG